>JAYUOW010000025.1:0-20195 GCA_043760555.1 Betaproteobacteria bacterium
TTTTCTTTGGTTACTTTCTTTTTGCACAAGCAAAAGAAAGTGACTTGCCGGCGTCAACCACGCCTTGGTGGAAAAGCGAAAAACGCTAATTTGCGTACACCGATGGTGGGCAGGCTTCGCTTTGCGCCGCCCTACGTGGTAACAAAAATTTAGCCGCCGATTATCCGCCAATGCTCAAGGCCAGTGCGCGGTTTCGATGGACACTCGCGGCTACTTTAGGGCATCTTCAGGCAGTGTCAAACGCGCTAAAACCGCCCCTGATACGCTGCGGGCAGCAAATCCCAATCTCGCCCGTACACGTGCACCTGCTTAGTTGCAGCACCCGTTGCGTCTACCAACGCGCCTTGCGCGTGAGCCCACAGCAACAAACTGCCTTTAAGGTTTTGCATGGTGTAGCCGCGCTTATTCCATTGCGTTGCGTAGGCGGCGCTACGGTAGCCGATGGTGCAATAGACGATAATTTTGCGGGATTTGTATTGCACTGGGTTTTGCTCAAACTCGCGTTTGCTTATTGCGCCGGGGATTTTTGAGACGGCAATTTCTTTGTCTTCGCGGGCGTCTAAAAATAACACGGCTGCATCGGGCATCATTTTTATGGCGGTTGCTCCATCTATTTGCGGCACGCTAAATCTTGATTCAAACTGGGCAATCATGGCCTCAATTCGCTGCTTTTTTTCAGCGTCAGTCATTACCGATGCGGCAAAGCAATTTAGCGTTTGACTAAGCAAAACTAACCACAAAACAATCATTGCTGATTTAACTTGCATCACACTGCCTCTTCGCTTTTAGCCATTATTTTTGCAAACAATGCCGAATTCTCTAGCCTGCGAAGCCACGCAGTTAGGGCGTCTCCGGCCACATTATCGAACCATTTTCTATCTACCTGTGCGCATTGACGCACGAAGGGCATGATGGCGATGTCGGTAGCGCTTAGATTCTCGTCTTGCAAAAAAGGTTGTTGCGCGAGCCGATCACGAAGCTTATGCAAAAACGCGAATGCATTTTCGCGATGCGCGTCTTGCGGCAACTCTGGGTGGCGACTGGCGTATTTGTACTTATCTAAACGCACCTTAAATTCGCCGTCGTTTTCCGCAATCCACGGTGAACTTAGCGCATCGTTTCGCAGCCAACCGTCAGGATCATTTTGCTGCAGCGCCCATTGCATGATGTGTAAGCTCTGCTCTAAAACCGTGCCGTCGACCAACACCAAAACCGGCACCGTGCCCTTGGGTGACGCGTGCAACATGGCTGCAGGCTTTGCCCGTAACGCTACCTCTACCTGCGTTACTTGCACGCCTGCATACGCAATGGCCATGCGGGCGCGCATGGCGTAGGGGCAGCGACGGAAGGTGTACAAAATGGGTGCGGATATTGGCATCATAGCCACACATTATATTGCCCCTATCGACTTGGTGCGCAAGCGTTTAGGTATACTGATTGCATCCATTTCAACTAAGCGCACCCTATGGAAAACAAAGCTAGTTTTAACCCGCTGATAAAGCCTTATTTAACCGTAACGATTGGCTTTACGCTGGCAATTACCATCATTGGTTTGCCATTAGCACTTATTTGGTTTTGCGGCGTGGGGCAGTGGTGGTCAAACCATTATTTTCATAAGCTTGATTGCGTGTTGACGGATAAATCGCTGCGCTTCCGCAAGGGTATTTTGGTACAGGTTGAAAAAACCATACCGCTTGAAAACATTCAGGACGTCACCTTTGTAGAAGGGCCTATTTTGCGGCATTTTAATTTGAGTGTGCTGAAGTTTGAAACCGCAGGCGGTTCCAGTATGCATCAAGCCAATATGGAGCTCACGGGCATTATCGATGCGCATGAATTTCGCGCAAAAATTTTAGAGGCGCGCGACGCCTTACGCAACCCAGCACGTGTGCAGGCGTTAACCTTACCCAATGATACGGCTGCCGAAACGCTGGCCACTTTAAATCGTATAGAAGCCCTATTGACGGCACTTTCCAGTCATTTACAGAATAAAAAATAGCTCTTAATGTCATCACCAGAACCACAAGCAAGCCCCGTTCCACACCAGCATCACGACACGCCAAAATGGGCGTTAGCGCTCATGTTGGCAGCTCTTGGTATGTTGGGGCCATTTGCAATTGACACCTATATTCCGGCCTTCACCGGCATGGGCGAGCAGCTAAAAATAACACCGGTGCAAATGCAGCAAACGCTATCAGTTTATTTGGCTGGGTTTGCCGTGATGATGCTGTTTCACGGCGCGCTATCAGATGCGTTTGGACGCAAGCCGATCATACTGTGGGGCTTGGTGTTTTTTTGTATCGGCTCGGCTGGTTGTGCGCTTTCCACCACGTTAACACAGCTATTATTTTTTAGAGCGCTGCAGGGAATTTCAGTAGGTGCTGGCATGGTGGTAGGCCGCGCGATGATCCGCGATTTATACGAAGGGGCTGATGCCCAGCGGCTTATGGCAATGGTGACGTTATGGTTTGGCATCGCGCCCGCCATTGCGCCGATTATCGGCGGCTACTTTTTTGTGTGGTTTGGCTGGCAATCTATTTTTTGGCTGTTGACGATATTTACCGCCGTGTTGTTGCTGACTAGCGCCCTTACTTTGCATGAAACCTTGCCCGTCGAAAGCCGCCAATCGTTTCGGCCGGGCGCGCTGTTTGCGGGCTATCGCGAAGTGGGCATGAATGTGCCGTTTATCTTGCTGTCGCTGGCGATGGGGCTAAACTTTAACGGCTTCTTTTTATACTTTATGTCAGCACCAGTTTATCTGCCAGGAACACTTAATTTGCTGCCGACCCAGTTTGCTTATTTGTTTATTCCCGGCATCTTCGGCGTGATGGCCGGTGCCATGATTTCTGGCCGCGTAGCTGGCAAATGGACACCTGCTAAAACGATTCGCAACGGCTACAAAATCATGCTGAGCGCCGCTGTTTTAAACATGATTTATAACGCGACCATGACACCCGCCGTGCCGTGGGCGATGGTGCCGATATTTTTGTATGCTATCGGTAGCTCCATGACTTCTACCGCCCTCACCATCACGGTGCTGGATATGTTTCCCACGCGGCGCGGCATGGCGGCATCGCTGCAAAGCTTTGTATCAGCCAGCGTAAATGTGGTGGTGGCGGGCATCATCTCGCCGCTGGTTTCGCATTCTGGCGCATGGATGGCGTTTTCGATGCTGGCGCTAGTGGGCACGGGCTGCGTGTGTTGGGTTGGGTCAATGCGAATGCGCAATTTACAGGCTATTTAATATCTGACCCGTGGCCGTCGAATTGCTTGCAATACGTTTCCCGCGTAAGTAACAATAAAATGAACGATACAGCGCACCACAGCAACACCCAGCGAAAGCCATTTTGGTAGGCCTCAAAACTAAATAATTTTTTAGTGGCGCCACTTGCAAGCGTGGTGATTGTGGCATCGGTGGAATGATCCAACAACCAACCAATTAGCGGCTGCATATACATAGGCCCTTGAATCACACCCATGTTCGACACGCCTGACACCGTGCCTGCGTAAGCCACGGGCACAGATTCTTTTGCGAAGGCAAAGGTGACAATAAAACAACCGGCGCTAAAACCTGTCGCACCAATCACCAACCAAAGCCAAAAAGTAGGTAATTGCGGAACATAAATCAGCACTGCAAAAAACACACTACTAGCCACAAGGCCTGCTAAAAATAAGGGTTTGCGTTGCCCCAAACGGTCTGAGGCTGCACCGAAACAAAGGCTTCCAGCGGCCCACGCAATCATCATAAAGGAGCACAAACTAGCTGCTTGCGCGGGCGTTTTGCCGTAGTGCGTAGTTAAAAACGGCACGCCCCAAAGCCCTGCAAAACTGAGCACCATTGCTGGCATGCAACCCGGAATTAAAAATAGAAGCCATGTGTTTTTATAGCTAAGAACCTTGGAGATACCCTTAAATAGGCTATCTCCAGCCACTTTATGTTCGGGTTTCGTGTCTGCATAACTAACATAACCGCGCTCGCTTGGGTCATCGCGCACGATGATCCACGTTGCGAAAGCAAGCAGTAGCGTGAGCGCGGCTGAACCCATCATAGTGGCGCGCCAGCCGAATGCATCTACCAACCAGCGCAGCGGCACGCCCGCACACACAGCCCCCAACACGCCCGTAGCCAGCGCCACACCAGATGTGAGCGCGAACTGTTTGGGATGCATCCAGCGGCTGGCAAGCTTTAGCATCGCCACAAAGGCCACGCCCACAGCAGCACCAATTAACAAGCGGCCTGAATTTGCCCACCACACCGTGGGCGCTACTGCAAACACCAGCGTGCCTAGGGCAGCTACCGCACAGCCGATAGTGAGCAACTTGCGCGGGCCTAAGGTATCAGCCAAGATACCCGTGGGTATTTGGATAGCGACGTAGCTGTAAAAATAAAACGCCGATAGATTACCGAGCGCTGCAGCCGTTAACGCGAAATCAACGGTGAGCTCATTGGTTAAAACCGCAGGGGCTACGCGCAAATAAAAAGCAATAAAGTACAGTGCCGCGCCTAAGCCCCAAACCGTCCACGCGGTGCGCAGACTGGGGTAATTTGCCGGCATAGTTGGCATCAGTTGGGCTTACTTTTTTCTCTAAAATACAAGAATGCAGGCAACGCAAACGACAAACCAATCACCAAATTAGTCAGCACAAAAAACCATGCGTGCTTCATATTCAAACGCTTTGATTCAGCAAATAAAAACACCCAAAACACCAAACATGAAATTGAAAAATCCATCAATGTTGCCGCTGCAATCGGCGAGCCCCAAGCCAGTGATAACGCCCCCGCAGCACCCGGCACAGCCTGAAGATAGCCGAAATACGTGGCATACGGCAGTATTGCGCCAATTATTGCGGCAGTGCCATAGACAGTTTTAAGCGTCACCTAGCACTGCTCCCACGCGAGGCCATCAAAACGCCAGCCGTTGGTGGTGCCGCGTTTATGTGCGTCATCGAGATCGCCCTCAAAGCCGTGCAGCACGTTAATTACATTTGTAAACCCTGCAGCCTCCAGCGCCTTGCCAGAATCTACGCTACGGCTACCGCTGCGGCAAATAATCACGATGGGTCGATCAACCGATTGCCCTACCGCTTTTTTTACCTGCGCGACAAAATGGGGATTGACGTCCCAGTCCGGCCCATCGTTCCACGGAATCATCATCGCCCCCACGGGATGGCCGACAAATAAATATTCCATCTCACTACGGCAATCCACAAACACAGCATTGGGCGTGGTGCTAAGCAATGCGGCGGTTTCGAGCGGTTTTAGGTGTTTCATGGCAGCCTGCTTTTCAACAAAGAAGACTTTGATTATAGCCACTGTTTTAAGCCCTGCCGCTTGCCGCGCCCAAAACCCCGCAAAGCCGAGTAATTATGCTGTTTGATTCGCTCAGAAACGAGTAAAATTAGCTGCTAAATATTAAGTACAAATTAATGACAGCCAACACAAATACAGCCGCAACCAATTTGCAATCCACCCTTGCCCGCCGCGCACAACTTTTTGCCGCTCTCAACACTCGTATTTTGGTGCTTGATGGCGCTATGGGCACGATGATTCAAAACCATCGGCTTACTGAAGCGCAATATCGCGGCGCGCGTTTTGCGGACTGGAAAAGTGATTTGCGCGGCAATAATGATTTGCTCACGTTAACGCAGCCCGCCATCATTAGCGAAATTCACGGTCAATATTTGGCCGCTGGCACTGATATTTTAGAAACCAACACGTTTAATTCAACTTCTATTTCCATGGCGGATTACCACATGGAAGCGCTGGTGGTTGAGCTAAACTTTGAGGCAGCGAAGTTGGCAAGAAGCGTGGCCGATGCATATTCCACACCAGATAAACCGCGCTTTGTTGCGGGCGTATTGGGACCGATGAATCGCACCTTGTCGATGTCGCCAGACGTGAATGACCCTGGCTTTCGCGCCGTGAGTTTTGACCAAGTAGCAACCGCATACGAAGAAGCATTGAGTGGTTTGATTAACGGCGGTGCCGACATTATTTTGATCGAAACTATTTTCGACACGCTCAACGCTAAAGCCGCTATCTACGCCATTGAACAGTATTACAGTGCCCGCAATATCGCCTTTGCTGATCGCTTGCCGGTAATGATTTCCGGCACGATCACTGACAATTCCGGACGCACCTTATCAGGCCAAGTCGCTGAAGCGTTTTATAGCTCGGTGGCACACGCCAAACCAATTTCAATCGGCTTTAATTGCGCCTTGGGCGGCGAGCAGTTGCGCCCGTTTATTAAAGAATTAAGCCGTATTGCCACCTGCCGCATTTCTGCGCACCCCAACGCTGGGCTACCAAATGCAATGGCAGAATACGATGAAGAGCCCGCACAAACTGCCGCGTTTTTACATGAGTGGGCAAGTAATGGTTGGTTAAATATTGCAGGCGGTTGCTGCGGCACCACGCCCGCGCACATTGCCGCTATTGTGGGTGAAGTCGCTAAATTTGCACCGCGCGTAATGCCTGAAGACGCCCATAAATTAAGGCTCTCCGGCCTAGAGCCTTTGAATGTAGACGCCACATCGCTATTCGTAAACGTAGGTGAGCGCACTAACGTCACTGGCTCCAAAGCTTTCTCAAAACTGATTTTGAATGGCGACTACAATGCAGCGCTAACCGTTGCGCGCCAACAAGTAGAAAACGGCGCGCAGGTAATCGACATCAACATGGATGAAGCCATGTTGGATTCAAAATTAGCGATGGTGACGTTTCTAAATTTAATCGCCGCCGAGCCCGATATTTCGCGCGTGCCGATTATGATTGATAGCTCAAAATGGAGCGTCATTGAGGCTGGCTTGAAGTGCGTGCAGGGCAAAGCGGTGGTCAATTCCATCTCGCTTAAAGAAGGTGAGGCGCAGTTTATCGAACACGCGCGCAAAGTACGTGCCTATGGCGCAGCGGTAATTGTGATGGCCTTCGACGAGCAAGGCCAAGCCGATACTTACGCCCGCAAAGTAGAAATTTGCGAACGCTCGTATCGGGTGCTAGTGGACGTGTGCGACTTTCCGCCTGAAGATATTATTTTTGACCCCAACATTTTTGCCGTGGCCACTGGCATTGAAGAACACAACAATTACGCGGTGGATTTTATAAACGCCACGGCAGAAATTAAACGTCGCCTACCGTTTGCAAAAATTAGCGGCGGCGTATCCAACGTGAGCTTTTCATTTCGCGGTAACGAGCCCGTGCGCGAGGCGATTCATACCGTATTTTTGTATCACGCCATTAAAGCAGGCATGACGATGGGCATCGTAAATGCAGGCCAGTTGGGCGTTTACGACGAAATACCGGCGGAATTACGCGAGCATGTGGAAGATGTCATTCTAAATCGCCGCCCTGATTCCACCGAGCGATTGGTTGAATTAGCCGAACGGTTCAAGGGTGCGGGCAAAACTAATGTGGTGGATTTGGCGTGGCGCGATGCGCCGGTAAAAACGCGACTATCCCACGCGTTAGTTAAAGGCATCACGGAGTTTATTGTTGAAGATACCGAAGCTGCACGGCTTGAATCTAAACGCCCTATTGAAGTAATCGAAGGTCCGCTAATGGACGGCATGAACACGGTGGGCGACTTATTTGGTGCGGGCAAAATGTTTTTGCCGCAGGTGGTGAAATCCGCCCGCGTGATGAAGCAAGCAGTCGCCCATTTGGTGCCATTCATTGAAGAAGAAAAGCGCTTAACCGGTGCAGCGGATGCGAAAGCCAAGGGCAAAGTAATTATGGCCACCGTGAAAGGTGACGTTCACGACATCGGTAAAAATATTGTAGGTGTGGTGATGCAATGCAATAACTATGAGGTAATTGACCTTGGCGTGATGGTCAGTTGCGATAAAATTTTAGATGCGGCACAACGTGAAGGTGCCGATATTGTGGGGCTTTCCGGCCTTATTACCCCATCGCTTGAAGAGATGAGTTATGTAGCCAGCGAGATGCAGCGGCGTGGCTTTACGATTCCGTTGCTTATCGGCGGTGCCACCACCTCCCGCACGCATACGGCCGTAAAAATTGAGCCGCATTACACCAATGGCCCGACCGTGTGGGTGCCTGATGCGTCCCGTGCGGTGGGCGTTTGCACCAATTTGCTCAGCCCAGAGTTACGTCAAAAATACATTGATGACGTACAAGCCGATTATGTAAAAGTGCGCGAGCAACATGCCAATAAAAAGGGCGTGGTGTTAGTGACGTTGGCGGAAGCTCGCGCGAACGCCGACAAAATTGATTGGGCAAATACCAAACCCGTAAAACCAAAATGGTTAGGCCCTAAAACATTTAAAAATGTAGCACTAGATTTGCTCGTGCCATATATCGATTGGAGTCCGTTTTTTCAGTCATGGGATTTATGGGGCAAGTACCCCGATATTTTGACCGATGCCGTCGTGGGTGAGGCCGCCACTACCGTGTTTGTAGAAGGGCAAAAAATGCTAAAACGCATGGTCGATGGCCGTTGGGTGCAGGCTAACGGCGTGGTCGGGTTTTGGCCTGCCAATAGCGTTGGCGACGACATCATTTGCTACACCGATGAAACGCGCAAAACCATTGCGCTAACGTGGCACGGCATGCGCCAGCAAAACCAAAAAAATAACGACAATCCAAACCTTTGTTTGGCCGACTTTGTAGCCCCGCTAAGCACAGGCGTGGCTGACTACGCAGGCGCATTTGCGGTCACAACCGGCATCAACGCCGATGAACGCGCCAAGGCGTTTGAAGCTGCAGGAGACGACTACAGCGCCATTATGGTGAAGGCCTTGGCAGACAGGCTGGCCGAAGCCTTTGCCGAATATCTACACGCCCAAACACGCCGTGAATACTGGGGCTACGCCAAAACTGAAGCGCTAGACAACAATGAAATGATCGCTGAGAAATACGTCGGCATTCGCCCAGCACCCGGCTACCCAGCATGCCCAGATCACACGGTAAAGGCAGCACTTTTCGACGCCCTAGAAGTACCCGTCCGCGCTGGCATCACGCTAACAGAAAGCTTCGCCATGTGGCCCACAGCAGCAGTATCCGGCTTCTATTTATCGCATGAAAAAGCGCGCTATTTTGCAGTAGGCAAAATAGGCACAGATCAAGCGGCGGACATTGCCAAGCGTAAAGGCGTCACCGAGGCGGAAGTAAACCGTTGGTTAGCGCCTAATTTAGGCTAAAAGGAAAAGAAATGAAATCTATATTGTTATCGGTTTTAGCCCTCGGCACGTGCGGCATTTGCGGCGCAATCGGCGCATGGTTAATCCTCTCACCCCTAGCCTTAGCCCGCATCCCATTTGCACTTGCCACCACGTTTTTAGCGGTGGTACTGGCCGTGGCGATGTTTGCGGGCTTAATCGCGCTAGGGGATAAATTGGGGATATTGAAGAAAGCGAAAAGCTAGGCGCACAACTGAAGCGCCAGTGGTCGCTCATAGACGCTTCGGGTTTTAAGCTCCCTCTCCCCTCGTGAGAGGGCTGGGGAGAGGGGGCAGTCAAACACTGCGAAGAAGGTTAATAATCCACCGCAACAACACTTTCCAAAGGCTCCACCATGAAATTCCTAACCGCAATTTTTTGCCTCTTCCTGCCCCTACTCACCCAAGCGCAAACTCCCTCGCCCACCCTTACGGCTAAACAAATCCTAAAACAAGCCGTCGACGCCGCCGGTGGCGATGCATGGCAGTTCCCCAAAACCCTTGAATTACGCGGCGATGCAGTGTGGACACCCTACGGCCGCACCGATGCCGCCAACCAAATGCGCTTTGACGACTACGCCTTGTATCGCATTTTCCCCACCGATAGCGACGCCGCCAGACAAGCCAACGGCAAAGTGCGCATCGACGCCAAGGCCGCAAAAGTACCTTTTTTACAGCTAATTTTTGACGGCAAAAACACCCACAACTACATGAGCGACAAAGCCAAGCCCTTTGAGAAACACTTCTCGTGGAGCAATAATTTTGGCTTTAGCATTTTGCGCTTTGCGCAACGCGAGGGCTTCACCGTCGAGCGCCTAGCCGATGATCAAATTGAAGGCTTTCCCTGCTACGTGGTGCAAATAACCGATCCAAAAAAAGCCATCACCACCTTCTTAATCGACCAAGAAAAAAGCTACATCCGCAGCGTGGCCTTCACCACCGAAATCGGCTTTCACCACAGAATATATTCCGACTTCAAACGTGCGCCGAACGTAAATTTTTTACAACCAGCTAGGCTGCGGTTATATTTTGACGGCATTAAGTGGATGGACATTAACTGGCGGAAGTTTAAGGTCAATGAAGCGATTGCGGATTCGGTGTTTGTGAAGGAATAGCTTCACAGCGCTGAGCATAGATTAAACACCTTGAAGACGCCCTGTTTTAGGGCACCTTCAAGGTTTTAACTGAGCACAATCGAATCGCAATGCACTTAAAAGTTGTCTTTATGGTGCGCAAATACAACTTCAGTAGCCGAAATAAATTTATAGTTCGGCACAACCAAATTTGTTGGCGCTGACATACCCTTGAGCACACGACCTGCGAGGTCAAATTTTGCGGCATGGCAAGGGCAGGCGAAAAAGCCCTCAGGCAAACCCTCGTTGCCTGCATGACTTGGCGCGTCCTCGGCTGAAACCTGCTTCACGACACAGCCTAAATGCGTGCAGGTCGTATTCACAATTAGAAATTGCGGATACATTGACCGAAATCGATTTTTAGCAAATTCGGGCTGTTGCGATTGAATCGAAGCAGGGTCAGCCAAATGCGCATCGACTTCTGCGAGGCGTTGCAATTGCGCAGAGGTGCGGTGCAAAATTATGATCGGCTGATGCATGACGTCAATTTTTAGACTCTGCCCTAGTGCAAGATTGCCGAGGTTAATCACCTGCCGTACGCCCTCCGCAGAAGCTAGCAGCACATCGGCAGAGGGCTTTAAGCTCTGCACCAACGCCGTGACCACGGCACCTAGTCCAACGCCACCTACAACGGCTGTTGTGGCGACTAGGGTTTTACGGCGGCTACGTTGATGCCTGACTTGGGTCATGATGACTTCGTGTAGGAGTGATAAAAATGTGCTGTAGATGCCCGAAAATAGGGCATCTACGAAATGGATACTGTTGCAATTCCAAGCCATTTGCACAAAATAACTTCAATGGACTCGATTTGGGTATCGTTTAACGTACCCACTTTTCGCACGAGCCACGCTGAAGGAATTGTCACCAGTCCTTGTACGTCGAAAGCGCCCGTTTTTAAGAATCGAACTGCCACCGGAACTTCAAACTGCGACCCACGAACACTTGTGGTGTGCGGGATTAGGGTGATAATTGATCGATCCGGTTATTGGGGCGGAATACTAATCACAAGACATGGCCGTACCTTAGCCGTCATGCCAAGGTCAACTAGCCAAACTTCTCCTCGCGGCGGAACTTCCAATTTTTAGCTTCACTTTGATCCATGCGTAAGAAAAGCGCTTCAGCCGCGAGCCGAAGCTGGGCGTCGGTCGGCGCGGCGTAAGAAACCTCCAAAGGTAGACGCAGCAGCGTAAGTAATACCTCTTTTTGCGCTTTTTTCGGCAGGGTATTAAAAGTTGAGAGCAATTGTTGGGCGGCATTTGTCATAGGCGTAGTGTAGTTTAAATTACGTACACGCGTTTAATTGTCGCAAGATGATGTGCCTGCTAAGTTAACCCCATTGCAGCAACTGATTTTTCTGACCAAGATCCCAACTTAGTAAAACTTCTGGAGATTCGCAATGAGTGCAGTATTGATTTCGACGAAGGGGCAAATTGTACTTCCTGTGGCTGTG
Source organism: Betaproteobacteria bacterium (assembly GCA_043760555.1). Lineage (GTDB taxonomy): Bacteria > Pseudomonadota > Gammaproteobacteria > Burkholderiales > Usitatibacteraceae > JANMDR01. The sequence goes on from JAYUOW010000025.1 coordinate 11,760, forward strand.
CGTACGGCGCTCGGGTTAAAGCCTGGCATGCGCGTGAATGTGAAAGTGGAGGGCAAAAAGGCTTTGCTTACCTTGGCGCCAGAGAAAAAAACCATAAAGTTATCCTATATTCAGGGTTTACTTGAATACGAGGGGCCGGTCATTCGGATCGCTACGATGCGCGTAACTGATTACAAAGCATAGGCAAATGTGTGCAATTGAAGTGGGCGAGGGGAAGATAGCGCCGAAAGTGGTTTGACTTTAATTTCAGCCTGTAGCGCAGGGTGGACATTGTCAATTCAAGCCCGTCACATTGGTGCGCCGCATAGCTCGACTACGCCACCCGCAACGCGTTTTAAGTTCGCGATTGCACTATGACCCACTGCTTTAACGCCTCGTCCATGCGTGTTTGCCATCCCGCTCCACCTGCGCGAAAAAACGCCAATACTTCTGGGCTGTAACGAACACTGACCAGCTGCTTAGTGGGTTCCACCTGCGCACCACGTTCGCCTTGTTTGCGTTGAGCAGATTTGGCAGCAACTGCCGCACGCACAGCTTTGTAACCGCCGCCGTTAACGACAATAGCATCATCCCACTGCGCTATTTCAAGCGTGCTGGCTCGGCGATTTTTACCCGGCGCGGCGTCGATCACAGCAGCCCATTCCGCCGGGCTAGCGGGAAATTTCTTTGATGTATCTTTTAATTTCATGTTTCTCTGCTCCTCGCAAGCTAATGACGCGAAAATCGTTTTCGCCATTTCGAACTTAGTCTCCTTTACGGAGAAATGTGCGAAGCCGTTATCAAGTTTCATTATTGTGCACAAAACGTCATCCGCACACTCAAGTGGCAGAATAGTTTTAACCAATTCGTACGCTTTTCATTCAAAAATGTAATCAACCAAGACCTAAAACTCGTCGAACGGCCGTATCAAGTTGCCCGCCATTTGGTAAATTAGGTCCTTTGACGAAGCGCTGGGCAAACTCCGAAAGCGAAAATCTAATCCGTCTTTTCATAAATAATTTGCGGTGCACTCCGTGAGTTTCAAATGGCGAAAGATCGTAGGTGTGGATTGTGAGCACATCAGCCCCTCTCTCAGTCACCAACGGAATATCTGCTCCAATAATTTCTTCAAATTTTTTGTAGACGATATCGGGGACGATGAAATAGAGTCCAGATTTTACAATGCTTGAACGGGAATAGATCGTTCCTTTTCGAATGATCTGCGGAATGAGACGCTTGTGCACATTTGCCCAATTCATCCCATGCGCTGAAGGCGGCAGCGTTGTTGTTTCTGCAGAAAGGTGCTTGTACGAGTGCCATGAATCTCGATAGTTTCCGGTTATATCAATACTCTGAACTTCCACACCCACATATTCAACCAGACTTCCGTTCTCAATTTTCGCGAGTACCCAATCCATTGAAAGACTGGTACCAATTTTCACCTCTTTTCCTGAGTTTTGTCCGAGCGCTACAACACAGCTTTGTGCGCGTTCACGCCGAGGAATAAACTGCTCGTACATCAAAAACTCGTGATTGCTTCCAAAAACTTCGGCGGCAACCGTCCTTAAAACGTCATAGTTATTCTCATAAAACCTATTTGGGCAAATTACACAATCTCCCGCCGGTGATGTGACGCTACACGTACCATAAACAATTGATGCATCGTGGTTAGCTTTTGTGCACTGTTTATTAGTAAATGGACAAGCCTCTAGCTTCCAAAGACTGCGACACTGATGCGTAAGGTCATCGGGAGCATAGCCAAATACCTCTATAAGATCCTTCTTCGGTCTAATAATCACTATATTTTTCCTAGCATTTTCAGTATCTCGTCACCTATGGCCTTCCCTAACAGAGGAGGAACTGCATTGCCAACCTGCGCGTACTGCTCAGTGATGTTACCCACAAATTGATAACTATCAGGAAACGATTGAATTCTCGCCGCTTCCCGAACAGAAATCACTCGGTCTTGCGTTGGATGAAAAAAACTACCCCAGTGTGGATCACACTTTGTTAGTACTGTAGAGCACATGGCGGTCGGATGGAGCCTTCCATATCGCTTCGTGTGATCACTTCTGCGCGCGCGCTTTAGCCCTTCCGGCAATAGTTCGTGTGGAATATCTCGCCAACTTCCGCCTTGAGGAATGTGTTTAAGCCTTTCAACATTTACGGCAGCAATTTTCGCGCAGTAATGCCCAGTCAATTTGCCCTCCCCCTGCCTTAAATATTCTTGATATTCGTTTTGTGGGCGTCTGGAATATTTCTCGGGACTAGATTGGTGGGTATTTGCAATTTGGGGCAAATCAGAGAAGGCGTCCCACACGGTGACATGCGGCTTCAACCCTTGGTAAAAGAGCGGTGGGATATCCAAGCAAAGCTCTTTTGCCCCAGTGAAGTTGGCGAACCCTTTAGCAGCAAACTGAGGTTCAGGAAACCTAATTTCGCCATTAAAATTTCTAATACCTATGAAAATTGTTCTAAACCGCATTTGAGGAACCCCATAATGGCCAGCGAACAATATTCTGTGCTTTACTTTGTACCCTAAAGCTTCTAGCTCTGCATATATCTGTTGTACAACAGTGCCTTTTCCTAGCGAAATGATGCCCGGTACATTTTCGATCAATACCGCTTTAGGTTTGAGCGAGGACACCACTCGAATAAAATCCTTAAATAACTGATTCCGTTCATCGTCGAGGGTTCGGATTGGTGCGTTAATGGAAAAGCCTTGGCACGGTGGGCCGCCAGCAATCAAATCTATTTCGCCTTCTTTTACGGCTAGGAGGTTTTTGAGGTTCGCCTCGCATACCTGGCGCACGTCTCCCACAATCAATCGAGCGCTTGGGTGATTAAGCCCGTAGGTCTGAGCGTACTCAGGCACGATTTCATTTGCGAGCACAGGATCAAACCCCGACTGCCTTAATCCACATGAAAGGCCACCTGCACCCGCAAACAAATCAATACTTTTCATTTGATATTCAAATCCATAAAAATATAACTCCGGATTGGTGGGTGACTCTGACTTTTTCTCCAGGATGCCGCTGCGGTCACACTGTTGCACTAGCGCCACCCGATCTCAGTCAAAAACAAAAAATACCGCAAGCCAACCAATTTATTTGACTCAATCCGCATACAAAACCAGTCGGCGCGATACAATGCTATATCTATATACAGTATACAGGTTTCACGCCGCGCACTTGTTATGATTTTGCAGCGCTTATTTGTGTCCCAGTCTCCACATCGAATAGACGAGATTAGCTTAATATAGTACACACCAACCCTTCAAAAGTTACCCCGCCCGCTATCCTGCTTAAAGCTGGGGCTAACCGGACTTCCATGGACTACATAAAAATTCGCGGTGCGCGTACGCACAATCTTAAAAATATCAATGTTGATTTACCGCGTCATGCGCTGGTGGTGGTTACGGGATTATCGGGTTCGGGCAAGTCATCCTTGGCTTTTGATACGCTTTATGCCGAGGGACAACGGCGTTATGTGGAGTCATTGTCGGCTTATGCGCGGCAGTTTTTGCAGTTGATGGAAAAGCCGGATGTGGACTTAATCGAGGGCTTGTCGCCCGCAATTTCTATTGAGCAAAAAGCGACGTCGCACAATCCGCGTTCCACCGTGGGTACGGTAACTGAGATTCATGATTATTTGCGGCTGTTGTTTGCGCGCGCGGGTACGCCTTATTGTCCGGATCATGACTTACCGTTGGAGGCGCAAACGGTTTCGCAAATGGTGGATACCGTGTTGGCGATGCCTGCGGGTGCAAAAATAATGCTGTTGGCACCGGCTGTGGTCAACCGTAAGGGCGAGCATCTTGATCTGGTTGAAGAGCTGCGCGCACAGGGCTTTGTGCGGTTGCGGGTGAATGGTGTGGTGGTGGAAGTAGATGCTTTTCCGAAGCTGGATAAACAAAAAAAGCACACTATTGAAGTGGTGGTGGATCGCCTAAAAGTAGCGCCGGATTTAAAGCAGCGTTTGGCAGAAAGCTTTGAAACTTGCTTGCGTATTGGCGACAGCAAAGCCATTGTGTTGGACATGGATGCGCCTCCGCCAACTAAGGGTGCTAAAACATCGGGTGAGCAATTATTTTCGTCTAAATTTGCGTGCCCCAGTTGCGATTATTCGTTGGCGGAAATGGAGCCGCGCTTATTTTCGTTTAACAATCCTTTGGGTGCGTGTCCGTCGTGTGATGGCTTGGGCAACGTTACTTATTTTGATCCGAAACGTATAGCCGCGTTTCCGCATTTATCGTTATCCGCCGGTGCGATTAAGGGCTGGGATAGGCGCAATCAGTTTTACTTTTCCATGATTCAGGGCTTGGCATTGCATTATGGTTTTGACCTTGATACGCCCTTTAATAAACTGCCGGAAGCCGCGCAAAATCTGGTGTTGTACGGTACGGGCGACGAAGAAATTGCCTTCAGATATACCAGCGACAGAGGCAAGTCGATATTGCGCGAACACACGTTTGAAGGCGTGGTGAATAACTTTGATCGACGGTACAAAGAAACCGATTCGATGGCCATTCGCGAAGAATTGGCTAAGTACATCAATAGCAAGACCTGCCCCTTATGCGAAGGCGCGCGCTTAAAGCGCGAGGCGCGGCACGTGCGCGTGGGCGATAAAAACATCCATCAAATTTCGGCCATGCCGCTAAAGCAAGTCACGCCGTGGTTTGAAAACGTGCTGCTTAGCCCGCAAAAAATGGCGATTGCCGATAAGATTTTGAAAGAAATCGTTGCTCGCACCACGTTTTTAAATAACGTCGGGCTGGACTATTTATCGCTCGTGCGCTCGGCTGATACCTTGTCTGGCGGTGAGGCGCAGCGCATTCGGTTAGCCTCCCAAATAGGCTCAGGTTTGACCGGCGTGATGTATGTGTTGGACGAGCCTTCTATTGGCCTGCATCAGCGTGATAACGAGCGCTTGCTGGTGACCTTGCGGCGCTTGCGCGATCTAGGTAATTCAGTAATCGTGGTGGAACACGACGAAGACGCGATACGATCGGCTGACTACGTGGTGGACATGGGGCCCGGTGCGGGTACGCACGGCGGCGAGATTGTGGCCGAGGGCACGCCTGCTGAAATTTTGGCGAATCCTAAATCGTTGACCGGCCAATATTTAAGCGGGAAGCGCGGTATTGCCGTGCCTAAAAAGCGTCGCACCATTGACGCAAAGAAGCGCGTGTTGATTAAAGGTGCGAAGGGCAATAACCTGAAGAACGTTGATTTTAGCCTGCCTGTAGGTGCTATGGTGTGCGTGGCAGGTGTTTCTGGCAGCGGTAAATCAACGCTAATAAACGAAACGTTATTTCGCGCGGCCGCCCATCACATTTACGCTTCGCAAGAAGAGCCCGCGCCGTTTCACAGCATTGAAGGCTTAGATCATTTTGATAAAGTAATCAACGTAGATCAATCGCCGATTGGGCGCACGCCGCGTTCCAACCCTGCTACGTATACGGGGCTGTTCACGCCCATTCGCGATTTATTCGCCAGCGTGCCTGAATCGCGTGCGCGCGGCTACGGGCCGGGCAGGTTTTCGTTTAACGTGAAGGGCGGGCGGTGTGAGGCGTGTCAGGGTGACGGCATGATTAAAGTAGAAATGCACTTTTTGCCCGATGTGTATGTGCCATGTGATGTGTGCTTTAGCAAACGCTATAACCGTGAAACGCTGGACATCCATTACAAGGGAAAAAACATCCACGAAGTGTTGGATATGACGGTAGAAGTAGCACATGAATTTTTTAAGCCAGTGCCTGTAATCGCTCGTAAATTGCGCACCTTGCTCGATGTGGGCTTGGGCTATATTCGCCTTGGCCAAAGTGCCACCACGTTATCCGGTGGTGAAGCGCAGCGGGTAAAACTATCGCTTGAGCTTTCTAAACGCGACACGGGTCGCACGCTATTTATTTTGGATGAACCTACTACCGGCCTGCATTTTCAAGATATTGAGTTGCTGCTGACCGTGCTACATCGGCTGCGGGATGACGGCAATACCGTGGTGATTATTGAGCACAATTTGGACGTGATAAAAACAGCGGATTGGGTAATTGATTTAGGCCCAGAAGGCGGCGACGGGGGGGGCGAGATATTGGCGATCGGCACGCCGGAAGATATTGCAGCTAACCCAAAGAGCGTGACAGGGCCGTATTTGGCGCCGCTTCTGGGTATGAAGCCAGTGAGTGGCGGGCGAGCAACAAAGGTACTAGCCAGCGCGGAAGCTGGGCCAAAAGCACCCGCAAAAGCGAAAATAGCCGTGAAAGTTGCGGCTAAAACGCCTACGGCAGTTAAAAAAGCAAAATAGCGCCAGATAATAAAAGTGACCTAATCCCCACTAACGGTCGGCTTTTGTCGTCAAATTGCAGCAAAATCCTACTGCCTTCGGCAGCAATATGAGCAATTGTCAGAATTTTTCGGTTTTTGACTTTTCCAACTTCGCCCTTAGTTACAATCATGGTTTTACCGTAGTGCCCTTTCCGATTCTGGAAAAATTTTTTTGATTACAAAAAGGAAACACCATGAAGAGCATTAAATTTTTGGCTTTGGCCGTAGTAGGCGTATTGGCATCCAACGTAGCAATGGCGCAGGCAAAAGACGACGGTCAATGGCGCGGCGCATTTGCTGGCAGCTTGGCGTTAGCTTCTGGCAATACTAAATCCACCAATCTTTCGTTAAGCGCCGACGGTGTTCGTGCCACTAAAGAAGACAAGATTGCGTTATACCTAACTAGCTTGTACGGCACCAATGACGCTGGCGGCAAAACTAACAAAACTGCTAACCTGCTACGCGCAGGCGGCAAGTACGATTGGAATTTGAACGATCGCACCTACGTTTTTGGTACGCTTGATCTTGAAAACGACAAGATTTTAGGTCTTGACCGCCGCACCGTTATCGGCGCTGGTTTGGGCTACAAAGTGATCAAAGAAGCGGATACTAATTTTGAAGTGTTCGGCGGCATTACCAGCAACAGCGAAAAGTACACTTTTGGCTCACGCACTGGCACTGAATTGCTGTTGGGCGAACAGTCTGACCATAAATTGTCAGCTGGCACCACCTTCAAACAGCGTTTTGCGATCTATCCAAACCTAAAAGACTCGGGTAAGAATCGTTCGCAGTTTGATGCGGCATTGGTCACTGCAATTGCCAGTGGCATCAGCATGCAATTTACGTTGTCGCATCGTCAAAACAGTGCTGCTCCTGCTGGCACCAAAAAAGGCGATACGCTATTTTTAGCGGGCATCAATATTGCACTAGGCGCAAAATAAGCGTTTTCGCATAGCTAGCACAGGCTGAAGAAGCCCTAAATACGGCACTCTACAAGGGGTGCCGTATTTTTTTTGGCGCTCACAATAGCGCACAAATGGATTCGACAATTTGGATTGCGCGCGCAAATGGTTTCGGCTGATAAACTATCAGCACCTTATTTATCCATTGCCACCATGAACCCACGCGATCACCTAATTGAAAGTTTTAAAGCCGCGCTAAGCGCTGCTAACCCCGAACTCATCGTGCCGCAGCATTTGCCCGCACCGCCTGCAAACGGCCGCACCTTGGTAGTGGGCGCTGGCAAGGCAGCAGCGTCGATGGCGCGCGCGGTGGACAACGCGTGGCCGGCCAACGCGCCGCTATCGGGCGTAGTCATCACCCGCTATGCGCACGGCTATAGCGCGGCTGAATCGCCTAAACGCATCAACATTATTGAAGCTGGTCACCCAGTGCCGGACGAAAGCGGCGAAGCGGCAGCGGTGGACATTTTGGCGCAGGCCAGCGGGTTGACTGAAAACGATTTACTGTTGGTGCTGGTATCTGGCGGTGGTTCCAGCTTGTTGTCGTTGCCGCAACTAGGCATTTCGATGGACGATTTAAAATCCGTTACCCGCGCGCTATTGGCCTGCGGCGCACCGATAACGGAAATGAATATCGTGCGTAAACATTTATCGTTGATCCAAGGCGGGCGCTTGGCTGCGGCCACGAAAGCAAAAGTGGTGGGCTTGGTGGTATCCGATGTAACGGGCGATGATCCCGCAGCCATCGCGTCGGGCCCTACGGTGGCTGATCCCTCCACATTTGCGCAAGCGCTAGACATCTTAAATCATTACAAAATTATTCCACCCGTGTCCGTCGCGCGACATTTATCACGCGGTCAGCGCGGTGAAATTCCAGAAACACCAAAGCCCGGAGATGCCCTATTTACGGGCGTTTCCAACCATGTTATTGCTACCGCGCATGCAAGCTTAGTGCGTGCAGCAGCCTACTTTCAGCAACAAGGCATCGCCCCGATGATTTTGGGCGATAGCGTGACTGGCGAAGCACGCGAAGTAGCCAAGGTATACGGTGCATTAGTGCGGCAAATACGCGATCACAATCACCCCATCAGACCGCCAGTGGCGCTAATTTCAGGCGGCGAGTGCACGGTGACGTTAGCTGGGTTAGACGAAGGTGAAGACCCAAATGA
>JAYUOW010000026.1:0-6548 GCA_043760555.1 Betaproteobacteria bacterium
TCAGCAATATCGCGCTCATAGCCTTGCAGGGTGTTGGGGCTCAAGCGGCGCTCAATGCGCAAAAAACTTAAATACTGCTGCGCCACTTCATTCGAAATGGCTGCAGCTGTCTCGACAGAGTTAGTCGCCGACACTATCTGGCTGCGGTAAAAACTGTAATTCACGTATGACGCTGGCGCTAAAAATATCGCCGATGCGGCTTAAAAATAGGGTGCCCATATCGGAGTAGAAGCGCTCTGCAGACTCACTTGCCATCAGCAATACGCCAAACGACCGACCCTGAGGCGCGACTGTTTGCGGGTGTTGGCGCATGGGCACGAGCGCGTAGGATTTTAAATGCGGGGCGTGTTCGCCAAACCATTGATGCGTTTCATATACAGGATGGTTGCCGCAATAAGGCTTGGGCATGGCATCCACAAACTGTTTTAGCTCTTCAGCCACGGGTGAAAATTCACGCGCGCCGTGTTCGGCACTGGTGATTGACGTGGGCGAAAATGGCAACACATCCCATAGCCGTACTGCAACATGGGGAACTGCAAAATTATCGAGCAAATCAAGGTACAAAGTGTCTACTGCGGCGTCTAAAGTGGGGGACGCTACCAAGCGCATCGTGAGCTGATGAATTTTGTCGCTTAGCGCGTCGTTTTCTTCGCCAAACGTGAGCAACTGGGCGAGTTTATTTTCGAGCATGCGCACTTTTTCGCGCGTGGCAACTAGCTGACGCTCGGGGATAGAAACAGTTCTACCGCTGTGCGGGTTACCCACTTCTAGGCTTAGCAATAGATCATTATTGCGTTCAAAAAATTCTGGCTGCTGGCTTAAATATTCGCGAACTTGGTCGTCGTTTAACACTGTTGGTTCCCCTAGTTTTGGTGCTTTTTTAAATGTCTATCTGTCCACGAAATACGACTTGCGTAGGCCCCGATAATTTTACGTGGTCTTCAGCCCCCCCCGCCCACGTGACGCGCAACACGCCACCGCGCATATGCACGGCCACATCCGCATCGAGCACGCCCCAGCGAATGCCCGCGACCACGGCCGCACAGGCACCCGTGCCGCACGCCAGCGTTTCACCTGCGCCGCGTTCCCACACGCGTAGCTTAATTTGGTTGCGATTCACGACTTGCATGAAACCTGCATTCACGCGATTAGGAAAGCGCTCGTGGTTTTCGATTAGCGCGCCGTCTTCTTTTACCGGTGCAGTATCGACATTACTTACCCTTTGCACCGCGTGCGGGTTGCCCATGGAAAGGGCTGCAATACGTAAGTTCATGCCTTGCACATTTAGGCTGTAATCAAGCTGCGCAATCTCGCTATCACACATAAAAGGAATGGTGCTTGGTGCAAAACGCGGCGCGCCCATATCGACTTCTACTTCGCCATTTTGCTGCGCATGCAAAGTGAGATTGCCGGATAGCGTTTGCGCGACAACGGTTTGTTTGGTAGTGAGATTTTCATCGCGCACAAAGTTGACGAAGCAACGCGCACCATTGCCGCAATGCTCTACTTCGCCACCGTCGGCGTTATAAATTCTGTAGCGAAAATCAGCGTCTGGCGTTGATGCGGCTTCAACTACCAGCACTTGATCGCAGCCAATGCCAGTGTTGCGATTGGCTAACGCGCGTACCTGTGTGGCGCTTAGCTCAAATGATTGTGTGATGCCGTTTAGCATCACAAAATCATTGCCCTGCCCATGCATTTTTGTAAAATTAAGGCGCATTAAAATCAACCTGAATCGTGCGCGAACATAGGCGAAAAATCTCTAAGCTGGATCAGCAAAGAAAATAAATTCGCTATCCACTAGCGTTGGGTCTTTTTCCATCGGATTGGTTTCGGCGATGCTTAATGCAGGCGGCTTATCCGGTGGATTTTTAACCATGACGCGAAAGGCGGGGTCGCTCACGACGCGTTGAATGGCGTAGTCTTCAGCGTCGTCACTAGAGCTTGCTTCGACGTAGACATTTTTAAAAAAGCTCATGAAAGATTCTTTGCCATCTTTGGCAATTAGAAAGTTTTCACCATGCATAACAATGTGGAAGAAGGCCATGTTTTTGTCTCTGTTATCTGCTGCACTTGAGGTTTCGGCGAGGTTTACTTTTTGTAAAACGATTCTTCGCCCGGCGGTCTGGTTTTAAAGCGTTTATGCACCCAAAAATACTGGTCATTCATTTCTAAAATACGTTCTTCTAAAAAAGCGTTCATGGTTCTTGCATCGCGTTCTAAATCGCCACTGGGGAAATCTGCAAACGGCGGATACAAGACTACATCATACCCCGTCTCATGCTGTCGCGTCACACAGGGCACTACCTTTGCACCGGTAATTTCGCACAAGCGCGAAAGTGCGGTAACGGTCGCGGTTTTAATTTTAAAAAAATCGACAAATGCGGCATCTTTTGCGCCAAAGTCCATGTCCGGTAGGTAATAAAACGGCTTTTTTTCTTTTAACGCCCGCAATACCGGCCGCAAACCCTGCTTGCGCGTGACCAATAATGGCTCACCAAACCGCGCGCGCGCTTGCCGCAGTGCAGCATCAAATACCTTATTTTTTTGCTCCGAATACATCGAAAATACATCCGGATATTCCGCCGACATGCGCGCACCGCCAAAATCCAGACCCACAAAATGGGGCGCTAGCAAAATAATCGGCGTTTTGCCACGTAACTCATCAATATAGTGCCGATTGACCAACTTCACGTGCGAAATCGCTTTATCTTTCGGCGCATACCAGAGGCGACCAAGCTCCAGCGCTGCACGCGCTAAGTTTTGAAACACGCGGCGCGCAATGGCTTCGCGTTCGGCTCGCGGCATATCGGGAAAGCATTTTTCTAAATTGGTTAACGTCACTTTGCGCCGCCCCCAATGAAACAATAAGCCCCCAACAAAGCGCCCCAATGCCTCAACAAACCGTGGTGGTAGTTTTGATAGAAACCAAAGTAAAACTAATACTGCGCGCATAAATTATAAATCCGTTGAAGGCTGAAGAGGTGCGCCAGCTGGGCGTTTGTAGCGATTATAGCTCCACAAATATTGCGTCGGCGCTAATGCAATCAGCGCTTCAATTTGTGCATTCAGTTGAGTTGCGGCTTCTAGTTTATCAGTACTGTACATAGGTGCAGGGGCTGCGATATGAACCTGATAGCCATCGCCGTGCGGCAACCGTTCCGCGAAAAAAAACAGCACAATGGCATTCGTTTGCAGCGCTAATTTTGGCAAAAAAGTCATGGTGTAAGCAGGCTTATTGTAAAACGGTGCCCACACGCCTTCACCACCAACGCTGGGCGCGGGCACTTGGTCAGGTAACAACATAATGCTGCCGCCTTTTTTAAGCACCCGCATCAGCTCGCGCACGCCAGCAGCATTAGCGGGGGCTGTGCGCGCCGCCCCACGCACGCGCCCGGCTTGCATAATGGGCGTGAGCCAAGCCGTTTTAGACGGTGAAAAAAGTGCCGTCATCGGCACACGACTTTCGATAAATCGCCCCGCCAAGTCATAGCAGCCCAAATGCGGCGTGGCAAAAATTATCGCGCGTCCACTCGCCTTAGCCGCTTCTAAGTGCTCATAACCAGTGCCCGGCACCACTATTTCGTACAAGGTTTCAACCGGCCGCGTCCACGCGTAGGCAATTTCAAATACACCCTTACCAAGCTCGGCGGCTACAGTTTGCTGGCTTATGTCGGCCAATCCACTCTGCGTGATGTTGTCAGTAATACGGCGGCGCACCGACGGCGACAACACCAGCACTGCGCGCCCAAATAAGCCGCCAAACCAGTGCAGTACGCGCAACGGCAGTGCACCGATTGCGCGCATCAGCCACCACAGGCAACGCGCCCGCAGCGTCACGCTTGGCGCACCGCTGGGATAAACGCGTCTAAAAACCCACCCAGACAGGCGAAATCGCTATATAGGTTTCTGCTATGATGCAAGGTTGTGTGCTCTCATCTTTAATTTTTTAGGTATTTATTCATGCCAGATTTTTTATTTACTTCTGAATCCGTATCAGAAGGCCATCCAGACAAAGTAGCCGATCAAATTTCCGATGCCATTTTAGATGCAATTTTAGCGCAAGACCCACGCTCTCGCGTAGCCGCTGAAACCTTATGCAATACCGGCTTGGTGGTGCTAGCAGGTGAGATTACCACCAACGCCCATGTAGACTACATTCAAGTAGCGCGCGACACCATCAAGCGCATCGGCTACGACAACACTGAATACGGCATTGACTACAAAGGCTGTGCGGTCATGGTGTGCTATGACAAGCAAAGCAACGACATCGCCCAAGGTGTTGACCATGCATCTGACGACGCCATGAACCAAGGTGCTGGCGACCAAGGCTTGATGTTTGGCTATGCATGCGATGAAACTTCCGTGCTCATGCCAGCGCCAATTTACTACGCGCACCGCTTGATGCAGCGCCAATCCGAGCTACGCAAAGATGGCCGCCTGCCATGGCTGCGCCCCGATGCAAAATCACAGGTAACCATGCGCTATGTCGATGGCAAACCGCACAGCATCGACACCGTGGTGCTATCCACCCAACACGCGCCGGAAATGAGCCAAAAAGACATTCATGAAGCCGTAGTTGAAATGATTATCAAACCGGTATTGCCGCAAGAATGGCTAGAGAACACCCGTTATTTGGTTAACCCAACCGGCCGGTTTGTAATCGGCGGCCCGCAAGGCGATTGCGGCTTAACGGGCCGTAAAATTATCGTTGACACCTACGGCGGTGCCTGCCCCCACGGCGGCGGTGCATTCAGCGGCAAGGACCCATCCAAAGTGGACCGCTCCGCCGCCTACGCCGCACGTTATGTTGCTAAAAACGTAGTTGCCGCAGGCCTAGCCCGCCAATGCCAAGTGCAAGTGGCCTACGCCATTGGGGTTGCCAAACCGATGAACATCACCGTGTACACCGAAGGCACTGGCGTGATTTCGGATGAAAAAATAGCAACCTTGGTTGAAGCGCATTTTGACCTACGCCCAAAAGGTATTGTGCAAATGCTCGACCTGCTGCGCCCCATTTATCAAAAAACCGCTGCCTACGGCCACTTTGGCCGGGAAGAGCCGGAATTTACGTGGGAACGCACCGATAAGGCGGCTGCTTTGCGAGCGGCGGCGGGGTTGAAATAGCGCAGAATTCATCGCTTTTTAGCATTATTTAATGCCTGAAGATGCCTGTATCTAGGGCTTCTTTAGGCATTTTTAATTCTGGGCTTTATCGGAAAATGACGCGGCCATACACTTCGCCGAAGTAAAAAGTAGGCGCCACCTGAAAAAGCCTGACTACCGGTGTTTTAGCACTAAAACACGGCTTTAATTAAAATACGCTTTACTTAAATACTAATTTTAGTTATTATTCTTCTTATGGACATATCAAAAGAAGAGATAATTGCGGTTTTAGCGCAGTTTAACCCTTGGTGGCGTGGGGAAAGCGTGGCTGACTTGCCTACTTGGCGGCGCGCGGCTTTTTCGACGCTTTATGATTGGACTATTGCGCCGCCTGCCCCGCGCGCGGTGTTGCTGTCTGGAGCCCGACAAATCGGTAAAACCACCCTCATGCTGCACGTGATTGATAAGCTGTTGCGCGATGGCGCGCCCGCCGCAAACATTTTGTACGCAACATTCGATCATCCGATTTTGAAACTAGCGGGCATTGATGCTGTACTTCGCGCTTGGCGTGAACGCGAGCCTAAATTGGAGGGCGTAGAGTATCTGTTTTTAGATGAAGTGCAATTCATTCGTGACTGGGGTACGTGGGTAAAACACCAAGTTGATTTCAACAAAGAGCGACGCATTGCATTTACTGGCTCAGCCATGCCGTTAGTGCAAGACAGTCAAGAATCAGGTGTAGGGCGCTGGCACACCATCAAGCTCACTACACTTTCGTTTTATGAATATCTGCAAATCAGAAAGTTAGCATTGCCGACGCTACCAAAGCTCGCTTCGTTAAAAGATTTATTTGCATGGACACCGCAAGATTTCTATCGTGTGACGGAGGCCGCAGCGCCTTATGTCGGGCACTTTCACGAATATCTGGTGCGCGGCGGATTCCCGCAAACGGCACTAATAGAAAGCATTACCTTGGCGCAACAATTATTGCGCGAAGACGTCATTGATAAAGTGCTAAAACGCGATATGACAGCGCTCTATGGCGTGCGGCGCATACTTGATCTTGAACACACGTTTTTGTACCTCTGCATGCATGATGGCGGTTTGCTGGATATGGTTGATTTATGTGCAAATTTGGCCGTTAAACGCCCTACCGCGCAAAGCTATATTGAGCTGCTGGAAGCCACGCATTTAATTTACCGCTTACCACCTTTCGGCTATGGCAAAGATGTGTTGCGTGGACGCTTCAAAGTGTATTTGGCTGATGCAGCCATTGCACCCGCCGTGATGCTACGCGGCAAGGCGTTGCTCGATGACCCAGCCGCACTTGGCGTAGCGACAGAAACCGCAGTGTTCAAGCACTTATTTGCACGCTATTACGCGCAATCGCTACGTTTTACCTATTGGCGCGGCAAAAAAGATCACGAGGTTGATCTGGTGGC
>JAYUOW010000027.1:0-6513 GCA_043760555.1 Betaproteobacteria bacterium
ATGCTCAATTACGTCGATCCGCGCCAGTCCTTCGCCATTAAAGATATTAACGTCAACCCGTATTTTGTGCCCCACGATGCGGTAGAGCCGGTGCAATATGTGTTCGACGACGGCCGCGCAAAGTTGGGTGTGCTTACCGACACCGGCAGTTCAACAGCCCACATCGAAATCATGCTCAGCGGTTGTGACGCACTGGTACTTGAATGTAATCACGACCTAGATTTGCTCATGAATGGCTCCTACCCAATTGGTCTAAAGCGCCGTGTTTCGGGGCGCTTCGGGCATTTAGACAATAATACCGCCGCGCAAATTCTGCGCGCCATTGATTGCAGCAAATTAAAACACATCATCGCAGCCCACCTATCTCAGCGCAACAATACACCGGCTTTGGCACAAGCAGCACTTGCGGGCGCGCTGCATTGTGCGGCGGAAGATATCGCTATTGCACAGCAAGATTCTGGGTTTGGGTGGCGCGAGATTTAAGGGGGGGGGTTAAAGAGCCGAGTTGCGTGATGCTTCACAACCAATCGCATTTAAGTTAGGATGTACGTGTACATCCTAACTTAAATGGAAAATGCATTATGACGATCACCAGAGTATTTAAAAACGGCAATTCGCAAGCGGTGCGCATTCCCGTTGATTTAGCCTATACCGTTTGGGATATGGACTTGATCATCGAACGGCATGGAGATGAATTGCGCATTCGTCCTGCTCCACGACGGATGGGCGATGTGCTCAGCAAGTTGGCTGGTTTTTCAGCAGACTTTGCGATAGAGGGTCGCGGACAAAATGTTGATTCCGAGCGTCAGCCGCTGTGAAGCCAAAATACATGTTGGACACCAATATATGTATCTACTTGATGAAGCACCAACCGCCGGAAGTAGCAGCTAGATTTACCCAATGCTTTGTAGGTGAAGTAGTCATTTCGGCCATTTCGATGGCGGAGCTTGAATATGGCGTAGCCTGCTCAGGAATAAACATGGCAATGAACCGAGAAAAGCTGGACAGTTTTATCACCGAAGTGCCAGTTGCAGCATTTGACGGGGTCGCTAGCCACGCCTATGCAGCTGTACGCATGGCATACAAAGCCCGCACGAGAGATGCATTAGATAAATTGATTGCCGCCCACGCGATTGCATTGGGGGTGACGCTCGTTACCAACAACACTGAAGATTTTATCGATTGCCCAACATTGGTAGTTGAAAACTGGGTGCAAAAACACTGAGGAAATTTGGATTTGGGACACGAAGAAATCGCGCCTGAAGCGACGTTTATTCCATTTCTACATCAAAACGATAATTATTATCGCAAATCTCAAAATTTCGTCGTTCCTGCCTGCGCAGGAACGACGGATCGTCGGTGTTTTGAGTTACTGCACTATCGATACAGAAGTGGAATTAGCGTTGCGTAGACATGCCTGAAGATGGCTTAAAATAGGGCGTTTCCAAACACTTTTTGCGGTTAAATTTACGTGAAATTCGAATAAAAAAAGCCGGTCGAAACCGGCTTTTTTATTTCTTAAGTAGCGTTATTTAAAACGCGACCTAAAATGCTTTTAAGAATTACTTCTTAGCAGCTTCAACAGCTTTGCCAGCTACTTCTTTACCGGCTGTTACTGCGGCGCCAACGGCTGCACCAGCTGCATCTTTAGCAACGGCACCAGCGTCTTTACCAGCGGCAACTGCTTCTTTACCAGCAGTTACAGCGGCACCAACAGCTGCACCGGCTGCGTCTTTGCCAGCTTCAACCATTTTGCCGGCTGCATCTTTAGTTGCGTCAACACCAGCGGCAGCAGCAGCTTTAGTTGCATCAACAGCACCAGTAACTGCAGCTGGAACTTCGATTTTTGGCATTGCTGGAACCACTGGAGCCTTAATTTCTTCTTTGCCACAAGCTGCAAGAGCGATAGCGGCGATAGCGGATGCGATAACGATTTTGTTCATTTGGATTCCCTTGAGATGAAAAATTTTGATCAAAAATTTTAAATCGGTTTTTACGACTAGTTGAGAAATATTCAGCAATTTTGAGCAGTTTCGCCTAACTTGCTGTATTTCAACGCTTTTTTAGTGCACACAACGTGTCCAATTCCGACCGACGCATAGGATAGCATAGGATGATGCACTGCACAATGAAAATAGCGGATTTCGACGGAACTTTCCGTCGGATTCGCGCTTCAGCGACTTTTTTTACTGTTTTGTGCGGAAATTACACCCTATTTTGGCTTGAAATCGCCGTTTTTTCCGTTTGCATCAGTTTCAAGGGCTTCAATCCGTGCTAGCAAAGTGGCAATTGCGGTGTCATTTTCGTCCGCTTTATTGCCTAAAGTGCGTAACACCGCATTGAGCGGATCATTTTCATTTGCGGTCACGGCATAAGCGTTAAACGGAGCCGCCGGATCGTTCAAGCCTTCCACCAAGCGTGCCGGAATGCCCACCACGGTAGCACCGGCGGGTACTTCACGCACCACCACCGAATTTGAGCCAATTTTAGCCCCAGCGCCCACGGTAAAAGGCCCTAAAATCTTCGCACCCGCACCCACCACCACGCCCGCTTCTAGGGTCGGATGGCGCTTGCCCTTGTTCCACGACACCCCCCCCAGCGTTACGCCGTGATAAAGCGTGCAATCGTCGCCAATGATGGCAGTTTCGCCAATCACAACACCCATGCCGTGATCAATGAATACGCGCCGTCCAATCGTGGCACCAGGGTGAATTTCTACACCTGAAATAAATCGCCCAAAATGCCCAGCCATGCGCGCCAACACAATCCAGCGCCAGCGCCAAAAGCGGTGTGCAATGTAGCGATGAATCCACAGCGCGTGCATGCCCGGGTAGCAGGTGAGCACCTCTAAGGCGCTGTGGGCGGCGGGGTCGCGGGCGAAAACGGCGGCGATGTCTTCTTTTATTTGTGTAAACATAGATGATTTAAGTAGGGGTGGCGCAAGCATAACTCAAGGCTGGCGCTGTAAACAAAATCGGTTTATGGGTTAGCAACCCGCTACACTGGCAGTCCCTCCGCTTTAAGCCATGCCATGTCTTTCGCCCAAACTTTCGCGCCCTACCGCAGTTTTTTGCAACTTCCAGACACCCGCAATATGCTTCTAGCTGGCCTATTGGCGCGGATGCCGGTGGGCATGATGGGCTTATCCATGTTGCTTTTTGTGCGTGAAGAATTAGGCTCGTTGGTGCAAGCGGGCGTGATTGTAGGGGCATTTTTTATCTCAGCCGCTATCGTCGCACCTTTGATCGGCCGCTTGGTTGATCGTATCGGTCCCAAGCCGCCGTTATATGTTTTGGCCTGCATTCAGCCCATCGCTTTCTTGCTGTTCATTTTCAACATCATCACCACAAAAAACTATGTCGCAGCTATCGCGTGCGTCATGCTCGCCGGTGCTTCCGCGTCACCGGTTAGCGTGCTCACCCGCACCATTTGGCGCTTGCGCTTTGGTCAAGATGAAGCCCTGCGCAAGATGGCCTTTACCCTTGATTCCATCATGGTTGAAATTAACTTTACCATCGGCCCGTTACTGGTTGCCGTGCTCATCGCGCTAGTTTCGCCACGTGCGGCGTTTTTTGTGTCCGTCGGTTTTGCGACCATTGCCGTTGGAATATTTTTGGCATCACCCGCCCTAAAATATTGGCAACAAATTAAGCCGGAAATAGGTGCAGCACCTCGGCAT
The DNA here is from genome assembly GCA_043760555.1 of Betaproteobacteria bacterium. Lineage (GTDB taxonomy): Bacteria > Pseudomonadota > Gammaproteobacteria > Burkholderiales > Usitatibacteraceae > JANMDR01. The sequence continues at coordinate 3,680 of JAYUOW010000027.1, forward strand.
TTTTTTGGCCCACTCACGAACACAGGTTTGCAAAAGCTCTACGTGTTGAGCTTTGGCTTTGCGTTTTGTTTAGGCATTTTAGAAGTGTCCTACCCCGCCTATGGCACCGTAATTTCGCAGCCCGCTTTTGGTGGCGTGTTGTTAGCGTTAAACTCAATCGGAAGTGCCGTCGGCGGACTGATTTACGGCACTTTAAAGCTACGCGCCAGCATGGGGCGACAGTTCGCAGCATCTCTTGCCATTTTAGCCGTCCCCCTGCTGGCGCACGCCTTCATGCAGCAGCAAATCGCCTTCGCTATTTTTGCCTTCGCCGCAGGCTTGGCTATCGCACCTGCCTTCACGGCGCAAATTATGTTGGTCACCGACATGACACCACCCAAATACGCCACGGAAGCCTTCACCTGGTCATCCACTTGCATCGTCAGCGGCATCGGCTTGGGCACCGCAGGCGGAGCCGCATTGATTGATAAATTTAATATCGGCGCGCCGTTTTTAGTCGGCGGCAGCGTGATGATTGCGCTATCAACGCTGGCGTTTTGGATATTTAAAACGCCAGCGCAATCCGATTAGTCGATTTTGCGCATCGACGAAAATTCATCGTTGTAGTCGCCCACGCCGTCGTAGCGCCCAGGCCCATAAGTGCGGCAGGTGCCGCGATATTTAAACTTGGTGCAAAGCTCCCATTGACCGCGATTGACGACCAGCGACGACACCATATCGTTGAAATTGTATTCGCCCAAATCTTCTAAATCGGCGCGTACATTTAGCCTGCGGCCTTTGAAGTCGCCATGTTCATACAGTTCCACATCGGGCGCTTTCACGACAGGTGCAACAGGCTTAGAATCACTGTTGTTATCGCGATATTGCGAATCATCGCGATGGCGATTCACTTTCTCATAGGCCGCCCGAAAGCCCCTCATACTAAATTTTGAAGTTGAAAACCCATCAGCACCTGTGCCGCGCGCGATGCCAATGGTGGCGTCATCCGCATTCAACATTTGTTTGCGCAAGCCATCGGTGCCATCAAGCACATTGGCTAGCTGTTGAGTGTCAGACCAGTTTAATTTGCGGCAAGTCGTGCGGCGATAGGAATTTTCTTTGCCACCATTCATCAGCAATGCATAGCTGCCACCTTCCGTGCATTTCAGCCCGTCCGGCATAAAGAAAAACTGGCATTCGTTCGTCGATCGAACACAAGAATAGCCGAGTATTGAATCTGAGCTATTTTCAGTCGTCGCGGTAACTAAATCACGAGTTCGAGTGACTTCCCAATCACTAAATTTTTGGGCTTGGGTGGACGTTGCAGCAAGGGCTAAACATAAGCCGATGAGGAGTTTTGCAGGGGTGCGCATGATGTGCCTTTATTTGAATTTTTTGAGTGTGTTCGAATCTTGCTGTGACTAGTTTGTTACGTCATTATTATGCAATATTTCGTGAGAAAAAACCGCAGGCAAGGTTACGACAAAAATAATACCTTGACACTGTATTATTAAGTGTATTATTGTACTGATACACCAATACAAGTGCAAATACAGATAAAGCTGTTTTATGGTTCCACCTCAAAATTTACCGCCAGCCGCCATTAGTTTCACGGTAGCCACGCAGTCCGGCACGGCAATTTATCAACAACTGGTTGATCAAATTACCCGCATGGTCGCCAGCGGCCAGCTCAGCCAGGATCAAGTGCTACCGTCCGTGCGCGACGTTGCGCATAACCTCGCCATTAACCCCATGACTGTTTCTAAAGCCTACAGCCAGCTTGAAACCGCGGGCGTGCTCACGCGCCTACGTGGCGTGGGCATGGCCGTGGCAGCTACGCAGCCGCGCCAGCAGCACAAAGCCGACCGCATCAATTTGCTGCGCCCCACGCTAGAACAAGCCGCATTAGAAGCCGCGCAACTAGAAATTGACCGCGACGCTGCACTCGCACTTTTTGATCGTATTTTGAAAGGAAAAAAATGAACGCCACCATGTTGAATATGCAGCAAGTCGTAAAATCATACGAAGGTAAATTAGCCCTTGATCGCCTAAACTTTACCGTGCCGCAAGGAAAAATAGTCGGTCTTCTTGGCCGCAATGGTGCGGGCAAAAGCACCCTAATCGAATGCGCGTTAGGCTTAAACACCGTAGACGCGGGCAGCGTGCAATTATTGGCTGAGACCCCCGGCGCGCTAAGTGAGTCTGCCCGCGCTAGGCTAGGTTATGTGCCGCAACAAACCGACCTTTTCGGCTGGATGACCGCCACGCAAACCTTGGCGTTTTTCAAAGCCTTCTACCCTAAATGGAATGACGAAAAAGTAAACGCCTTAATGCAGCGCTGGTCTATTCCACCCAACGTATTGGTCAGCAAATTATCTGGCGGTGAACAACAACGGCTAGCCATTATTCGCGCGTTGGCGCATGAGCCAGAATTTTTAATCCTCGACGAACCCGTAGCCAGTCTTGACCCCGCCGGTCGCCGCGATTTTTTGCGTGAGCTCATTGACACGGTATCCGACCACAACACCACAGTATTATTTTCCACCCATATTTTGACCGACCTAGAGCGCGTAGCGGTTGATGTCGCCATCATGAAAGCCGGGCAAATTGTGTTGCACACCGAGCTTGATACCTTGACGGAAGAAGCCGTGCGGCTAGTTGGCACAGCGGCTGCGTTAGAACCATTGCGCGCGTACTGGCTGAGCGCCACGCCACGCGCAGATAGCGTGATCGCACGGGTTGCACCTGCGCTGCAGGAGAGCCTTGCTATAGCGCAACCGCAAGTTAGGTTTGAACGGGTGCAGTTGGAAGATTTGTTTATTGAGATAACGCAGTGATTAGCGCACAAAAAATTA
>JAYUOW010000028.1:0-6467 GCA_043760555.1 Betaproteobacteria bacterium
GTGGCAATTGGGTGTTGCGTAGGGATTGAAGACGCTTGGTGATGATTCCTGTGTAATCCGGGCGACTTTTTCCATTATGATTTGCCACATAAATTGACGTGATGAATTTTCGTACCTATTTACCTATTCTCATGCAGTCAACTAGTGCACTCTGCGCTCTAAGCTTATACTTAGCGCATTCCAAATTCCGAGCGCGCCATGCCAAATTCAATCGCACCACTCACGCAAACTAACCCTCTCCTCAGCCCGTGGAACACCCCCCACGCCGTCCCGCCCTTCGCGCAAATCCAACCTGCCCATTTTCCCGACGCATTGAATTCTGCGATGACGCAACGCTTGCGCGAGCTGGATGCAATTGCTGCGGAATCCAACCCAACGTTCACCAATACATACATTGCCTTTGACCGCTCGGGACAATTGCTGGCGCAAATTGAGGCGTGCTTTCAAAACTATTGTCACGCTGCTACCAACGCTGAATTTCAAGCAATTGAGCGTGACTTTGCAGCACCTTTGGCGGCGCATCACAATGCAGTTTTCACCCACGCGGCGTTGTTTGCTAAGCTTGATTTGCTGTACAGCCAGCGCGATAAACTAGCGCTAGACGCCCAATCTATGCGGCTTTGCGAGCGGGTGCACTTTGATTTTGTGCGAGCAGGTGCCAAGCTAAGTGCGGACACAAAAGCGCGACTCACCACCATCATTGGCCAATTAGCGGACGCCACCACCCAGTTTAGCCAAAACGTGTTGGCAGACGAAAATGAATTTTTTGTAACGCTTGAAACACCGGCTGATGTGGCGGGGTTACCGGATTTTGTATTGGCAGCCGCTGGTGCTGCGGCACGTGCGCGGGGCTTTGCACACAAACACGTCATTACGCTTTCCCGTTCGCTAGTCGTCCCGTTTTTAACCTATTCCACCCGTCGCGATTTACGTGCCAAGGCTTTTAGCATGTGGCTCAAACGCGGTGAGCTACATGCGGAGCGCAACAATTTAGACGTAGCCGCCCACATTTTAAAAATGCGTTTAGAGCAAGCGCAGTTGCACGGTTATACCAACTTTGCCGACTATGCCTTGGCCGACCGCATGGCGGGCACGCCTAAAGCCGTGAACGATTTATTGCTAAACGTGTGGCAGCGGGCGGTTGAAAAATCGAGCGCAGAAGCGGTAGCGCTTAATGCCTTGGGTGTGGAGTTGGGTGAATTGAAACCCACTGATGAACTGGCGGCGTCCGATTGGTTTTATCTCGCCGAAAAGTTGCGCCAAGCACGCTATGCGCTCGACGATGCGCAGCTAAAGCCTTACTTTTCGCTCACACAAATGACTGCAGCCGCCTTCGATTGCGCCAAGCGTTTATTTGGCGTTACATTTACTGCAGCGCCCCATATTCAGGGCTATCACAGCGATGTGCAATGTTATGAAGCGCACGATGCGAAGGGTGCATTAGTAGCGGTTTTCATGCATGATAATTTTGCACGCCAAGGCAAATCCGGCGGCGCTTGGATGAGCAATTTGCGGCGCCAACGGGCGGCTTTATCACCAGCTGAAACCAAGCAAATTCCAATTGTGCTTAACAATAATAACTTCAACAAAGCGCCCGAAGGCCAGCCTACGTTGCTAAGCTATGACGATGCGCGCACGCTGTTTCATGAGTTTGGTCACGGCTTGCACGGCATGTTGTCTAGCGTAAATTACGAGCGCTTATCCGGCACTAATGTGCTGCAAGATTTTGTAGAACTACCTTCGCAGTTGTTTGAACATTGGTTAGCGCAACCGGCCGTGTTGAAGCAACACGCGCTGCACGCCACCACGGGTGAGCCAATAAGCGATGCGCTAATTGCCAAGCTTGCCGCCGCACGACAATTTAATGTGGGTTTTGATGCCGTCACCACCACATCTAGCGGCTTACTCGATATGCAGTTGCATCAAAAAACTAACTTTGACGACTTCAATATTCACACCTTTGAAGCCGAAGCGCTTAAAAACATTGGCATGCCCGCGCCGCTATTTATGCGCCATCGCCTGCCGCATTTTTCTCACCTATTTGCGGGCGATAGTTACGCGGCGGGCTATTACGTGTACCTGTGGGCGGAGGTGCTGGACGCCGATGCCTTCGATGCGTTTGAAGAAGCGCACGATATATTTTCACCCACCGTGGCGGCGCGATTGCTAAAAAATATTTATAGCGGCGGTGCAACGCAATTGCCGATGCAGGCATATGAAGCTTTTCGAGGTCGTGCGCCAACACCGACGCCGATGCTACGAAAGAAAGGTTTACTGGCAGAAGTAGCATAACCATGGCCTAAGCAGTTACACTTCTAAGTTACTGCTGCTACAGCGCACACGCACCACTAATAAAATAAGCCATGCCAGAAAATAATCCAAAAGAACAAAGCCGTCCGATTCAAAAACTGCGTCGTGCCGGGCGCGGCCTGCTTGATCCTGCGCGACGTAAAAAAGGCATCTACATCTTGCCTAATCTATTCACCACAGCCGCCCTATTTTCGGGCTTCTACGCGATTGTGAACGGGATGAATGGGCAATTTCAAACTGCTTGTATCGCCATATTTATTGCCATGGTGTTAGATGGTTTAGACGGTCGGGTTGCACGCATGACGCATACCGAAAGTGAATTTGGTGCGCAGTTTGATAGCTTGGCCGACATGGTTTCTTTCGGTGCAGCGCCGGCATTGGTAATGTACGAATGGGCGCTAAAGCCGATGGGCAAATGGGGCTGGGCGGGCGCGTTTATTTACTGTGCGTGTGCAGCACTGCGCTTGGCAAGATTCAACACCAATATTGAAGTAGTGGACAAGCGATTTTTTCAAGGCTTGCCCAGCCCAGCGGCTGCAGCTGTTGTGGCGGGCATGATTTGGGTTTTAAGCCAGCACTTTGCAGTCAATGAAGTACGCTATTTTGCGTGGGGCATTACGGTGCTGGCTGGTGTCACGATGATTACCAATATTAAATACTACAGTGGTAAAGAAATTAATCTGCGCGGCACGGTGCCGTTTTGGGCGATTCCACTTATCTTTTTGGTCTATCTCATCATCACCATGGAGCCATCCCATGTGCTGTGGGGTTTGTTCTTATGCTATCTGCTTTCGGGCTACGTGCTAGGCGTAATTTCTTGGTTCAAACCTGACCAACCGCCGCCGCCAGCAATCAAATAATATTCAAAAATAATAGCTACAAATGAATGCCACGCCAATGATCCCGGCACTCGACGCGTTACAAGCGCGCGTGATCGCCCTAGAACTTCAGTTGCAAGAACAAAACGAAGCCACTTCACGCCTGCTTGACGCCAGCCGCGAAGGGCTTTGGGATTTCGAATTAAAAACCGACGGCAAATATTTTTTGTCGCCGCGTGCTTATGTTTTATTGGGCTACCCAAACGGGGGTGTTCCTGCACCATTTTATTTTCGCAACCATGTACATCCTGATGACTGGCCGATGGTTAAAGCCGAACTCGTGGCAACACTCAAAGGCTCTAAACCGCGCGCCGAAGTAGATTTTCGGCTCATCACACCTACCAATGAAATTAATTGGGTGCGTATCTGTGGCATTACTGTGCCGCAGTATGATCCACAAGCTAAAAGACCGCAAACGCGGCCTCAACGGCTGATCGGTTCAGTACTAGACATCAGTCGCGAGCGGTTGGCCGAGCAAGGCTTAGAAGTACAAAAACGGCTGTTTGCTAATATTTTTAATTTGCTTCCTGTAGCCGTTTTTATGGAAGATTTAAATCACAATATTTTGGAAGTAAATCCAGCGTGGGAAGCGCTCATGCAAGCGCCTCCAGGCACTGCGGAGGGCGTAAATACAAGCATCTTCGGGTTGCATCCCAGCACCAAGACCGCAGCGGCGTCAGTGACATCAGCAGCACCTTACATGACGAACCTAGAAGGGTCTATCAACGCTCGCCCAACAGAGCAGTGGCAAACCACCGCGCTCACCGCCAATGGCACGCGGGTGTCCGTAATGATTCGCAAGGCACAAATTTACGACACCACTGGCAATGACATTGGCGCGGTCGGCGTTATTACCGATCTTACTGCACGTGAGCTCGCACAGCGCACGCTGTTGCGCGAACGCGAGCAACTTAGCTTAGTGGTGAAATCGTCAGGCGCGGGGTTAATTACTTGGTCGCACGCAGATCGTAATTTAAATTTATCGCAGCGCGCACTTGAGATGCTGGGCTGGTCTAACGTTGCGCAAGTGATGGCACCTGAGCGCTTCCTACTTGCTGTCCATCCGGATGACAAAGCCGAGGCAAAAGCAAATCTCACCCAAGTGTTTAACAACAATGGATTATTTGAGCAAGAACTACGCCTGCGTTGCGGTGCTGAAACTGGCGACGAAACTGGCGACGCCAAATATCGCTGGTTTTACGCGTGCGGGCAGTTCGCGGCTGCAACGTTGGACGAGCCTAAACGCTGTGTGGGCTCCCTACTCGATATTACGGATCGCAAAAACGCGGTAGAAGCGTTAACGCTAGAACGGCTAAATTTAAAGCTGGTTCTGGATGCCACTAAAATCGCAACCTACTATCGCGATTTCGAATCCGACTACTTGCATGTGTCGCCCGAGTTTAGCGCCGTGTTTGGTTTTGACGCCAAATACTTTGAGGGAACACCCCACGCGCAAGACCACTTGGTACATCCGGACGACCTCGCAAGAGTGCACGCCCATCGCGAAAAATACAAAAATTCCGATGAAGTATCGACCCTAACCACGCGCGCCAAGCACAAGGATGGACACTATATTTGGATCGAATCTTATGTTAGGCGGATTCGCGATAAATCGGGGCGCATCGTGCGGTCCGTCGGTGCGCTGCGCGATGTTTCCGAGCAGCAAGAACGTGAATTACAATTGCTTGAAGCCAACAAGCGCGCTGAAGCTGCAACCAAAATTAAATCGGAATTTTTGGCCACCATGAGCCATGAAATTCGTACCCCACTGAATGGCGTGCTCGGCGCGGCAAACTTGCTCGCCGAAACAAAATTAGCGCCTGAACAACGCGAATACGTAAACGCGGTGCGCTTGTCGGGCGATACTTTACTGGCGCTGTTGGGCGACGTACTAGACTTATCTAAAATCGAATCTGGTGCCTTCGATCTTGATTCCGCCCCGCTTTCTATTCTGCGTTTGGTTGATGAGGCCGCTGAAATTTTAGGCGAGCGCGCGCGCGCCAAGCGGGTAAATATTATCGTTACCGTAACCGACAATATTCCGTCCACCTTGCGTGGCGATGCGGTGCGGGTGCGTCAGGTGGTGCTTAATTTATTGTCTAACGCTATTAAATTTACAGCCTTAGGTGATGTCACAGTGGCAGTAACCCTCGAGCATTTATTTGCCGCCAATCACTGCGAAATTCGCTTTACCGTAACCGACACCGGCATCGGTATGTCTGATGAAGTGCTAGCGCGGCTATTTACGCCATTTACCCAAGCCGATAGCTCCACGTCGCGGCGCTTTGGCGGTACGGGGCTTGGGCTGGCAATTTGTAAGGGCTTAATTGAGCGCATGGGCGGTAGCATTAACGTGACGAGCCGCGAAGGTGTGGGCAGCGTGTTTACAGCGGTGCTGCCGTTCGTAATGGACGAACGGCATCCGCTAGAAAACGTCACCCTGCGCATGTTTGCTATCCCATTCTTAAACCGACGCGTGATGCTCGTTGAACCTCATGAAGCGTTGCGCGCCGCCATTACGGCGCGACTTAAGCGACTATCCATTTCGGTGGAGCCGTGTGGAACTGGCGAGGAAGCGCTAGAGCGCTTAAACCACGGCTCGCAAGCCCACGCCATTATTACCGAAATACACTTACCCGATATGGACGCGGGTGCCTTCGCATTTGCGGTACGACGCATTACCGGTTCAAACGGCAGGCCGATAAAGTTGCTTGCGCTTACCAATACCTCGCGCTATCAGTTAGAACGAGATGCCGCCACGCGATTGCGCGAGTTTGATGCTTACTTGCTCAAGCCTGCACGCGATGCGCAGCTTGCAGAAGCGCTCGCCAGCGTGTGGGGCATACAGGCGCATCATGACCGAAGCGATAGCAGCAACGCGGCACAAGCTGATGGCACAACCGCTACCGTACAGTCGCGCTTGAAAGTGTTGGTAGTAGACGATAATCAAATTAACCAAATGCTGATGAAGCAAACCCTACTGCGCTTAGGCCATGATGTTGCGTTGGCCGAAAACGGCGAAGATGCTGTGGCGCAAGTGACTAAACACGCGGCTTCCCAGCCATTTGATCTGGTATTAATGGATCTACAAATGCCGATTATGGATGGCTTTGAAGCCGCAGCACTCATCAAGGCGCAACAACCGCCGCAACGTTGCCCAACCATTGTTGCGCTAAGCGCCAATGTTTCTGAAGGCGATCGCGTGCGTGCAGCGGAAGCTGGCATGGTTGAGTTTTTATCGAAGCCGCTGTCGCAAGATCGCCTGCGCTATGTATTGCG
>JAYUOW010000029.1:0-6465 GCA_043760555.1 Betaproteobacteria bacterium
GGTGCCGTAAAAGAAATTGACGTAGCGCGGGGCTCGAATGGTTTTGACGGTGCAGGTTACTACATGAAAGACGGTAGCCCCGTCATTGTGCTGATTGAATCAAAACACTGGAGCGGCAAGGTGCGTTCGACGGACCTTTCAGCCTTTGGGTTGAAGAAAGAACCGAAAACCTTCGACTGGAACATGAAAAAGTTTACGGACGCAATTACAGCCGACACTACTATCCCGCCGGACGTTAAAAAAGCACTCTTAGCTAAAGCAAAAGACAAAGACTTTGAAGTGCATATCGTCGGCATTAAAGATGCGGTAGACAAAAAAGGAGTGAAATATTCAACCCCCTTTGACGAAGCCGGCATCACCGCTAAGTTTGCAGAACCAAGTAAATTCCCAAACGCAAAAGTGTTCTATAAAAACCTTGACCTCCCACCACCCATCTAAAAAAACTATGAAAACCTATAAGCAAAAATGGCTTGACCTTATTGGCCGCGATTTGTCTGCATACGACCGGATCCTCGCAATGAACGTAGAGGTAAATTTTGATAGCGTGGGCGCCGAAATCACGTCAGACCCATGGGACGACCTTCTATACGTCATCACATTAGAAACCTGCCCGAGCATTGTTGACGACCGACCGCAAATATTTTTGCGCAGAGCGTTGAACTACGCCGAAAAAATAGAGGCCGTTGAACGCTACAACCGCCGAGCGCATGTAAAGACCGACCCACCGGGATACCAGGAAACAATCACACGTTTTGGGCGGGCTGAAATCGCGCAGGCACTGGCGGTTGGCCGATCCATCCTCAACAAGTGCGACATTGACCGTGACTTGATGGAGGAAGCAATCGCAGGCTTTGAGTTTTACACCTTAGACCCAAGGATACCGCGGTGGCATATGACCGACCAATGGGAATATCACAAAGCCGTATTTATGGCCTTGGCGATTGGTGATATTGACCGTGCCGTAGCCATGATGGCCATCAAGAAGAGTTTTGCCGCCACCAAAATGATGCACGACGCGATGAAAAAAACGATAAAAGCCATCGCCAAAGCGCCAAACCATCAGCTTGACCCGCAAAGCGATGAAGGGTTGGCGTTTCAAGACTTTTTTGATGACATGCGCAATCCTGCGATGAATGAAATTACCGATAAATATGGCGATTCAATAGGCGGCATTATGAATGCCGCCTTCCATCTAGCGCTGGTAAAAGAACGCTTCGTCACCGGTAATTTAGGCGCACCAAACTGGCGGCGGGTGTTTGATTCTATTGCGGAATAAACGGGTACGGATAATGCGTAACGCGTAGGTTGGGCTGAGGGCACTAGCGAAGCCCAACATCGGTGATGATATTACGCGCCGATGCTGGGCAAGCGATTAAGGCTATTCGTTTAGCCTTGGCACTAACCTACGGATTGCAATAATAGGCTGTAGATGCCCCGACCCGAAGGTAGTCCGCTTGCGGGCAAAATAGGGTGTTTACAGCCAACATACCAAGTAAATGTTGGGACAAAAAAAGTATCGATGCATTCAGAATAACGTTGCGTGCAGCATGGCGCTACACGGCACAACATAAAACACAGCAATAAAATTGGCACAGTTTCGCAGCACGCGATGGAACATTTCCAACCTGCATATTAACCATGCGCAGCAAAAATTCCATCGGAAAAAAGGGAATAAAAAAATGAAATTATCCCAACGATTCGCGGGCGCATGTAAGCAATTTGTGCGTTTGATAGCGGGCTTACTATTATTGATTAGCGGGCTAAACGCGGTCGCGCAAATAGTGCCCTTCCCGCTTGCACCCGCCGAAGGCGCAAGCTGCATCATCAGCGCACAAAACCGCAATGCGCAGGTGATGTTGCCTGATTATTCGTACAATATTTTTAGATTATCGGGTGCGAGCGGGGCGTATTTTCCAGCTCCGGAGCACGCGTAACCTGCTCAGATGGCAGCATCGGCCAAACCGCCATCGCCTTCCCGCAGGCGGCGTCGGCGATTGTAAATTCTAAATGGAGGAAACGATGAAGACCTTACGTGCTTCTTATTCAATCTCACCAGAAGTACTGCAACGATTTAACGCGATCGTGCCCTTTAGCCAGCGCAGTCGCACAATTCAATTACAGATGGAACGTGTGCTTTACGCTAACGAACAAGCCAAGAGTGTAGAGCAAGAAGCTGTCGCGCTAGAGTTCTCAAGCCATCCGGATTTTGCGCAAGCGCGTGAAGACACCATGCTATGGAATGCTGCGGCGGTGCAGGTTTGAACGCAATTCAGTGTGGCGAACGGCGGCGGGCACGCAAAAACACTTTGCCTACCCTGCGAACTTGGTGCACGGGCTACTACCGATGTTGGGCAAAAAAAGCTTGCCCAACCTACGATTTAAGACGGCTGGAGACGCCCTATTTTAGGGCGTCTCCAGCCAACCTTACACCACCCCAAACCCGCCCCCCCCCGGCGTTTCCAACACAAAAATGTCCCCGGCATTCATCTCGCATTCATCCGAATACGATAAATCCACACGGGTGCCGTCGGTTCGTTCTACCCAATTTGCACCCACCGCACCCTCGCCGCCGCCCGCCATGCCAAACGGTGGCACGATTCGGTGGCCGGCCAGTATCGCGGCGGTCATGGGTTCTAAGAAGCGGATTTTTCTTACTGCACCGTTGCCGCCGTGGTGTTTGCCCGCGCCGCCAGAATTTTGCCGAATGCTGTGTTCTTCTACTCTTACCGGATAGCGGAATTCTAAAATTTCTGGGTCGGTTAAACGTGAATTAGTCATGTGCGCTTGCACGGTGTCGCAGCCGTTAAACGTTGGCCCAGCGCCCGTGCCGCCGGACACGGTTTCGTAGTATTGGTATTTGGCGTTGCCGAAGGTAAAGTTGTTCATCGTGCCATAGCTTGCGGCCATCACGCCTAATGCACCGATGATGGCATCCGTTATGCATTGCGAGGTTTCCACATTGCCAGCCACCGTGGCTGCGGGCGGGGATGGATTGAGCATACTGCCTGCGGGAATGATGATGGTGAGCGGTTTTAGGCAGCCTGCGTTTAACGGAATATCGCTATCGACCAACATGCGGAATACATACAAAACGGCTGCATAAACTACCGCTGATGGCGCATTAAAGTTGGACGTTAGCTGGCTGGAGGTGCCCGTAAAATCAATGGTTGCGCTGCGTTTGTCGGCACCTATTTTTACGCTTACTTTAATGATGGCACCGTTATCCATCTCATAGGCAAACGCACCATCGCGGAGCTTGCCAATCACACGCCGCACGCATTCTTCGGCGTTGTCTTGCACGTGTTGCATGTAGGCGTTTACGGTGTTTAAGCCAAAGTGCGCCACCATGCGATTTAGCTCTTGCACGCCTTTTTCGTTGGCAGCAATTTGCGCGCGCAGGTCGGCAATATTTTGATCAATATTTCTGGCGGGATAGGTTGCGCTACTTAGTAACTTACGCATTTCGGCTTCCAGCATCACGCCATTTTCCACTAGCTTCACGTTGTCAAGCAGCACGCCTTCGTCTTCAACCGTTTTAGAAAATGGCGGCATAGAACCCGGCGTGATACCGCCAATATCGGCGTGATGGCCACGTGAACCTACAAAAAATTGCGGCACGTTGCTATCACTTAAAAACACTGGCGACACCACTGTGACATCCGGCAAATGCGTGCCGCCGTTGTATGGATCGTTCAACACAAATACATCACCGCGTTGCATTTTGCCGTGGTTTTTACGCACGATGGTTTTGATGCTTTCGCCCATAGAACCAAGGTGGACGGGCATGTGCGGGGCATTGGCGATTAAATTTCCCTCACTGTCAAACAATGCACAGCTAAAGTCTAGGCGCTCTTTGATATTGACCGAATACGCAGTTTGCTGCAACCGCAAACCCATTTGCTCGGCGATTGACATGAACAAATTATTGAATACTTCTAGCATGACTGGATCAACGGTAGTGCCGATGGCGTGATTGGTTTTACGTGGCGTAATGCGCGTGAGCACGAGGTGATTTTGCGGCGTGACTTCGGCCTGCCATTCGGGCTCAATCACGGTGGTGGTGTTTGCCTCAGCGATGATCGCTGGGCCGGCAATGACTTGGCCGAGTGCTAATGCATCGCGTGCAAAAATAGGCGCTTGGTGTGCGATGCCTTGGCTGGTTAGAGCGACTTGCGCGATGGCGTTTGCGGCTATAGTCGGATGACTTTGCGCGGCCACCGTGTGCGCGTCGTTCGCACCAATAGCTTCGACCGATACGGCTTCCACAATCAATGCGCGGCCCGGCATAAGGAAACTAAAGCGCTGTTTATACTGTGATTCAAACGCGGCCTGCATGGCTGCAACACCAGTAAAATCAACCGTAATGGCGGAATCGGTACCGGCATATTTAAGCTGTACGCGGCGCTTAATGGTGATGTTGGCAGCGTCTACACCTTGGCCTTGCACTTCTTCAAATGCGGGTGCGGCAAGGTTTTCTAGCGTGGCATGCACCTGCGGCAAATTCTCATCGCTTAACGGCATTTCTAGCGCGCGTTCGCGCATGGCCACAATGTCTGCCAGCCCCATGCCGTAGGCGGATAGCACACCTGCCAGCGGATGAATGTACACGCGCGTCATGCCTAGCTCATCTGCCACCAAACAGGCGTGCTGCCCGCCCGCGCCGCCGAAGCATTGAAGCGTGTATTCAGTGACGTCGTGGCCGCGTTGCACGGATATAAATTTAATCGCGTTGGCCATATTGGCGACTGCAATTTGCAAAAAACCTTCAGCTACTTGTTCCGGTGTTTGCGCTTTGCCGGTGGCGGCTTTAATTTCTGCAGCTAAGGCGGTAAATTTCTGGCGCACAATATCGGCGTCCAGCGCTTCGTTGGCTTGCGCGCCAAATACGTTTGGAAAATGTGCAGGCTGAATTTTGCCTAGCATCACATTGCAATCCGTTACGGCTAACGGGCCACCGCGCCGATAGCAGGCAGGCCCGGGGTTAGCGCCCGCACTATCTGGCCCCACGCGATAGCGTTGACCATCGAAATGCAATATCGAGCCGCCACCGGCTGCAATGGTGTGTATCGACATCATCGGCGCGCGCATGCGCACACCAGCCACAGCGGTTTCAAATTCGCGTTCTAAGGTGCCTGCGTAGTGCGAAACGTCAGTGGATGTGCCGCCCATATCAAAGCCAATCACTTTGCCGAATCCCGCGGCCTCTGCCGTGCGCACCATGCCGATAATGCCACCTGCAGGGCCGGACAAAATGGAGTCTTTTCCTTGAAAGCGTGCAGCGTCAGTTAAGCCGCCATTGGATTGCATGAAGAAAAGTTTGGGTGCATTTGTGTTTGCTGACGATAATGCAGTGGCTACTTGATTTACATAGCGTCGTAAAATTGGCGATAGATAAGCATCCACCACCGTGGTGTCGCCACGCGATACTAGCTTCATCAACGGGCTAGTTTGGTGTGAGGTGGATACTTGGGTAAAGCCGATTTCACGCGCAATGTCAGCCACTTTTTGCTCATGCTGCGTGAAGCGATAGCCGTGCATAAACACAATCGCAATAGCCCGAAAACCGCCATTCCACGCGGCTTTCAGGGCATTTCTGGCAGCAGCTTCATCAAGGGTTTTTACCACATCACCATGCGCACCGATGCGCTCATCAATTTCTATAACGTCGCTGTACAACAATTCTGGCAGCGTAATTTCCATATCAAAAATACGCGGACGGTTTTGATACGCGATGCGTAACTGATCGCGAAAACCTTTCGTTATCGCCAATAAGGTTTTCTCACCCTTGCGTTCTAGCAACGCATTGGTAGCCACCGTGGTGCCCATTTTTATAGCTTCAATCGCTTCCGTTGGAATCGCATCGCTCGCGTTTAAACCCAGCAAATGCCGAATGCCCGCCACTGCTGCGTCACGGTATTGCTCAGGGTTTTCAGATAGCAGTTTGTGCGTAATCAGTGCGCCATCGGGCTTGCGCGCGACGATGTCGGTAAACGTGCCGCCACGGTCAATCCAAAACTGCCATTGTGCTTTTTGATTCATTACGCGCGCTTTCTTGAACATTACAATGCCGCATACCGTCTGGCTTGCGGGTCAATACGAAATTTTAATACCTTGTAGACGCCCTATTTACGGGCATCTTCAGCCTATTAACCACAGCCAAAATACATTCATTCATAAAAAAATGGCGCTCAAATGAGCGCCATTGATTTTACTGCAAACAAGCATCAATCCATCAAGGATCGATAATCGTAACAATCCCAGTACAGGTACCACCCACAGCATCACGCGCTGTGTAGCGGAAGAAAGTATTGTCAAACACGGCCAGCGCTTGGAAATTTAACGTACCGTTAGCGTTGATGACAACGGTACTGCCTGCTAATGACGGCTGGGTAACGCTAACAATGCGCAACGGTGGATTTTTAGTCACATCGTTTTCTAGCGGATTAAAGCCGTTAAAGGTGATGC
>JAYUOW010000030.1:0-19791 GCA_043760555.1 Betaproteobacteria bacterium
CAAAAACGCCCGTAACCGCAGCGTTACCGATATTTTTGAGCCCGGTTCCACCTTCAAACCTTTTGCCGTCGCGGCAGGGTTAGAGTCCGGTGCGTTCACGCCGGATACGGTGCTTAACACCGTCAGCATCACCGTTGGTCCAAAAACATTTACCGATGTGCATCCCAAACCATCCATGACGGTATCGGAAATTATTCAAAAATCAAGCAACGTCGGCACAGCTAAAATCGCCGCAACAATACCTGATGAGCAGTTGTGGACTTTGTTTAGCGAGCTTGGTTTTGGCACCGCGCCGCGCACTGGCTTTCCCGGTGAAGCAAAAGGCATATTGCGCCCAGTTGCAAGTTGGAAGCCGATAGAAAAAGCCACCATGTCCTTTGGCTACGGCGTATCAGTATCGCTACTGCAACTAGCGCGCAGCTACACCTTGTTTACCAACGATGGCGCGTTATTACCGGTCACGTTTTTAAAGCGCGGTGGTGACACGATTGGCCGCCAAATTATTTCGCCAAAAACTGCGCGGGCAATGTCTGCCATGCTCGAAACGGTAACCCACACTGGCGGCACGGCCGAGCAGGGTCAAGTTTCGGGCTATCGCATGGCGGGTAAAACTGGCACTGCGTACAAATTTAAAAACGGAGCCTATGATGAAAAAGCCTATTTATCCTCATTTGTAGGCTATGGCCCCGCATCAAACCCGCAGTACATTATCGCAGTCACAGTCGATGAACCCTCAGCTGGCAAGCATTACGGCGGCGCTGTTTCAGCACCTGTATTTGCCAACGTAATGGCACAAGCACTGCGCTTAAAAGGCGTACCACCAGACGGCTTGCCGAAAAGCATGATCGCCACAGCGGGCGTGGTTGTGGAGCCGAAGCCAGTTAAAAGTGGTGGTGGCTAACATGGCTCAAGCCGCGATGCAAACCAATCCCCGCGCCATTACTACGCCGATGCTGTCGGTGTCAGCACTTGCGCGTGCGCTTGGCGCAAAGTTGGTTTTATCGAACAACAGTATACCTGAAGAAGCCCTATTTGTGGGCGTCTCCAGCGATACCCGCACGATAGCTGCAGGTGATTTATTCGTCGCAATTGTTGGTGAACATTTTAATGGCAATACGTACGTAGACAAAGCCGCCGCGTGTGGCGCAGCAGCTGCGCTAGTGTCTGAAGTGCAGCCGT
The DNA here is from genome assembly GCA_043760555.1 of Betaproteobacteria bacterium. Taxonomy (GTDB): domain Bacteria; phylum Pseudomonadota; class Gammaproteobacteria; order Burkholderiales; family Usitatibacteraceae; genus JANMDR01. The sequence goes on from JAYUOW010000030.1 coordinate 1,180, forward strand.
CAGCCACCATCCCGCAAATTGTTGTGCCCAATACTAAGCTTGCCTTAGGGTCGCTGGCGCAGTTTTGGCGTAGTCGTTTCAATATTCCAATGGTGGCGTTAACCGGCAGCAATGGTAAAACCACGGTAAAAGAAATGTTGCGCGCAATTTTAGTTGCGCATCACGGTGAAGCAGCTTTTGTTCACGCGACAGAAGGTAATTTAAACAACGATATTGGTTTGCCGCTTACTTTGTGCCGGTTGCGCCCCGCTCATAAAGTAGCGGTGCTTGAAATGGGTATGAACCACTTGGGCGAAATAAATTATTTAACGCGTTTAGCGCAGCCTGACATTGCGATTATCAATATGGCAGGCACCGCGCACATCGGCGAGTTGGGCAGTGTAGAAGCTATTGCGCAAGCCAAAGGCGAAATTTTAAGCGGGCTTTCGGACCGCGGTATTGCGGTGCTTAACGCCGACGATCATTTTTTTGCATACTGGCAAACGCTCGCTGGAGCGCGTCGCGTGGTGTCGTTTGGTCTGTCCAATCCGTCAGCAAACGTGTGCGGCGTACTTAGCGCAAACGCGCTAAAAATTAGCTACGCAGGTGATTCAGTCGTAACGGAATTACAAGTAGCCGGTGAGCACAATGCAGGCAATGCGCTGGCCGCAGCCGCTGCTGCCCTAGCGTTAGGCGTGCCGCTAAATGTCGTTGCGCAGGGGCTTACCGCGTTTGAAGGTGTGGCCGGTAGGTTGCGTAACTTCGCTGGCTTACGCGGCTGCGTGGTAATTGACGATAGCTACAACGCCAATGCTGATTCCATGCAAGCGGCTATCAAGGTATTGGCTGCAACGCCCCTAAATACGCGCATCTTGGTACTAGGTGATATGGGCGAGCAGGGCACTAAAAGCGTTGAAATGCATCGCCTAGTCGGTGCTGCAGCGCGTGCGGCAGGTATAGAGCATTTGTATTTGCTGGGCGCTGCCAGTGTTGAAACTGCACAAGGCTATGGTGCCGGTGCCAAGCATTTTGAGTCAAAAGAAAGCCTGCTCGCAGCGCTGCAACCCTTGCTCACGCCACAAACAACGGTGCTGATAAAAGGCTCGCGCTTTATGGCGATGGAAAGCGTGGTGGCGGCTTTGGTAACGGACAAAAATTATTCTACAAAGGCGCTTCACTAATGTTGTTAGAACTTTTTCAATGGCTGGCGCGGGAATATCAAATTCGCGCTTTCAATGTATTTAACTACATCACGCTACGCACAGTGTTAGCGGCAATGACGGCGCTAATCATTTCGTTTGTGATCGGCCCTTGGATGATCCGTAAATTGACTAGTCTAAAAATCGGTCAATCGGTGCGCGACGATGGCCCGCAAACGCATTTGGTAAAAAAAGGCACCCCCACAATGGGCGGCGCATTGATTTTAGCGGCAGTCGCAATCACTACGTTGCTATGGGCAGACCTTGAAAACCGTTATGTTTGGGCGTGCTTGGTGACTACCTTAGGTTTTGGCGCGATTGGCTGGGTGGATGATTACCGCAAAGTCGTTTACAAAAACCCAAAAGGCTTATCAGCAAAAGCAAAGTTTTTCTTTCAAACAGTCATTGCGGCATTAGCGCTTTGGTATATCGCGTATCGCACGAACCTGCCACAGCAAACAGATTTAATCGTGCCGTTTTTTAAAACAGTTTCGATTCCGTTAGGCACGGCTGGCTTCATTTTTTTGGGCTGGTTAGTTGTGGTGGGCTTTAGCAATGCGGTGAATTTAACCGACGGCTTAGATGGCTTGGCCATTATGCCAACGGTGATGGTAGCGTCCGCCTTGGCCATTTTTGCTTACGTGGCGGGTAATAAAGTGTTCTCCACCTATTTGGGGGTGCCGCATATTCCGGGTGCGGGCGAGCTGGCTATTTTTTGCGGTGCGCTGGCTGGGGCGGGCTTGGCGTTTTTATGGTTTAACGCTTATCCGGCGGAAGTATTCATGGGTGACGTGGGTGCCTTGGCACTCGGTGGCGCACTAGGTTTAGTGGCAGTAATTGTGCGGCAAGAAATTGTGTTGGTGATTATGGGGGGGGTGTTTGTGGTTGAAACATTGTCGGTGATGATTCAAGTGGCGAGCTTCAAATTAACCGGCAAGCGGGTGTTTCGAATGGCACCGCTGCACCATCATTTTGAATTAAAAGGCTGGAAAGAAAACCAAGTTGTGGTGAGGTTTTGGATCATCACGATGCTGCTGGTGTTGTTTGGTTTGTCCACGCTAAAACTACGTTAATCCTGAAACGAAAATGACTAAATCTGTTTTCATTATTACGCAACAACAAGAAACCGTAGCGGGTTCGCGCCCGCTATCGTGGTTTGTTGTGCATGATTCTGAAACTGCAAACAGTCCCGCTAAGCCCACATCGCAACCCGATTTCCTATTTGAAACCATCAGCAGCGACGAGCTAAATAGCCTTTGCATTGAAACGCAAATATTTTGCGCCTCACCTAATACCGCTGCAAACAACCGTGCTTGGCCGTTCTTGGGCCAGCACATGACGCGCGCGTCGCGCCAACCTGTGCGCCGGTCGCGCACCTCTATGGGCGTGAGCAGTTTCGCACGCCCTAGTCGTCTTAAATAGGAGGGTTGACCATGCTATACACGCCCTCCCGCTCGCGCCCCCTCGTTGATCCAGTGGTGTTTTGGAGTGTCCTAATTTTGTACAGCATCGGCTTGGTGATGGTGTATTCAGCCTCCATCACCATATCGGAGGCGATGAAGCTAACCAGCTATCGCCCGCATTATTTTTTAATGCGCCACAGTGCGTATTTGTGCATCGCTTTGGTTGTGGGTTTAGTCGCCTTCCGCATTCCGATGGCGTTGTGGCAAAAGGCTGCTCCGTGGTTATTTGCAGCGGGCGGATTTTTGTTGGTGTTGGTGCTTATTCCCAAAGTGGGCATTGAAGTAAACGGTAGCCGTCGCTGGTTGCCGCTTGGCGTTTCCACCATGCAGCCGTCTGAGCTAATGAAGTTTTTAGCGGTGCTATACGCAGCGGATTACACCGTGCGCAAGGCCGCGTTTATGCATGACGTTAAAAAAGGCTTTTTGCCGATGTTCGGCGTGATGTGCTTTATCGGTGGCTTGCTATTGCGTGAACCGGATTTTGGCGCACTGGTGGTGGTGTCTACCATTGCGATGACAATTTTATTTTTAGGTGGTCTTAACTGGCGCATTTTTGTCACCTTGGTGATTGCCTTGGCTGGAGCCTTTGTGGTGATGATTTTAGTGTCGCCGTATCGTTATCAGCGCGTAATCGGCTTTCTTGATCCGTGGGCGGATCAATACGGCAAGGGTTACCAATTGGCGCATTCGCTCATTGCGTTTGGTCGCGGCGAATGGTTTGGCGTGGGCTTGGGTGCAAGCATTGAAAAGCTGTTTTATTTACCCGAAGCTCACACTGACTTCTTACTTGCCGTTATCGGCGAAGAGTTAGGCTTTGCGGGCGTTGCGGTGATCCTGTTTTTGTTTTGTGTGTTTGTATTCCGTGCCTTTGCCATTGGCCGCGAAGCGATGGCGCGCGAAAAATATTTTGCCGCATTGGTAGCGCAGGGCATTGCTGTGTGGCTGGCCGTGCAAGCCATGATTAACATGGGCGTGAATTTAGGTTGGCTGCCCACTAAAGGATTAACGCTGCCGTTCCTATCTTACGGCGGCACGGGCATCATCATGAATGCGCTGGCTGTTGCGGTGCTGCTGCGCATTGATTATGAAAACTATAGCCCGTCGGCTAAGTCGCGTACCGTGCGTTCGGCTAGCGGTACAAATCCGTCCGAGGTGGCCGCATGAGCGCATCCACGGTACGCGCATTGATTATGGCCGCAGGCACGGGCGGGCATATCTACCCGGGCATCGCACTCGCGCAAGCCTTACGCGCGCGCGGGGCGGCTATCGAATGGCTAGGCACTCCCACCGGCATGGAGCAGCGCTTAGTGCCCGCAGCAGGCTTTAATTTGCGCGCTATCAATATGCGCGGCGTTCGGGCTAAGGGTGTTTTTGCCTGGCTAAAGTTGCCGTTTATGCTCGCGCGCGCCATGTGGCAGTCTTGGCGCATTGTTGCTGCGGTTAAACCGACGGTTGTCGTGTCGATGGGTGGCTATGTGGCGTTTCCAGCCGGTGTAGTCGCTTGGCTAAAACGTATTCCGCTCGTGGTGTTCGAGCCGGGCGCACACGCCGGATTATCCAACCGTGCGCTGGGCTTATTTGCTACGCGCAATATCGTTGGCTTCCCTGATACCTATGCGCAGGTGCCTAAAAACCCAATCGCAAAACGCTTGCCTTTGCCTAAAAATATCCAATGGTTGGGCACGCCCGTGCGTGATGAAATTGCTGAGCTCCCGCAGCCAGCCACGCGCATGCAGGGTCGCACTGGGGCGTTGCGTTTGCTGATTGTTGGCGGCAGTTTGGGCGCGCAATCGTTGAATACGCTGATTGTTGAAGCGCTAGCGCTGTTGCCAAAACAAGCCCGCCCGGTCGTCACGCATCAAGCTGGTGCCAACAATATTGCGCAGTTAAAAGCCGCGTATGCCAAGGCTCAAGTGGACGCAGATGCCGTGGCATTCATTGATGATATGGCGGGCATGTATGCGTGGTGTGATTTAGTAATTTGTCGTGCTGGTGCAATTACCGTGGCTGAATTAAGCGTGGCTGGTGTGGCCGCAATTTTAGTGCCGCTGCCGCATTTTGTGGCGGAAGAACAAGAAGCCAATGCGCGGTTTTTAGCGGATCGCAATGCGGGCATTTTAGTGCTGCAACCTGAAACCGATGCAGCAAAATTAAGCAAGCTAATTGCTGACTTCACGCGCACTCGTGCAATCGACATGGCCACCCGCGCACGCGCGTTGGCGAAGCCCGATGCCTGTGCGGCACTGGTTGAAGTGTGTGAGGAGCTAAGCCATGCACGCTAATGTCAACCTGCAAGCAGCGCCAGTATTGCGCGGCCAAGTGACGCAAAACGAGCCAATGGCGCGCCACGTTACATGGCGCGCAGGTGGTGTTGCGCAACAGTTTTATAAGCCTGCCGATTTAGCTGATTTGAGCGTGTTTTTGCGCGGGCTGCCGATGGCCGAACCGCTACTGTTCGTGGGCATGGGCAGCAATTTATTGGTGCGCGATGGCGGCTTTGCGGGCACGGTGGTGCATTTGGGTCAGTCGCTTGGTGGTGTAGCACTTGATACGCAAAACGCCAATCGCGTGATTGCAGGTGCTGGTGTGCCGTCACCTCACGTGGCAAAGTTTGCGGCGAAAAATAATTTAGTAGGTGCTGAGTGGTTAGCAGGCGTGCCCGGCACGGTCGGCGGCGCATTGGCAATGAACGCAGGCTGCTATGGAACCGAAACATGGGAGCAAATAGTTGCCTGCAAAACCATCAACCGTCATGGCGAAATTCAGTTGCGTACTCCGGCTGATTTTATTACCAGCTATCGCCATGTTGAAGGCGTTGCGGTCACGCAGCAACACGAATGGTTTGTGGAAGCGAGCTTTGAATTTAAAGTGGGAGACGGTGAAGTAGCGAAGGAAAAAATTAAAGCACTATTAGCCAAACGCATGGCGGCACAGCCTTTGGATAAGCCCAATGCTGGCTCAACTTTCCGCAACCCGGAAGGTGATTTTGCAGCGCGGCTAATTGAATCTGTGGGGCTAAAAGGTTTCAGCATTGGCGGTGCGCAGGTGTCGCTGAAGCACGCTAATTTTATTGTAAACACGGGTGATGCCAAAGCCGCAGATATCGAAGCGCTGATTGCCCATATGGCGCAAACAGTTTTTACCAAAACCGGTGTTGCACTCATCCAAGAAGTGCGCATTGTAGGAAATCCAGTATGAATATTGATGTAAAAAAATTAGGCAAAGTAGCAGTGCTAATGGGCGGCGCATCGAGCGAGCGCGAAGTGTCGCTCATGTCTGGAACAGGTGTGTTGGCAGCATTGCGCGAGCAGGGCGTGGATGCGCATGCATTTGATCCGTCAGTGCAATCCATGTTTGATTTACCGCAAGAAAAGTTTGATCGCGCCTTCATCGCGTTGCACGGTAAATTTGGTGAAGATGGCACTGTACAGGGCGTTTTAGAGACATTAGGCATTCCATATACTGGTAGTGGCGTAATGGCCAGTGCCTTGGCAATGGATAAGTGGCGCACCAAATTGATTTGGTTGGCAACCGGTATTCCCACACCGCGTTATGAAGTGGTGAACGACCAAACCGATTGGCCGAAAGTGATTGAGCGCTTGAAGTTTCCTTTGGTGATTAAGCCCGCACATGAAGGCTCCAGCATTGGTGTAACGGTGGTGCACAGCGTGGGTGATCTAGCGTTTGCGTATAACTTAGCCGCAAAGCTTGATGCCTTGGTGATTGCCGAAGAATTTATTGCTGGTCAGGAATTAACGGCGGCCGTGGTGGGTGGTGATGCCTTGCCGTTGGTGCGCATTGAAGCGCCACAGGGCAATTACGACTTCAAGAACAAATACTACACCGACGACACAAAATACCATTGCCCCGCCGATATTGGTGCGGACTTAGCTGACCGCATTCGCGCCGACACCTTGAAGGCGTTTGCAGTATTGGGTGGCGAAGGTTGGGGGCGTGCAGATTTAATGTTGAAGCCAGATGGCAGTTACTACTTTTTAGAATTCAATACTTCCCCCGGCATGACGTCGCATTCGCTCGTGCCTATGGCCGCGCGTGCAGCAGGCATGAGCTACGGCGAATTGTGCGTGCGCATCGTGGCCTTGGCCGCGTTAAAAAAATAATCGAAAGCCCTTAAAAACTGACCATGGCAAGCAAACCCACTTTTAATAATCGTCGCAGTCCGGACACCATGCGTGGCAATGATGCGGCGTCGCAGCCCTTCATGCGTCGGCGCATCGTGGTGCTGGGTGTGAGCGTGGGCGCGGCGGTGTTTGCTTGTGCGGGGGTATTGCTGGCATTGCGGTTTTGGCTTGCGCCGCAAACGCAGTCGGACGGCAGCGTGAGCCAAGCCCCACCGCTTATGCAGTCTATTAGCAATGTGAGTTATACCGGCGACTTCACGCATTTGCGGCCTCAGGATTTACAGCTCTTTTCTAACAGCATTCGCGGCAATATTTGGAGTGTTGACCTTAATGAAATTCGCGCAGCCGCGCAAGCGTATCCGTGGGTGCGCATCGCTGAAGTACGGCGGCGCTTTCCGGATGGCTTAACGATTCATCTTGAAGAACACAAGCCCTTCGCAAAATGGGGTGAGGGCGAATACAGTTTTGTAAATACCTTTGGTGAGGTGTTTGAAATCTCACCGTCGGCGTTAAAACCTATCAGTAACAGCCTGAAGATGCCTGTATTTATTGGCTCTACAGGCAGTGCGCCGGACATCGTAAAGCACTGGCAATGGCTGCAAACCCAGTTTGTGCCGCTGGGTAGGCAAGTTGCTGAAGTGCGTTTAACGGTGCGCGGGGCGTTACGCGTAAGGGATAACAAAGGCACAGTCATTGAGCTTGGTCGCGCGCAAACCGAAGCGCGTTTGCAACGCGTGCTGAGCGCATGGCCGCATGTGATTGCGATGCAGCAGCCCAATATGCACATTGATGCGCGGTATCCGAGTGGCTTGGCGTTGAGCGTAAATACTGCACCGGCAATTGTGGTGGAACCAGAACCAGCAGTCCTTGATTTGCCACCATCGGAATCAGAAAAAGTAGTGCTAAACACACCAGCAATAAAAATCGAAAATATGCTCGCACCACAAATTAAGGCGACAGGAATCATCAGATGAACAAACCCCGCGAAAATAAAAACATCATCGTGGCGCTAGATATTGGCACCTCAAAAATCGCCGCTATTGTTGCTGAAATTACGGCAGACGGCGCGCTAGAGATTATCGGCATGGGCTCGCAGCCCTCGCGCGGCCTAAAAAAAGGCGTGGTGGTAAATATTGATTCAACGGTGAGCGGCATTCAACGCGCGTTGGAAGAAGCAGAATCCATGGCGGATGTAAAAATTCGCGATGTAATTACTGGCATTGCAGGTTCGCATATCAAGAGCTTTAACTCGCACGGCATGGTGGCCATTAAAGATAAAGAAGCGTCGCAAGCCGATGTTGATCGCGTAATTGAAACCGCGCAAGCCGTAAATATTCCGATGGATCAGCAAGTGCTACATGTGCTTACCCAAGAATTTATGATCGACGGCCAAGAAGATGTGCGCGAGCCAGTGGGCATGAGCGGCGTGCGCTTGGAAGTGAAAGTACACATCGTGACTGGTGCAGTATCCGCCGCGCAAAACATCATGAAGTGCGTGCGCCGCTGCGGTTTGGAAGTGCGCGATTTGGTGCTGCAGCCACTAGCTTCATCCATGGCGGTGTTATCAAAAGACGAAAAAGATTTAGGTGTGTGTTTGGTTGATATAGGTGGTGGCACAACCGATATTGCGATTTTTACTGGCGGCGCGATTCGCCACACGGCAGTCATCCCCGTCGCGGGCGATCAAATTACCAACGACATTGCAATGGCGCTACGCACACCAACCAAGGATGCTGAAGACTTAAAAATTGCTCACGGCTGCGCGCTGCAAGAACTTGCCAGCGCGAATGACGTAATCGAAGTGCCGGGTGTGGGTGAACGCGAGCCGCGCCAGCTATCGCGCAAAACATTAGCCGAAGTGATCGAGCCGCGCGTGGAAGAATTGTTTACGCTAATACAGCGTGAGCTACGTCAAAGTGGCTTTGAAGAATTGCTTTCAAGCGGCATCGTGCTTACCGGTGGCAGTGCTGCCATGCAGGGCATGGTGCAGCTTGGCGAAGAAGTGTTCCACATGCCCGTGCGCTTGGGTCTACCGATGTATGCGGGAGGGTTATCGGAAGTGGTGCGGGCACCGCGCTATTCCACAGCGGTAGGGTTATTGATTTCAGAAATGGAACAACGTAAACGCAACGAACACAGCCGTCTTGCCCCCACGAATATTAAGGGTGTGATGGAGCGCATGGCGACATGGTTTAAAGGTAACTTTTAGAAATGGCTTTTGAAGGTTTAGAAATAAAGGGAAGTATTTTTTTGTATTTTGTAGTGCATAACAGCAGAGGAGCAACATCATGATTGAAGTTCTAGAGACTGTAGATCCGGTAGCATGCATTAAGGTAATTGGGGTAGGTGGCTGCGGTGGAAACGCCGTTGACCACATGATTCGCAATGGCGTTGAAGGCGTAGAATTTATTTGCGCCAACACCGATTCACAAGCACTAAAACGCAACTTGGCTAAAACCATTTTGCAGCTTGGCACAACCGTAACGCGCGGCTTAGGTGCTGGTGCCAAGCCGGAAGTCGGTCGCATGGCAGCGGTAGAAGATCGCGATGCCATTATTGATCTGATCAGTGGTGCCGATATGCTCTTTATTACCGCTGGTATGGGTGGCGGTACGGGCACTGGCGCAGCACCAGTAGTGGCTGAAATTGCCCGTGAAATGGGCATCTTGACGGTAGCCGTAGTGACGAAACCGTTTGAATTTGAAGGCAAACGTAAAAAATTAGCTGAGCTTGGTATTGAAGAATTAAAGAAGCACGTTGATTCTTTGATCATCATTCCAAACAATCGTTTACTCCAAGTATTGGGTGATGATGCTGGTTTTGAAGACGCCTTCCGCGCCAGTAACGATGTGCTAAACGGTGCTGTGGCCGGTATTGCCGAAGTGATTAATTGCCCAGGTATTGTTAACGTCGATTTTGCAGACGTAAAAACAGTCATGAGTGAAAACGGTGTCGCGATGATGGGTTCGGCCATGGCGTCAGGCCCTGATCGCGCGCAAAAGGCGGCAGAAGCAGCCATCGCCAGCCCATTACTTGAAGACGTGAGCTTAAAAGGCGCGCGCGGTGTGTTGGTAAATATTACTGCTAGCAGTTCGCTTAAGCTCAAAGAAGTCAACGAAGTAATGACGACGATCCGCAGCTTTTCAGCCGAAGAAGCCACCGTGATTTTTGGTAGCGTAATTGATGAAGCCATCGGCGACCAGCTGCGGGTAACGGTTGTAGCCACTGGCTTGGGCGATATTGTTTCCAAGAAGCAACCGCAAATGGTGTACAACGATTCGCGCCGCACTGGCACCGATGATGCGTTCGGTCATCAGTCAAGCAATGTGCAGGGCGGGGTGATGTCCAGCAATACCGCAATGGCTGGTGGTGCAAGTGCAGGCATGGCAAATACGCCAGCCGGTGCCATCAACTATGCCGATTTCGACCAGCCTACGGTTACGCGTAATCGCCGCCAAGTCAGCACGGCAGTGATGAGCAAAACCAATATGGATGATTTGGATATTCCAGCGTTTTTGCGTAAGCAAGCTGATTAGTTTTTCGCTGTTCTGCAAGTCAGCAACCCTAACCGCGCGATCCTCTGCCGGGCGGTTAGGGTTTGTTGACTGTAATTTTTAGTAACCCGTATTTGTAAGCCGCACAACATGAATCAACCTTTTAATTTACAACTGCAATCAAAGCTTCCCCACGTTGGCACCACTATTTTTACGGTGATGTCCGCGCTTGCGGCCGAACATGGTGCGGTAAATTTAGGCCAAGGGTTTCCAGATTTTAATTGCGATCCGCAATTGCTAAAACACATGCACGACGCCATGGCGGCGGGGCACAATCAATATCCACCGATGGTTGGTGTGCCATCACTGCGTGAAGCCGTAGTCGCAAAAATGGCGAGTATTTATGGCGCGCAATACAATGCCGCTACTGAAATTACCATTACTGCTGGTGCCACTCAAGCCCTGCAAACTGCACTCACTGCCATCGTGCATGCGGGTGACGAAGTGATTGTTTTTGAGCCGGTATACGATAGCTATGAGCCTGTTATTCGGCTGTGCGGTGGCGTGCCGGTGTACGCGCGATTGCACTATCCCGACTACCGCCCAAACTTTGCCGAACTTGCTGCGCTCATCACGCCGCGCACCCGTGCGATCATGATTAACTCGCCACACAATCCTACGGCTACCGTGTGGACAGCTAGTGAGATGCAAGCGTTAGAAGCATTGCTGGCACCCACAAATATTATTTTAATTAGCGATGAAGTCTATGAGCACATGGTGTTCGACGGTGCGCGGCACGAAAGCGTGGCGCGCTATCCACGGCTTGCCGAACGCGCGTTTATCGTTTCATCGTTTGGTAAAACCTATCATGTAACCGGCTGGAAAGTGGCGTATTGCGCGGCTCCGCAGGCATTGATGGGGGAATTTAGAAAAGTACATCAGTTTGTGGTGTTCACTGTGCATACGCCATCGCAATATGCCTTGGCTGCTTATATGCAACAAAGCACGCATTTGCAATTGAGTGCGTTTTATCAGGCTAAGCGCGATTATTTTTTGGCGCAGGTGCAGCAGCGCAATATTGATAAACTGCGTTGGCATCACAGCGCTGGTAGTTATTTTGTAAGCGCTAGCTTTGGGCATGCCAGTGATTTATCTTCGCAAGAATTTGCGCAAAAATTAGTGCGCGAAGTGGGTGTGGCTTGTATTCCGTTATCGGCGTTTTATCATGACGGCTACGATGACAAGATTGTGCGTTTTTGCTTCGCTAAAAAAGAAGAAACGCTGGCGCGAGCGGTCACGCTACTTCGTAACTTGGCTTAGCGTGGGACTACCATTATCCATGCATAAATTTATCGTTTCGTTGCTGCTCGTTTTTGCAATGCTCCCTGCGCAAGCGGCCGCGCAAAAGCCAAGTGCGTTTCTTGAAGACTACACCTCAACCGAGCTGCGCGACGCCATTCGCGCTGGTAAAACCACCATCATTATCCCCATCGGCGGTACCGAGCAAAATGGCCCGCACATGGCCTTGGGTAAGCACAATGTGCGTGGGAAAATATTGGCTGAACGCATTGCGGTACAACTAGGTAATGCAGTGGTGGCACCCGTGCTGGCCTATGTGCCCGAGGGCAACTATGCGCCGCCTACATCCCACATGCGATGGGCTGGCACCATCTCAGTTTCAGACGCGGCGTTTAGAGGCATTTTAGAAGGTGCTGCACACAGTTTTAAAGCGCATGGCTTTACCGATATTGTTTTTATTGGCGAACATGGTGGCTATCAAACGCTGGTAAAGGATGTCGCGGCGCAATTAAACCGAGTTTGGTCAAAAGATAAAACCGCCCGTGCACACTTCATCGCTGAATACTACCGTGCCTCGCAAACGGCCTATTTACAGGCGCTTAAGGCTAATGGCATCACGGATAAACAAATTGGGGTGCATGCGGGTGCAGCGGACACATCGCTAATGATGGCGCTAGATGAAACCATGGTGCGTCGCGATCGGTTTGCGCAAGCCGCAAAAGAAGGTGCGGCCGCTGGTGTGACTGGCGACCCAACACCATCCACAGCAGCGCTCGGTCAGCTGGGCGCACAAATTATTGTAGAGCAAACCGTAAAAGCCATTCGCGCTGTTGCCAAAGCAAAATAGCAATTTAAGACGCACCATTTTTCGCCACAGTTGCACGTTAGAATTATCGTAATCAACACCAAAGGAGTAAAGCATGAAGATCAAATTTCAGCCGCAAACATTGATAGCAATCGCTGTCTTAAGTTTAGCTGGTCAAGTATTGGCGCAACCAGCCGTAGCCCTCGCTACCAAAGCAAAACCTACTGCCGCAAGCGTCTTGGCCTACCCCGGTATGCCGCCTGTTAGCGACCCTACAAATTTGTATGGCGACACTACATCCAAAAATATGAGTGCAGCCACTGCAGGTGCCTTGCCGCGCGTTTATGTACCTAATCGTGGGGATAACACCGTGTCGGTAATTGATCCTGCCACCTTAAAGGTTGTGAGCACGTTCAAAGTCGGCATTCACCCGCAACACGTAGTGCCTTCGTGGGACATGCGCACGCTGTGGGTGGCTAATAATGCTGAAGGCCGTACCGACGGTAGCCTCACGCCGATTGATCCTAAAACTGCCAAGCCGGGCAAGTCAATTCCGGTAGATGATCCCTACAATATGTATTGGACGCCCGATGGCAAGTTTGCCATCATCGTGGCCGAAGCCTACAAGCGCCTTGATTTTCGTGACCCCGTAACCATGAAAATGGCCTTCACCATTCCCACGCCAAAATGCGCCGGTATCAATCATGCTGATTTTTCAATTGATGGTCGCTACGCATTTTTTACCTGCGAATTTAATGGCTCAATTACTAAGATTGATTTGGTCGAACGCAAAGTATTGGCCACCATCAAGCTAAGCCAATATTTTGATCGGCCGGATGCATTGGCTGCAATCGCCGCGCCGTCCTCGACTAAAAAGCCACGCTATATTGCTGACCCAAAAGGCCAAGGCGAAATTTGCACCACGCCCGGTATGCCCCAAGATATTCGGGCATCGCCAGATGGCAGCATTTATTATGTGGCGGACATGATGGCTGACGGCGTGCACGTCGTTGATGGCGCGACATTTAAGCAAATTGGCTTCGTGCCTACCGGCGTGGGTGCGCATGGCTTATACCCAAGCCGCGACGGTAAAAAGCTATACGTCGCTAACCGTGGCAGCAATATTATTCGCGGCAAGCCGGGTGGTAAGGGCTCTGTTTCAGTCATTGATTTTGCCAGCGGCAAAGTGGTGGACAACTGGCCCATCGCTGCAGGCGGCAGCCCCGACATGGGCAACGTCAGTGCTGATGGCAAATACTTATGGCTATCAGGCCGCTACGATCATGTGGTGTATCGTTTTGAAACCACCACCGGTAAAGTCGATATTATTAAAGTAGGCCGCGAGCCGCATGGCTTAACGGTTTGGCCGCAGCCGGGTCGTTATTCGTTCGGTCATACCGGAAACATGCGCTAGATTTTTAAGACGAAACAGTAGACTGAAGATGCCCTACGACCCGAAGGTAGCCCCCTTGCGGGGTAGGGCGCCTCCCGCCTTTTTATTGAGTGCAATGAACCACAATAAGAACATTGCCATCATCGGCGCAGGCTTCGCTGGCCTTGCCAGCGCCATCATGCTCGCACGCGATGGGCACACCGTTACCGTGTTTGAAAAGTTTGCCCAGCCTGCATCTATAGGCGCTGGTGTGCTCATTCAGCCTACAGGATTAGCAGCGATGCGGGTGCTGGGTATTGACGCTGAAATTTTGCAGCAAGGTGCAAAAATTGATTGGCTTTATGGCGTCACGCCGCAGCAAAAACCAGTCATTGATATTCACTACCAATCGTGGCGACCCGATGCCTACGGCGTCGGCCTGCATCGTGGCGTGTTGTTTGAATCGCTTTGGAATCACGCTAAAGCCGCTGGCGCGCAGATTATCACCGGCACCGAAATTAGCGATTTAGCATCACTCAAAGCGCAATTTGATCTGAGCATTATTGCCGACGGCGCGCACTCAACGCTACGCGCTAGTACCGGTTTAAAAGCCCATCATCGCGACTATCCTTGGGGTGCGTTTTGGGCGGTGCTACCAGACATTGATGACGCCTACAGCCGCCAAAACGCACTGCTGCAATGGTATGACCGCGCCCATAAAATGATGGGCATCATGCCTACCGGCCAGCTGCCCAATTCCTCTACCAAAGTGGTGAGCTTATTTTGGAGTATGCACAGCAATCAAGTAGCCGCTTGGCACACCAAAGGCTTAGCTGCATGGAAGGCCGAGGTGCTGCAATTAAACCCCGCCTGTGAAGCGTTGCTGGCGCAAATAACCGACGCTGCACAACTCACATGGGCGCATTATGCGGACGTGGTCATGCCGCGCTATCACACCGATAATTGCGTTGTGATTGGTGATGCAGCGCATGCCACCAGCCCGCAATTAGGGCAGGGCACCAATATGGCGCTGCTTGATGCAGTGACCTTATCGCGTTGTGTCGCGACGGCTGAAAATATCGCACAAGCAGTAGCGCAATACACGCAACAACGCAAAGCCCATTTGCACTACTACGGTGCTGCTAGCCGTCTACTCACGCCACTGTTTCAAAGCGAGCAAACGATTCTGCCGTGGCTGCGCGATAAGCTTCTACCTGTGACTGCAAAGTGGCCAATTATTGAAGATGCGCATCTGCAAACATTGGTTGGAGTGCGTGGCGGTTGGGTTCGGGGTGAGGCTGGGCAATGGTTAAAACCGTAGCATTTATGAGGCACGTAGGAAATGTGATGGTCTGTAGATGCCCTATAATAGGGTGTTTTCAAGGCACTAAAGGGCGCAATCGTAGGTTGGGCAGGTTTGTTGCCCAACATTGGTCTTCCATCAATTTGCGATCGTCACTTCAACCGCCCCCCGCAAACTATTGATCCACCAAATTTTAGTCGCCCGTTCTAAATCAACGCGATGCAGCACGCGCTCCAACATCACGCCCTGCGCTAACCACTGCTCGCGCATGACGCCATTGAGTAAGCCGCAGCGTAACGGTGGCGTGTAGCGCACACCGTCAAGTTCTAGCACCACATTGGCACGCGTAAATTCGGTGAGTTCACCTGCTTCATTCCACAACAACGTATCCCAAATACCTGAGTTTGCTGCAGGTGCGTGGGCATCGTAAGTTTCGCGGCGGGTGGTTTTGTGCTGCAAAAATTCATCGTGTTGCGGCACGCTGCTCGTTGCAAGTTGAATCACAGCGCGCACAGGTACGGCGTCTATTGCTGCGGCAGTTGCGCTCACTTTGCCGTCGGCGGATGCAGATAATTTTACGCGCCACACACCTTTAGCGTACTGCGGCTGTAGTGCGGCGAGCGCCTGCGAGATGTCGGCTTCAAGCGGCGGCGCAAATTGAAAATGACGCGCTGAATTTTTAAGCCTCGCGATGTGGGCTTCCAACAAATGCACTGCGCCATTTTCAAGACGCATGGTTTCAAACAATGAAAATGGCTTGCTGGCGCGGTGCAAAAATCGTGCTTTGTAGGCAATTTCGGCGGCTTCGCCTTGCACGGTAGCGTCATAAGTGATGCCGCTACCGATGCCGCAGGCGGCAATATTGTCGCTAAGCCATACGCTGCGAATAGCGACGTTAAAGCACGCTGCGCCTTTGGGTGCCATGTAACCAAGGGCTCCGCAATATATGCCGCGCGGCGCGCGTTCAAGCGCGCTAATCGCTTTCATCGCTTCCACTTTAGGTGCGCCTGTGATGGAGCCGCAGGGGAAAAGTGCCGAAAAAATATCGCAAATTGAAACATCTTTTTTAATGGTGGCTTGTATAGTGGATGTCATTTGCCATACCGTGGGTAAGGCTGTGAGGGCGCATAAATAGGGCACCTTCACGGTATGTGCTTGGGCGATGCGCGATACATCGTTGCGCAATAAATCCACAATCATCACGTTTTCAGCGCGCTCTTTGGGTGACTGCGTGAGTGCGTGTGCGATGGCTTCATCTTGTGCTGCATTGTCGCCGCGCGGCGCAGTGCCTTTCATTGGTTGGGTGGTGATCACACGATTATTGAGCGAGAAGAACAGTTCAGGTGAAACCGATAGCACGTTAAAATCGCCCGCATCAATAAACAATTGATAGCCCTCGGGCTGTGCTTGTTGCAGGGCGCGAAACAACGCTAACGCATCGCCAGCAAAATCAGCAGCTAATCGGGTGGTGAAATTAACTTGGTAGAACCGACCCTCAACAATATCCGCGCGAATGGCTTCAACCGCGTGTGCGAAGCTAGTAGCGTCGGTATCACTTTGCCATGGTCCAAGCTCAAAGGTGACTACTGGCTCCACGGTTTCAATCGCACTGGGCGCAGCAAATTCAGCAAACCACACGAGCGGCGTGGCGTGATCAGCCGAGGCTGTGCGCAATGCGGCATCAAAGCCCGCCGCTGCTTCATAGCTCACAAAACCCACCGCCCAATGGCCGCGTGCGGTTGCGGCTTCGGCGGCTTCTAAAGCGGCTTTAACGGCGCTAAGTTCATAAGCCGCGTGGATGGCAATGGGGTTGGTAAATTTAGCCTTAAATCGCGCGGTGCCGCTGCCGAGGGCTGCCGGAAAATTTATTTCGCACCTGACCGCGCGTGGGACTTCAATCGTGTTTTTACTTTGCATACAGCTATTTTAAGGCAAATTAAAATGGATTTTCTAAAAATTAATCATAGCTAAGCGCCCGCGCTTTACCCCAAAACACTTTATACGCAAACGCTGTATAGCCAATGATTGCAGGCAACACCACCATCGCGCCGACAAAAATTATCATCAATGATTCCTTAGCACTTGCCGCTTGCCAGATGGTAATTTTGTTCACCACTAACCACGGAAATAAGCTGTAGGCTAAGCCATAAAACGCCAAGCAAAATATACCCACGCTGGCGGCAAATGGTATCCATGCGCCATATTCATTGCCTTCAGCCAATCGTTTTGGTAGGCGGCTTAGGCTGCGATAAATCGTTAAAAATAGCGCCAGTGTAGTCAGTGGTATTGGCATGAGTAAAAATAAATTTGGCCAAGCAAACCACTTATCAAAAATTTGGGCGCTAAGTAGCGGTGTGGCAACTGAAATAGCGGCAATGCCAGCACCGGTAAACAGCAAGCTACCGCGCGCCCACGCCACCGCTTTTAACTGCACAGACCCTTCAGTTTTAATGATGAGCCAGGTCGCACCCAACAGCGCGTAGCCTGCGCACAAACACGCGCCCGTGAGAGTTGCAAACGCCCAATGTGCTGCACCATTGCCAAAGCCAGTTACGTACAACCCCAGCATGAGTCCTTGCGAAAAACTAGCCAATAATGAACCCGCATAAAACACGCGATTCCACAGCGCTTTACGCGCGACTGGTGCCTTGGCGCGAAACTCGAATGCCACGCCGCGCAGGCTTAATCCCAACAGCATTAACGCCACCGGCAAATAAAGTGCCGTTAAAATTATGCCGTGCGCTAAGGGAAAAGCGGTAAGCAAAATGCCCACACCCAACACCAACCATGTTTCGTTCGCGTCCCAAAACGGGCCGATAGACGCGACCATCTGATCCTTCTGCGCGTCATCTGCTCGCCGCAACAAAATACCCACGCCCAAGTCATAACCATCCAGCACCACATAGGCCAGCATTGCCAAGCCCATCAACGCTAAAAACGCTACCGGTAACCAACCGCCATTGCTTAAACTTTCCATGATTTACTCCTTTGGGTTAGGTATTTAATGCCTGAAGATGCCCTAAAATAGGGTATCTTCAGGCATTAATTTAAGCCACTGCAGGTGTTAAATTAGTGGTGTTAGTCGTCGTTGCTGGCACACCAGCCTTACGTGCTAAGTGAAACACCACCGATACGTAAGCCACGATCAACGCCAAATAAAGCGTGATGTACATTGCAAATGTGCTCGCGATTAAAGGGCTTGGCACACTTGATGCAGCTGCCGCCGTTTTCAACACGCCATAAACTAAATAGGGCTGGCGTCCAATCTCTGTTACGTACCAACCCGCCACAGTCGCCACCCAGCCCGCAAAGGTCATCGCCACCAAGGTGTATGCCAGCGGCTTGGCAAATACCTGTTTGCGTTTTAGCCAATACACGCACAGCCACGACACCAGTAACATCGCCATGCCTGTACCCACCATGACGCGAAACGCCCAAAATACCTGCAGCACCGGCGGATGCGCACCCTTAAATTCATTCAAGCCTTTTACTTCGCCATCAAGCTCGTGGGTAAGAATTAGGCTGGCTACTTTTGGTATTGCGAGCTCAAAATGAT
>JAYUOW010000031.1:0-19716 GCA_043760555.1 Betaproteobacteria bacterium
AGCACAAGTGCGGCGCAACACACCAAAACCGTTGTGCTAGTGATCCTGCTGGGCTTACTTGGCTGCATGGGCTTCTACTTTATGGCAAGCTCTCCGCAACATCAGGGCAAACCCCAGCCCCAAATTCAAAATGTCCCCACACCGCAGGTTCGCATAGATGCGATACCAAATATGCCCAAGACGCCCGCAAATAGGGGTGCTACAGCCATTGCAGTAACGCTACCACCGCTTGAAAAAGCAACGGTAACGCCAGAAGCTACAGTCAAAGCAATAAGCCCCCCACCGGAGCCAAAAAAAGTTGATAACAGTTTGCAAAACTACGAGCAGCGGCTAAAAGATAACCCAGATTACATCACCGAAATAGCCGCTATCAGGCAAACAGCAATAAGAGCCCATCGCTGCCACCTGCATAAGTTTGCCCAACCGTTTGAAAAGTATGCGCTAGGCCTACCGCAGTGTTTATTTCTTGATGCCAATAAACGAAATGTTTTAATCATCGGCGATAGCCACGCGGCAGATTTATACGTGGCGTATTCAAGCGCAGACAGCGCAACCAACTATCTGCAGGCTACAGGCGCTGGCTGCACGCCGATTAAAGGAATGCACCCAGGCCCAGACGATGGCTGTGTACAACTTTACGAATACGCCCTGCGTTTTTTGCAAACCAACAAGGTGGATGCTGTGCTGTTAGCTGCACGTTGGCCATCTAATTTCGCGGATACGGCCGCTGAAATAGCGGCCATAAAAGCGCTGGATGTGAAGGTGGTGGTAGTTGGGCCTGCGCATGAATATAAAGAAGATGTGCATAAATTACTCGCACGCCGTGATACATCGGTGGAGTACACCGTTTATTTAAATACTTTTTTTGACGGCGAGAAATTAGAATTAAATAAAAAAATGGCGGCGTTTGCAGCTGCGCAAAAAGTACAGTATTTGGATCGCATTGCCGCCTACTGTGGCTCAAGTATGGGCGGTGCAGGCCTAAACTGTGCCGCACTATCTCCAGATGGCGAGTTGTATGCGTCTCCAGCGGGGCATCTGAACATGGCAGGGCAAAAATATTTGGGCAGGCGGTTGATAGCGGGAAAGGCTATTTCTAAATCATTGGTGGAGTAACGAAACCACTATCGTTTCGTCGTTCTCGCGCAGGCGGGAAACCAGCGTCGTTCGCAAAAGTCACTAGATTCCCGCCTGCGCGGGAACGACGAAATATTAAGATTTGCTGTAATTTTTTTGGTTTGAATTAGAAATGGTGTGAGGCATTGGCCGCAACGGAAAAGTAAAAATTGCGCGCTCATAACGTAGCCTAGCTATCGCCGCTTCTAAAAACGAAGCCGCTCGAGCCGAGCCACGGCAGCGACCGCACCAATTTTTACCATTCGCTAACTCGCCGACCAGCACTACCGAGGCCACACATACCCAGTAACGCCTACCGGATTGCCCGCTGCGCCCTCGGGTAACCAGCCTCGTGACGTGGTGAGCACTTGAAACTCATTGGCATCAACAGTCCAATGATGAATGGAGGTGCCAGCCAATGCCATGCGGTATAGCGGCACTGTGCCGGCGACGCCAGCACGCAGGAATAAATGGCCGTCTATGCCTTCGTCGCTCACGTTTACGGTGTCAGCGCGTAATGCACTGTATTCGTTGGCGTCAGTTGTCCAAAAATGCTGGCGAATGCCGCGCAAATACACCCTGTAATACGGCACCGTGCTTTGGTTGTCTCGGGTTACCGCGCTACGATAAATTTGATGGTCAACGCCCTCGGCTACGTATGCAGCGGGCGCGCGCGTAGTGAGCACGTTGTATTCGTTTTCGTCTGTGGTAAATAAGTGCCCGAGTGTAGATGGGATGCCTACTCGGAATCGCTTAACGGGTGCAACAGTGGCGGTGGTAACCGCAAAAGTTGCGGATACGCTGCCGATGGTGAGCGTGGCTGAGGTAGCAGCACTGTCGTTTTGATTCGCGTTAAGCCTAACGCATACGCGGTCTGCATTAAAAATAGTGCCGGGAATAGTGTCAAACGTGCTGGTGCAGCCAATAGAATAGGCTGCCATCGATCCTAAGTTGCCAGCAATACTTATTGGGCTGGCCGCATTTATGCCGCTTACTGTAATCGCGTTTGAAACGGTCAAGGCATCCGGTGTGGCGTTAGAAATAGCCGCAAAACTAAAACTATCTGGCGTGGTATCCACAACAATAACCGCGGCTTGCGTGGCCGCGCTAAATGTGGCACTCACACCGCCAATGCTGAGTATAGCGGCCGTAGTGGTGCTGTTGAGCGCGCTGGCCGTTAGCCGCACACACACGGTTTGCCCATTGGTAATGGTCGCGGCAGCGTTCGTGATAGTGGCAGTGCAGCCAATGGAGTAGAAGCCTCCCGAACCACTAATGCTGATGGCAGCAGGCGCATTGATGCCGGATACGGTGGCCACGTTTGAAGTGGCCAATGCGTTTAACGCGAGCCCGGTTTGCGCCACAAAACTGAACGCGTCTGGGGTGGTATCAACCAGTATGGGTGCCGCCGTAATAGTGTGCCGCAGGGCTTGGCTTGGCGTGGCAGCTGCGTCTGTGTTTGCGCCAAAATTAGAGGCATTACCCGCAAAGCTGGCGGTAATCGCCCGTTCGCCAATGCTGAGCGCGGTTGTTGTACACGCAGCTTGGTAACCAATTAAGTCGTCAAATGCTACAGGCACCACAGGCTTACTTTCGCAACCGCTAATGCTTGCGCCATCGGCAAAAAAACCGATTAAGGCGGCATCGACAATGCCTACCGCACCTCTAAGTGTGGCCGCAAAAGTGGCGGTGGCGTTTACAGCACTTGTTGTGGGCGCTGGCGTGCTTAACGCTGGCGTAATAACGCTGGGCACGCCAGATATGGTTAAAACGGGGCGTTGCGCGACAAACGTAAACGTCACCGTACAGTTTTCAGTAAATTTGGGCGTAATGTAAACGCTACCGTTACCGCCCGGTGGAACGCCACCGATGGGTTGAAATCCGCCGCCGCAGGTGCCGCCTACTTGGGCAAGATACCCTGGGTTAGGACTAATCGTAAATTCTGTTTTGTCGTTAATCAACACGACGATACGACCAAATGGCGCAATAGAACCATTGGCTGCACCAACAATCGAGGCCGTTATTTTTAAGACTGGCGTGGAGGTAAAACTTTGATTCACCGGCATGGCAGCCGCGTACGTAGCGTTGCTGGCTTGATTGGCTTGAATAGTACAAGTGCCTGCGGTGAGGGGAGTGACTGTTGCCCCGTTCACGCCGTCTGCTGAGCATACGATGGGCGTTAGGGACGTAAACGTAATGGGTGAAATATTTAACCCAAGAGCCGAGGTAGTAGCCGTGACTTCAAAGGGTGGGTCGTCTTGTACTTTTGTGCTCAACGCGCCAAAGGTGATTGTTTGGGCAAGCTTTACAAAAAACGCTTGCGTTGATGTAGAAGCGGTTAAAAAAGTAATGCCATCCCCTACTTGGTTGGCGGCAAGCGAGCAAAACCCAGTTGTGATCGGCGTGATGGTTGCACCGTTTGCGCCAGTGGCGGTGCAAACAGCAGGCGTATTCGATGTGAAGGTAACAGGGTTACCAGAACCGCCTCCCGTTGCTGATGCGGCAAAGGGTGGATCTGTCAGTGCCTTGTCTGCAATCGCCGGAAAAGCAATGCTTTGCGGCGCTGGTACCGCCCACGCGGCGGGCGTGCTGCTCAGGCAAAATAGCGATGCCAAGCCAATACAAAAACGTGTAACAACTTTGGCGGCGGTCGTGCCGCTGCGGGTAAGGGTTGCATCCATGGGAATCTCCTAAAAAACGCATTCAATAGCATTGTATTTTAGATGATTTTTAAGCTGAAAGTTCACGAAATTTAAAACTGTTTTGTGTTCCGGCACGGCAAACAACTACCGCACCGGCATCATCCGCACCACCTTCACCATCCGGTCCTGCGTTTGCAAAATCTCCACGGCCACCCCTGCCACCTTCAAGCTCGTACCAGGCTCTGGAATATCTTCTAACTGCTCCAGCAATATGCCATTAATTGTTTTAGGCCCGTCCAGCGGAAAGGCAAAGCCTAATTTGCGATTCAGCATTCGCAAGGGGCAGCTGCCTTCTACGATCACGCTGCCGTCGTCTTGCCGCTTAAATAGGCCACCTACGCTAGGGCTTTGGCTAGTAAATTCGCCGACAATTTCTTCCAAAATATCTTGCAGGGTAACCAAGCCCAGTAGTTCGCCATATTCATCCACCACCAGCGCCATGCCGCGTTGTTTTTCTTGAAATTCCGTAAGCTGCGCCAGCAGCGCTGTGCCTTCAGGAATGAAGTAGGGCTCGCGCACAATTTCGCGTAGCTTTTCTTTCGTGAGCGCTTCGCGACGCGAGGCATTTAGCACTTTGCGCATATGGACAATGCCCACCACATTACGCAGATCATCTTCGTAGACGACTAAGCGCGTGTGATGTGAGGTGGCGAGCGTGTTGCGAATATCTTCAATTTTATCGCTCAAATTTATGCCATCAATTTGCGCGCGGGATGTCATGGTGTCGTCTACCGTCATGCTCTCTAAATCGAACAAATTCACCATGATGTTGTGGTGCTTTTTTGGTATCAGTTGCCCGCCTTCGAGCACGAGGGTGCGTAACTCAGGCATGGTGAGCGGCGACGCGGCATCAGACACCGGCTTGATGCGCGCCAGCTTTAAAATATTAGC
Organism: Betaproteobacteria bacterium; assembly: GCA_043760555.1. GTDB lineage: Bacteria > Pseudomonadota > Gammaproteobacteria > Burkholderiales > Usitatibacteraceae > JANMDR01. Next base: position 4,710 of record JAYUOW010000031.1, read on the forward strand.
AATCAGCACATTGATAAACCACATCAACGGCTTGGTGATTTTGATCAAAGCTGTAAGCGGATAGCTAGCGATGAGGGCTAACTTTTCGGTGTAGGTTGCCCCTAAAACTTTCGGCAAAATTTCCGCAAAAATTAAGATGCAAAATGAGGCGGCACCCGTAGCAATGCCCAGCACAGCTTGCCCTTCGCCAAATAATCGCCGACAAATTTCAGCGACCAAAATAGCGGTGACGGTGTTAATTACCGTATTGCCCGCTAAAATAAAGCTAAGCAGTTCTTCAGTACGCTCCAACAACGCGCCAGCCAATCGCGCGCCGCGACTGCCTTCCTTAATTAAATGGTTCAGTCGATAACGGTTGAGCGACATCATGCAGGTTTCCGACATCGAAAAAAAGCCGGAGCACAGCAGTAGCAAACACAGGGTACAAAACAAGACCCACAGTGGAATATCGTCGGTCATTTAGGGGTTGGAAGCCATTACAACTTCAAGTAAAAATTTGCTGCCAAGATACGACAGTACTAAAAACGCAAAACCAATTAACGTAAAGCGCACCGCGCGCATCCCGCGCCAGCCAAACCTTACGCGGCCAAACAACAGCACCGCAAACACCAACCATGAAAGTAGTGCAAACACATTCTTGTTATTGAGCTTAAACGGTTGGCCAAACAGAATTTCAGAAAACGCAAAACCAGAAATTACCGTGAGCGTGAGCAACGCGAAAGCACCCCAGAGAAGCCCGAATAATAAGCCTTCCAAGCGCATTAAGGGTGGCAAAACAGCCATCAATTCAGCGTGCTTGCCGCTATGCAATGCGCGCTCACTCGTGGCCATTAACAGCGCATGAAAGCTTGCGATCGTAAAAAGCACATAGCCCAAAAGTGCCACAAAAATATGCAGCTGCAGCAGCCAAGTGCGTGGTTGCGCACCTGCGGGTTCCACAAAAAATAATACCGGCAGCGCTGCAAATAAAAGCGCCACCGGGGCAACGGCACGCGCTAAAAGTTGCTCAATATGCAGCCCGCGCCCCCACAGAAAATAGATGAGCATAATTAAGCCCGCCAGCAACGCGCCCGCCATCGAAAACGACAAATCAATATAGCCTAAACCTAACCACACCAAACCCAATGCCGCAAAGTGGGAGGCAATGGCGCAAGCCAATAAACCTACCCAAGGCCGCGATGTGGTGCCAGCAGAATTGGCCAGCAACGGCGATTGCCAAGCAAGTGCCACTGCCGCTGCGTAAAGCAACATAGCGGCAATGAACGCAAACGTGCTGAAAGATAAAACTGACATTACAAGCCTATAACTAAGGGATAATAGAGTTTACTTCAGATGCAACACCCTTACCAAAAGTGAATGACCAACATGCTTGATAACCTCACCAATCGCCTTAACGGCATCGTAAAAACCCTGCGCGGCCAGTCCAGATTGAGCGAAGATAATATTGCCGATGCGCTACGCGAAGTGCGCATGGCGTTGCTTGAAGCCGACGTTGGCTTGCCCGTGGTAAAAGATTTTATCGCGAAAATTAAAGAAAAAGCGCTTGGCGCTGAGGTGATGCAAAGCCTCACGCCCGGGCAAGCGCTGGTGGGCGTGGTGCATCGCGAACTCATCACTTTAATTGGTGGTGACGATCCATCGCAACAAGAGCTAAATTTTGCTACGCAACCGCCCGCTATTATTTTGATGGCAGGTTTGCAGGGTGCCGGTAAAACCACCACGGTGGGTAAGCTGGCTAAGTTTTTGCGCGAACGGCATAAAAAGAAAGTGCTGGTTGTTAGTGTCGACGTTTATCGTCCCGCCGCAATTGCGCAATTGCAGACCGTAGGCGCACAAGTAGGCGTTGATGTATTTCCATCCGATGCCTCGCAGAAGCCCGTAGATATTGCTGTGGCCGCCAAGCAGTGGGCCAAAACCCACTTCCACGATGTGCTCATTGTCGACACCGCCGGTCGCCTAGGTATTGATGAAGCCATGATGGCCGAGCTGAAAGCCGTGCATGCAGCGATTAACCCGATTGAAACGCTGTTCGTCGTTGATGCCATGCAAGGCCAAGACGCGGTAAACGTCGCCAAAGCGTTTAACGACGCCCTGCCGTTAACTGGCGTTGTACTCACTAAGCTAGACGGTGATTCACGAGGCGGCGCAGCTTTATCCGTGCGCCAAACTACCGGCAAGCCGATTAAATTTGCCGGTGTATCCGAAAAAATGGACGGCCTAGAACCGTTCCACGCCGAACGCATGGCAAGCCGTGTGTTGGGTATGGGCGATGTGCTATCGCTCATTGAATCCGCCCAGCAAAACGTGGATGTGGAAGAAGCTAAAAAGCTCGCTGAAAAATTTAAAAAAGGCCAGGGTTTTGACTTGGAAGACTTCAAGTTGCAGCTGCAACAGATGCAAAAAATGGGCGGCATGTCTGCCCTGATGGATAAACTACCTGCACAACTTTCTCAAGCCGCGCAAGGCTCGCCTGAGCTGCAAGAAAAGCAACTGCGCCGCACCGAGGGCATCATCAATTCCATGACGCCCCTTGAGCGCCGCAAACCCGAACTCATCAAAGCCACCCGCAAACGTCGCATTGCTGCGGGGTCAGGGGTGCAAGTGCAGGAAGTAAACCGCTTGCTTAATCAGTTTGAGCAAATGCAGAAAATGATGAAGATGATGAAGGGTGGCGGGCTGGCGAAGATGATGCGCTCGATGAAGGGTATGATGCCGGGGATGCGGGGGTAATTTTGGACAATGCCTGAAGATGCCCTATTATAGGGTGTCTTCAGGCATTTTATGGGCGTTGTCGGCACACCATTTTTGCCAAGCCGTATCAAATAAACCTTCTATTCCCCGCGTGATTTCGATGTCACTAGCGACAATATTTGATTGATCTCGTCTTCCTAAAGATGCGCGAATAGCAGCCAAGTGCTCGAGATTGCTTGCGTATCCAATTGCCTTTTGCGCATAGTCTTCCACCGAAGTTGCAATAAACTCATGCAAGTTGCGAGGGCGTAGTGCGGCTGCGCCCACATTGGACACGGTGGTTCGCCCCGGCAGCGTAATCATCGGTACTCCCATCCAAAGGGCGTGTTGGTTGGTGGTGCCACCGTTGTAGGGGAAGGGGTCGAGGGCTAAATCAATTTCACCGTGCAGGGCAAAAAAGTCCATCAGGGGTAGGCGCGGCTTAGTTTCTAATTGGTTTGTCGAGATACCTTGCTCCGCGAACATGGCGATAATTCTGCCTGCGGCTTCATCGTCGCTGGCGTCGCATAAGATGAGTTTAGCCGTCGGCAACGCCTTAAAGATAGGTGCCCAACAAGCGACTACGGCAGCATTTATTTTTTTGCTTAAATTTAAACACGCGAAGGTCATGTAGCCATTTTTAAGAGCAGGCAATGCGTTTACCTCTGGGCAATTTGGCACTGGCCGATACGAAACGTTAGCCGTTGGATGCCGCAATAGTTTTTCGGTGTGAAATTGGTCGGTCAAGCCAACGGGGTCAAGGTTAGCATCGGTAATTCGATAGTCCATCGCGGTTAAGCCGGTTGTTCCCGGATAGCCTATCCATGTCATCTGAACAGGCGCTATTCTTTGCGCAAATACATCAAGAATATTTCGGCCGGTGTGCCCCGATAAGTCAATACATATATCCAGTTCCTCGGCGCGTACTTTATCGCGCATTTCGGTGCTGCTCAACTCACCGATTGCATGCCAACAATCAGCCGCGTCGATAATAAGCTTAGTCGTGTCGTCAACGACGCCATAAGTCGAGTAGCAGTGAACCTCAAACTTTGAGTGGTCGTGATTTTGTAGCATTGGTAGTATAAAGTTTGCTACAGGATGGTTGTAAAAGTCGCCGGACACATACCCAATTTTCAAGCGGCGATTGCGGTCGGTGTTGCGGAAAAATATAGGCCATGAAGGTTTGTAAGCGGCTTCGATGGTTTTGCCAAACTCAACGTGCAGATCAAAAAGTGCGTCGGGGGTGGTGCCGGAATCGTGAAGCATGACGAAGAGGTAGTTACTTAGAACCGACGGTGAAGCGGCACCAAGCGCTCTTAGTTTGTTAACCGCGTCAGTGGCATGCTCGTGTTGACCTAAAAGGCCATACACCATGATTATTCGAATTAAACAGCGGTGGTTATTTTGGTCAAGGCTTAATCCAGCCAAGAGCGTTCGGAGTGATTCAGAGTAGTTGCCCTGCATCGCAATCGCAAATGCCAGATCAGCGTAATTGTTGACGGCATTTGGACGTAGGGCGATTGCGTGGCTTAGGCACTGACGTGATTCTTCGAATTGTGAGCTGGTGAGTAATAGTTGCCCCATACCGACTAATGCGTCATAGCAGTTTTCATCTATGCCAAACGCATCTTCAAACTTTGCACCAGCATCGGCGAAACGACGTTGCGTGAAATAGACAATCCCTAAATTTGCGTGGATGCTGGCGTTTTTTGGTTCAAATTTTAGAGCCGTCAAGAAACATGTTTCGGCGTCCGTATATTGTTCTAGGCCACGATACGCGCAGCCTAAATTGTGATGGCCACCAGCGAAGCTTGGTCTTGCAGCAACTACTTGCAGGCAGGTTTTCAGCGCAGCAGCCCAATTGGCGCCTTCTATGTGGAGAGTTGAAAGATTGTTGATAAAGTTCTGATTGGCTGGGGAAAGTTTCAGGGATTTTTCGACCAACCGCAGTCCTTCGGTTTTGCTGGTTTTATCCGCTTTGCCGTGCAAAATTAAACCTAGATAATGCAGCGCATCTGCGTTACGGGGTTGGCGGTCAAGTACTTGGCGATAAAGCGCCTCGGCCATTGGAAAGTTGCGCGCCATTTGGTTTTGCAATGCCCGTTGCAAAAGTTGTGGAATTGCTGTGGAGGACGCGGTCATAGAGTAGGGTTAGTGTAATTGTAGAATCAAATAATTCAGCCGCGAAATTGCATAATCGCAACGAGGAGCTTTTTTGCTAGTAGCCCTGTTTTTGGCCGTCTACTGCCATCGGATCAGCACAAATTTATACGGATGCCTGATCGCTCCAGTTGCGCCACGTAAGTTGTAGGAGTTTCTCAAGCTCCAGCGTAATCTGGGCGTCTGATGCAGAAAAAGTTCGAGCGACTCGCTCTCGTAATGTTTTGCGAATTGTTGCCAAATGCGTCGGGTTGCGTGCCATCGCAATCGCGATATCTGCGTAGTCTGCTGCGGAGCTAGCTATAAATTCATTTAGTTGCAATGGACGCAACACCGCCGCACCGACATTGGAAACCGTTGTTGAGCCAGGCCAAGTGATCATCGGTACGCCCATCCACACCGCGTGTAAATTTGTGGTGCCCCCGTTGTAGGGAAATGGATCAAGTGCCAAGTCAATTTCGTTATGCAGGGCTAAAAAATCGGCCAACGACATTCGTGGTTTGGTTTGTATTTGGCTGGCCGATACCCCATATTGCGCGAACATCGTAATAATTCGGTTTGCTTCGCTGTCGTCGCCGATGTCGCAAAGGATGATTTTTGCAGTGGGTAATGCAACCAGAATTGGTGCCCAACAGGCGATGACAGCAGCATTAATTTTTTTGCTTAAATTTAAGCACGCAAAGGTCATATAGCCATTTTTGATGGCTGGCAGTTCGTTGACCGCAGGGCTACTTGCTTCCGGTTGAAAAGCGGCGTTTGCGGTAGAAAGCCGCAACAGTTTTTCGGTGTGAAATTGATCTGTGACGCCGATTGGATCAAGGTTGGCATCCGTTATGCGGTAGTCCATCGCAGTTAAGCCCGTGGTGCCTGCATATCCTATCCAGGTTATTTGTATAGGCGCAAGTTTTCGGGCTAACACGCCCAAGATGTTGTAAGCAGTATGGCCGGAAAGATCGATTAAAATATCAAGTTCGTCAGCTCGTATGGTGTCGCAAATATCGGATTCGCTCATTCCAACAACGGCTCGCCAACTATCGACCGAGTCGATAATGGCATGGGTGGTGTCGTCTACCGTTGCGTGATTTGAATAGCCAAAAATTTCAAATTGTGTGCGGTCATGGTTTTGCAATATTGGTAAGATGAAATGTGCCACCGAGTGCTTGCGAAAGTCCCCTGATACGTAACCAATTTTCAAACGCCGATTGGGGGTGAGATTACGGACAAACTTTGGCCAACCTGGTTTGTAGGGTGCTTCGACAGCATGGCCAAACTCAGTATGAAGCTCGAATAATGCGCTGGCAGATGCAGTAGGGTCATAAAGTTTAGTGAGTAGGTAATTGCTCCAGATACCTATAGGCAAAGTGCCTGTTGTTTTGAGTCGGTTGAAGGCCAGCGTTGCCTCATCAAATCTACCTAAGTAGCCAGAGGTCAACGCTAATACACTTATGCATCCGATGTGATGGCTATCAATTGCTAAACCGGCTGAAATTACGGCTTGCGCTTCAACATATTTCCCCAATGCCGCCAGCGAGTCTGCGAGGTATGCGTAGTTGTCACACATGGCTGGTCGCATGGCAATCGCTCGCGTGAGGTGTCGAGCGGACGCTTCAAACTCTGCATTATTTTGAAGCACCTTCCCAAGTCCGGCCAGCGCGTCGTAGCAATTGCCATCGATGGCTAACGCGAATTCATATTGCGCTCTTGCCGCCTCAAAGCGATGTTGGTTTTGTTGCACAATGCCTAACGAAGCATAGGAAATCGCGCTTTTCGGGTTCAGCTGGATCGCTTTTGTGAAGCAAATCTCAGCGTCGGCATTGTTTCCAAGTCGCTGAAATACGCAGCCCATATTTTGATATCCACCTGCAAAAGTGGGTCGTGAATCCAGCACAACTTTACATAACTTGCTTGCGCCCGCCCAATTTTCGTTAGCAATGTAGACAGTGGAAAGATTTAAGGCGAAATCGATGTTGCTAGGCAACAATTTCAGTGATTTTTCAACCAACTTTAAGCCTTCAGCTTTATTCGCAGCATCACCCTTCCTGTGAAGAATCATGCCTAAGTTATGCAAGGCCTCTGCGTTGCGCGGTTGGCGTTCTAGCACCTGCCGGTACAAGGCTTCTGCCATGGGCAGGTTGTGCGCAATTTGGCTTTGTAGTGCGCGATCTAAAATTTGGATAATTGCAGTGGACGGAGCGGTCATAAAGGGGTAATCGCTGTGTTTGATTGATATATATAGCGTCTAGGCATCACGCTTTGGTTGCGGATTCCAATAAAACCGCAGTATAATGGACGGCTTCGTGTCGTGCACGCAATAATATTTGCGGCGCGATAGGGTGGTTAAACATAGCGTTGAAAACGGCGCTATTTCTTATTGTTACCGGTTTTCAACCGGATTGGAGATTATTATGGTTGTTGTTCGCATGAGTCGTGGTGGTTCTAAGGGTCGTCCGTTTTTTAATATTGTGGTAGCGGATTCTCGCTGCCGTCGTGATGGCCGTTTTATTGAGCGTATTGGTTTTTATAACCCAGTTGCCCCTGAAGGTACTGAAAAGCTCCGTATTGCGATGGATCGCTTAAGCTATTGGGTCGGTCAGGGCGCACAGCCTTCGGATTTAGTGGCACGTTTGGCTAAAACCGTTAAAGTGGCTCCGGGCGTTCCTGCCTAAATTTAATTACCTTGGCGCGGTTTGCGCTGATGTAATTTTGTTGAGCCCAAATGAGTTCCGAACTTGATGTTGTCGCTCTGGCTATGGCTTGCACTTCTGAGCCAGACGTCGTTGTAATGGCCCGCATTGCCGGGCCGTTCGGCATCAAGGGTTGGGTGAAACTGCAAACTTTTACCGATGCGCCCGACAGCCTTGATGCTTATGCGTCTTGGCTTATTCGTGATTCTAAGTTGCCTGCTTCCGCGCCGTGGCGCGAGGTGGTGCTGGAAGATTTTGCGGTGAACGTGAAGGGAGTGGTTGCAAAGCTGGAAGGCTTTGACGACCGCACCTCGGTGGAAGGTTTCGTTAAGTTTGATGTGGCGATTCCGCGTGCGGATTTGGTTGAGGCTGATGAGGGTGAGCATTTTTGGATCGATTTGATCGGCGCTACGGTGTCAAACCCTGCGGGCGACGCACTGGGCGTGGTGGATACGTTGATGGAAACAGGTGCCAATGACGTATTGGTGGTGCAACATGCGGGCGGGCAACGCTTGATTCCGTTTGTTGATGCGGTGATTGTGAAGGTAGACCGCACGCTTAAGCAAATTGTGGTGAATTGGGAAGCGGATTGGTAGCGCAGTGAAGTCGAAACATTATGACGTCATCACCTTGTTTCCTGAAATGTTTGATGCCATCGCCGATCACGGTATTACGCGGCGGGCGTTGGATAACAAGGTGTGGGCTTTGCAGTGTTGGAACCCACGAGATTTTGTAAGTGACGCACATCGTACCGTGGATGATCGCCCCTTTGGTGGCGGCCCCGGCATGGTCATGAAGGCGGAACCGTTGTTTGCAGCGATTCAGGCAGCAAAAATTAAGCAGCAGCAGGCAGGGGTCATGAAGTCAATAGTGGTGTACTTATCGCCACAGGCTAAGCCGATTACCGATGCAGGTATTCGTGCATTGAGTGATGAAGCGGGCATCGTGTTTTTGTGTGGGCGGTATGAAGGTGTGGATGAAAGATTGATTGCGTCGCAAGTAGACCTAGAAATTTCTATCGGCGATTACATTTTATCGGGCGGTGAGTTAGCGGCGATGGTGGTGATCGATGCGATGGTGCGTTTGTTGCCCGGTGTGCTTAATGATGCGGCATCGGCGGTGGAAGACTCTTTCTCGCCCGCGCGTCAAGGCATGCTCGATCACCCGCATTACACGCGGCCGGAAGTGTGGATGGAACAGGCAGTACCAGAAGTATTGTTGAGTGGTAATCATAAGCTGATTGCGCAATGGCGCGAGGCACAAGCTGTTGAACGAACTGCCAGCAGACGGCCGGATTTACTGGCTTCGCAGGCTAAGTCCAAAAAGAATTTGTAAGCGCAGTTAAGGTAGTAGATGTAAAAAGTAGTGTTCAATAAACCACGCACATCAACCTAAAATGGTTGCTCTATGCGACAGGCGCACGCAGTAGCTAACGTGGCCGCAAACGAAAGGATTCAAAATGGATTTAATTGCAATTTTGGAAGCCGAAGAAATCAAACGGCTCAATAAAACAATTCCTGATTTCGCTCCGGGCGATACAGTTGTTGTAAACGTAAACGTCATCGAAGGCGAGCGCAAGCGCGTACAGGCTTATGAAGGCGTTGTTATTGCCAAGCGTAACCGTGGCTTAAACTCAAGCTTCATCGTGCGTAAAATTTCATCAGGCGAAGGCGTAGAACGTACGTTTCAAACCTATGCGCCAACACTGGCTTCAATCGAGGTGAAGCGCCGTGGCGATGTACGCCGCGCTAAGCTTTACTATCTACGCGATCGTTCCGGTAAATCTGCACGTATTCGCGAAAAGCTTAACTACACGGCAACCCAAGACAAGGGCGAATAAACGCCGCCTTTGAAATCGTCTAAGTTTGGTCGCTGTAAAGCAAAAAAGCGCATCTTCGGATGCGCTTTTTTTGTTTAAATGGGACTAACGCTAAATTGCCTGAAGATGCCCTAAAGACGGGCATCTTCAACTAACGAGCCCCCAAACCCCACTTCGCACTCTAAAAGTTGTAAACGCCCTAAATACGGGCGTTTACAACAATAATTGCGGTTTTTTGGGAATCAGCCCAAATTAAAACATTTAAATGCCCTGCTTCGTAAACGTATCGCAGCTTTGCATTTTGCCACTTGCCAAGCCCGCTCTAAACCACTTTACGCGTTGCGCTGAGCTACCGTGGGTGAAGCTATCGGGCGTCACGTAGCCGCGACTTTGTTTTTGCAGCGTATCGTCGCCAATGGCAGTTGCGGCTTGAATCGCCTCCTCAACATCGCCTGGCTCAAACACAGGTTTGCTCCGGTTTGCATGATTGGCCCAAATACCCGCATAGCAGTCAGCCTGCAGCTCTAAGCGCACCGACAATTTATTGTATTCGGTCTCAGATACCTTGCCGCGCATCGCGTCCACTTTGCCCGATGTACCCAGCAAATGCTGCACATGGTGTCCGACTTCATGTGCGATCACATAAGCTTGCGCAGTGTCACCGGGTGCTTTGAAGCGGGTACGCAAATCGTCGTAGAATTTTAGGTCGATATAAACCTTCTGATCACCTGGGCAGTAAAACGGCCCCGAGGCTGTTTGTCCAGTGCCACATGCCGTTGGTGTAGCGCCTCTAAACAGCACCAACTTTGGCGGTTGGTAGGTAGAGCCGCCCGCTTTGAAAATATCGCCCCAAGCACTTTCTGTTGTGCGTAGCACCTTCTTAATAAAGACCACTTCGGCGGCTTCTTGCGCACTTTCTTGCACGGGTGCCCTATTTGTGGATTGCGGTGCAACTTGCGCGGTATTGCCCTGCAGGCCGCCTGCAATGTTTAGAATCATGGAAGGATCAATACCAAAAATCCAGCTCGCTAGTAACGCAATTGCTACGGTACCCAGCCCCACCTTACCCAACCCTATGCCGCGTCCGCCGCCGCCGCCTCCGCCTCCACTACCGCGCCGATCTTCAACGTTGCTACTCTCTTGTTCGTTATCGAGTTTCATGTTTTCCCCTTATGAATCAGTCTGGATCAATCAAAATTCACTTTTTACCTATCGGCTATTTTACGCAAGCTACAGCGAAAAACCGTGGCGCGCAATGTGCAGCCAAATTGGTATCGTCAGCATCGCCGTCACCGTCGAAATGGTGATCAAAATTGCCACAATTTGCCCGTTGCCGCCCATGCGCACCGCTAAAATATAAGCACTCGTTGCAGTAGGCAGCGCCGCTAACAACATCACCGCGTCAAAATAAAGCCCCGTCACGCCCAACGCGCCGCCCAAAAAATAAGCGATGATGGGCAACACCAGCAATTTAATGGACGTCCAATAAACCATCGGCCCCAAGTGCTTAAAGCCATCTTTTAACTGCAACGCAGCGCCTACCGCAATTAGCCCGCAGGCAAGGGATGCCGCACCGATTCGGTTAAACAACAGCAACGCCACCTCCGGCAATTTAAAACCAGAAAGCGAAAATAATATCCCGCCGAGCGTTGCGATAATCAGCGGATTTTGCGCTAACTCGCGCGCTAAATTAAGCTTTGAATTACGCGCCAACGCCCAAACAGAAGCTAAGTTTGCTAACGGCACCACCAAGCAAATAACGATGCCAAAGGCCGTAATACCGGCATCTCCATGCAATCGCCCCATAATGGCTAAGCCGATATAGGAATTAAAACGAAACGCGGTTTGAAAGCCAGACGCGAAGGTTTTATCTTCCAATTTAAAAAGTGGCTTGGCTAAAAAGCCCAGCGCCATCCCGCACATGGCCGTAATCACCGCAGTTTTGATAGCGGGCGCTGCAGCAGTAAAATCAATTTGCGTGCGGGCGATTGAGGTAAACAGCAGCACTGGAAACAGCACGTAATAAATGAGTTTCTCGAGGCCAGACCAAAAATCTCGTCCCCAACTGGTAATGCGTGAAAGCAGTAAACCAATGAAAATCAACATAAAATCGGGCAGCAGCAAAACGATAAGTGACATGGCGGTAAATTTCTCTGAGAAGCCTCTACTATAACCTTGTAAACTGTGATCGATAGTTCAGGTTGCCTTCGCGCACCAAACAAATGAACAAATGCCCAATGACCACAACCCTCCGGCAAAAATGACTAACTCTGACTCTAGCGCAAACGCAAACGCTATATCCCCCATCTTAATTTTTCCTGCAGGCATGGCGAGATCGGTTGCTTATCTAGCCGCCTGCAAGCGTAACGACCAAGCTACAGTAGGCGCATCCTCACTCGCACACGACCCCGCACGGGAAGGTTACGATACTTGGGCGTATTTACCTTATATTTCAGCACCTGATTTTGACCAGCAATTGCTTTCCGTCATTACGATGCATGGTGTTAGCCAAATATTTACCCCTAATCCGGTAATTTGGGGCGTTTTGAATAAGCGATTGCCAAAAATCGCCCCTCAGGTACGTTTAGTTAACGCCGCACCAGCCGGCGAAGAACTTTCGAGCTATCGGTTTTCTCGCGCCACTGCGGCTGTACTTCATGAAACAGCCGAGGCGATTGCCATTGGCGAAACTACGCAAACGCCGTTATCAGCAATCGCTTTTACTGCCCTGTTCCACCATGCACAAACGATACCTGGCATGTGTGATCATCAAAAATTTGCAGCGCTGTGCCAAATTTTTCGTCACTGCCCGAAAGGGGATGTAGTAGAAATTGGTTCATGGTGGGGAAAGTCTGCTTTTATTTTAAGCCAGCTTGCGCGCAGCTACGACATTGGTCATTTGCTGTGTGTGGATCCATGGTCTGATGAACATTTAGTGCAGGGGGATGAAATTGTCGACGCCACATCCGCAACGGTCAGCGCCGACGAAGCGTTTCAAGTATTTCTGATGAATTTACTGCCCTACAGCCAGAACGACATTAACTATTTCCGTATGCCATCCGTTGCGGCTGCAAGGCAATACGTGCCTCATCTAGCCGTGCACACCAAACCATTTGGTCAAACCCAATACCAAGGCCAAATAGCGCTGCTGCATATTGATGCTAACCACGCCTACGATGCGGTAAACGCTGATACCCAAGCGTGGGCAAAATTTGTAATTCCAGGCGGCTGGATAATTTTCGATGATTACAAATGGCCGTATGGCGATGGACCACAGCGAGTTGCTGATGCGTTTTGCGTGGAAAACGCTGCGCGGATTGACACCGCGTTTTTCATGGGTGGAACACTGTTTGTGCGGCTAAGTCCACCGCGCTGTTAACGCCGTTAAATCGACTTTGGTAGTGGGATCGGCCAACCGCGTTTTTTTCCAAGATAACCACCATGAATGCACCACCGACCATTGCGCAGCTATTGCGCCACGCCGCCATCGACAAGTTCGATGCGCAATTTATCGTCCAACACACGTTAAATTTGTCGCGCGCGAGCATCATTGCTCACCCTGATAAAGTCATTGCCTTGCATGATGCTGAAACCGTGAAGCACCGCTTAGAACGCCGCGCAGCAGGCGAACCCGTCGCCTATATTTTGGGCGAACGCGAGTTTTATGGTGAAGTGTTCAAAGTAACACCAGCGGTGTTGATCCCCAGACCAGAAACTGAGCACCTTGTAGAAGCAGCATTAGCGCGGCTTCCCAGCCATAACGCTTCGAGCCGCCCTAATTTATTGGACCTTGGCACAGGGTCAGGTGCTATTGCCGTTACGCTAGCGCGCCTGCGCCCCGACTTACGCGTAACGGCTACGGATATTTCGATAGAAGCATTGGTAATAGCGGATGAAAATGCCAGAAATCTCGACGCTAGGGTGGAATTTCACCAAGGAAGTTGGTTCGGAGCACTTCCAAAAGCAACGCCAAAATTTGACATCATCGTCTCTAACCCCCCCTACATTGCCGAAGGCGATACGCACCTAACCCAAGGTGATTTGCGCTTCGAGCCGCCCATTGCCTTAAGTGATCAAACACCCAACGCCAAGGGATTTGCAAAACTGCAACACATCATTGACGAGGCGCCAAATTGGCTCGTGAACGGTGGCTGGTTGTTGTTTGAACACGGTTACGACCAAGCTGTTATGGCTCAAGATGCCCTATTTACGGCCGGTTTCAGCCAAGTGTTCACACAAAAAGACCTAGGCGGATGCGATCGGGTGAGTGGCGGGGTGTGGGGATTGCTGCAATAAAATTCGGATCGCAACTAACCACGCTTTAAAGTAAAATCAAGTTATGAAGCCTACATTTGTTACCCAACCGCATTTGCCCCCGTTTGACGAGTTTTTACCCTATCTCAAGGAGATATGGGACAGCAAAATACTCACCAATTGTGGCCCCTTTCACGCCAAGCTAGAGACGGCGCTATGCGAATATTTAGGCGTGCCCTACATCAGTTTGTTTTCGAATGGCATGCTGGCGCTCATCACCGCACTTCAGGCTTTGCGTATTACTGGCGAAGTGATCACCACCCCTTATAGCTTTGTAGCCACAAGCCACGCATTGCATTGGAATGGATTAACGCCTGTGTACGTCGATATTGATCCCCTCACCGGCAATATGGATCCCGCAAAAATAGAGCAAGCCATCACCCGCAACACTACCGCGATCATGCCCGTGCATGTGTACGGGAACCCGTGCGACAACGCGGCAATTACCCGTATTGCGGCAGTACATGGCTTGAAGGTGATTTACGACGCAGCCCACACCTTTGGCGTGAAGCAAGCGGGCGCGTCTATCCTAAATTATGGTGATTTAGCCGCGTTGAGCTTTCATGCAACTAAAGTGTTTAATACCTTTGAGGGCGGTGCCATCATCTGTAAAGACGCGGACATGAAACAACGGATTGACTACCTAAAAAACTTCGGTTTTGCCGATGAAATTACCGTTGTAGCTCCTGGTATCAACGCGAAGATGAATGAGTTTCAAGCGGCACTTGGCATGTTGCAATTGCAGCATCTCGATAGCGCATTAACCGCGCGTGGTGCAATTGATGCATTTTATCGGCAGTCGCTGGGCGGAATTAAAGGGCTCCACTGCCTGCCTTGGCTGCCGGATGTCGAGCCAAATTACTCCTATTTTCCATTGTTAGTTGGCGAAGATTTTCCCCTCTCTCGCGATGCGTTGTTTACCAAGTTTCGTGAGGCAAATATCTACGCTCGGCGCTATTTCTACCCGCTAATTAGCGAATTCGCATCTTATCGTGGGCTGCCTTCAGCTAATCCTGAAAATTTACCCATCGCTAACCGCATGTCGCAACAGGTGTTGTGCTTGCCGATTTATCCGGCGCTAGAGCGGGCGGAGCAGCAGCGGATTGTCGATGTTATTTTAGCGGCTGCGGCTATCTAAGCTAGCGGCACTGAGTGCAGTCCCTCTTTCGCACACCAAAAAAATGCTCGAACATAAGTCGGGGTAGTGCTGCCCGAGCTGGTAACAGCCTTCAAGATACGCTGGCGAAATAATATCGGTTTGCAACAAACGATCCCACTGAAAATTAGCCAGCGCTTTGAA
>JAYUOW010000032.1:0-6413 GCA_043760555.1 Betaproteobacteria bacterium
TAGATTGGGGATGTGGACGGTGGGTAGAATGAGAAATCGACTATTACATACAATCTTGGATAATCCAGCGCGGCGGGTGGTGTCGTCCCAGCCAATCCAGGTGTCGCGCGCGTTTAAGCGCCACGCCGGTGCGCTAAAGCCTAGCCCTCCGATGTAGCTTGTCTTGCCATCGATTTCACAGCCAATCAAGTAACGCAGTTGTGCGCCACACAATGGGCTAGCGCCCTGCGGATGATGGGCGCGCATCATCGCCCACCATAAGCGCGATTGGGCGGCTTGGGTGCTGTTGACGGGTATGAGGAATATCCGTTCCACATCGGCTAAATTGGCGGTAATTTTAGGCCAGAGGTGTTCTTCTGGCTCATCAGCGACGGTCGTTTTGGTGGTCTTGGTGGTCTTTTTGAAGGTTGTTTCTCGTGCCTTCGGTAAGGTGAGCAGCCCACGCCGTTCTAGTTTCTGTAGGGCGATCCGGCAACTGACTTCCTTGGGGCGCCCGGTAGGTGTGTGCCAGCCGAGCCAGTGACATACTTCCCGTGACAGCGCGCTGCGGGTGAGCGTGGTATCTTCCAACATGCGCGATCGGATGCGGGCGAGCGTGGGTTCAAAGGATTCATGACCGATGTTGAGCATGCCTGTATGTTAAGGGAAATTGCTGCCCGTGTCCAGCGAAAAATCTGTGGGGCAAGATGAGCTGCTAGCTGGGGCAATAAGTGCTCGTCTTTAGTCAACTCCGCTTTGATTGCAGCCACTTTTTCTTCTTCAAAGCAGGCTACCTTACACATTGGGCTAATTATTACGTTAGATTTTGCTTCCATCGTGTTCCTTCATTTCGTCATTATCGAAAATGATAGCATGGATTGTGTAAGTAGGTAAGTTTAGCTATGCCGAGGCCGGACAAATGCATTTATATTTGAATTACGCGAAAGCCCATTGGATGCGCGCAGGTGAAAACCCGCCTGTGGGCCTGATTTTGTGTAGTCAAAAAGGTACGGCAGAAGTCCACTACGCGTTAGAGGGTTTATTTATTAAAGTGTTGTTTGTGAAACACCAAACACTCTTACCCACAGAAGCGAAGATTGCAAAAGCGCTAGAGCAAATAACAAGAAGGTTAGCCAACACCGTGTCAACGCGAAAAAATATCAAAGAAATAAGCGTCTCAAATTACTGCAAAATGAAAATATCGTAAGTTTGCTGCACTGCAACAAGCCCTCATTACCTGTGTTTTGCATTACAATTTGCAAGCTGCACAGGTTGGTGCGGCTATTTTTTTGTGTTTCGCGGCGACTTGCTAAGAATAAAATCGCGACGCACAGCGAACTGGATGCAAAAATACAATATTTAATGCCTGAAGACGCCCTATTTTAGGGCATCTTCAGGCATCTAATTGGGCAATATTTAGCCATTTTGGTTTAATTTTAGGGTGCAAAGCCGATGACAAAACTAAACCGACGACGATCAATTGCATTTGCAGGTGTTTTTAGCGCCGCCTTATTTAGCGCAGGCTTTTTGGTAACGCCACCGGCTGAAGCCAAAACCTTGCGCTACGCGAGCCAAGATGATCCGCAAACGCTTGACCCGCATTCGGCTAATTTGGCGGTCACTACGCGCTTGCTGTCGCAGGTATACGAGGGCTTAGTGGGGCGCGATGTTAATTTTAAAATCGTGCCTTGGTTAGCAACTTCATGGTCGCAACCCGACGTGCGCACGTGGCGTTTTAAACTGCGAGCCGACGTTAAGTTTCACGATGGCAGCGTGATGACGGCTGACGATGTGGTATTTTCGGTCGAGCGCGCGCTAAGTGCTAATTCGCAAATGAAAACAGCCGTGCAAGGCGTTGTGAGTGCTAAAAAAATCGACGGTCTCACCGTTGATTTAATTCTAAAAGACCCGAACCCAGCCCTGTTGAGCCATTTATTTTCGTTTCGGATTATGAATAAAGCATGGTCGCTTAAAAACAATTCTAAAGAGCCGCAAAACTATAAAGATAAAGAAGATACCTTCGTTTCGCGCAATGCCAACGGCACAGGACCATTCATTATTAAAGAGCGCCAAGCCGATGTGCGCGTGGTGCTAGTTGAGCACAAAGAATGGTGGAATCGCGCTAGCCCAGAGCGCGGCAACGTAACTGAAGTCATTTATTTGCCAATCAAATCTAATTCCACCCGCATTGCCGCGCTAATTTCAGGTGATGTTGATTTTGTGCTCGACCCACCGCAGCAAGATATTGCGCGGCTGCGTACTTCGGGCGATTTAACGGTCATCGGCGGTACCGAATCCCGGGTGCAGTTTATTGGCTTTGACCAGCACCGCGATGAGCTTTTGTATAGCAACGTGAAGGGCAAAAACCCGTTTAAAGACATACGTGTGCGACAAGCAGTAAGCCACGCCATTGATATTCAAACCATCAAATCAAAAGTGATGCGTGGTTTATCGAACCCTATTGGCACCATTATCACTAACGATGTAGTGGGCTACAGTAAGGCCGTTGATACGCGGCTTGAATACAGCCCTGAAAAAGCCAAGGCTCTGTTGGCTGCAGCAGGCTATCCCAACGGTTTTGAAGTGACGTTTGACTGCGGCAATATTCAGCCTGCAGCCGATATTTGTTTGAGCATTGCGCCAATGTTAGCGCGCGTGGGCATCAAAGCATCACCAAATATTATTAACCAAGCTAATGTGTTCCCCAAGCTACAAAAGTTTGATACCAGCATGTATATGATTAGCTGGGGCTCCACTACGTTTGATGCGCTGTACACCTTGCAGTCCGTCATGCGCAGCTACACGGGGGATGCGAGTGGCCGCACCACCACGAGCGGTGGCGACGGTAACTATGGCCGCTATAGCAACCTAAAATTAGATGCGCTGATTGATAAAATAATGGTAGAAAACGATACCGTTAAGCGCAACGGCTTTATGACTGAAGCGCTCATGTTAATAAATAATGACGTCGCCGTTTTACCGCTGCACCAAGCGTTGGCACCGTGGATTATGCGCAAAAATATCACTGCTGTTTATGCGCCAAACCAAGTGGCGTATATGTTTAGAATCAACATTAAATAGGCTGAAGACGCCCTATTACAGGGCATCTTCAGCCTACTTAAAAATAGCTTTTGCACTTAACAAAGTAACCCGAAACGGAAAACCTATGATTTCATTTATTCTTCAACGCGTCTTGCAAAGCATTATCGTGATGCTCACCGTGGGCTTTATTGCCTTCTCGCTATTTAACTTTGTGGGTGATCCGGTGTCGCTCATGTTGCCGCCCGAAGCCACCGAGGTAGACAAGGTTGAAATGCGTAAGGCACTTGGGCTTGATAAGCCGTTTTATGTGCAGTTTGCGACCTTTGTCGGCAATGCAGTGCAGGGTAATTTTGGCTTGTCGTTGCGTCTTGGCCGTCCGGTTTCGCAGCTGCTGCAAGAGCGTTTGCCAGCCACCTTGGAGCTCGCCTTTGTAGCAGCCGCTATTGGTATATTGATCGGCATTCCGGCGGGGGTTTACACGGCGCTTAAAAGCAATAGTTTGGGGGCGCGGTTTTTGATGACGGTGTCGCTCGTTGGGGTGTCATTACCTAACTTTTTAATTGGTATTTTTCTGATCCTTATTTTTGCGGTGTGGCTGGGATGGCTGCCCTCCTTTGGGCGAGGCGAAGTGACGCAGCTGGGCTTTTGGTCTACTGGGTTTTTAACCACCTCTGGATTAAAGTCGCTGATATTGCCGTCGATCACGCTAGGGTTTTTTCCCATCACCTTAATTATGCGTCTAGTGCGCGCCGAAATGATGGAAGTATTGCGTACCGACTACATCAAATTTGCCAAGGCACGCGGCATTGCAATTCGCGCGATTCATTTTGGCCATGCGCTTAAAAACACGCTGGTGCCGGTGCTAACCATTACTGGCTTGCAGCTGGGCGGCATTATTGCCTTTGCGATTATTACTGAAACCGTGTTTCAGTGGCCGGGTATGGGGCTGTTGTTTATTCAAGCGGTACAGTTTGCCGACGTACCCGTGATGGCAGCGTATTTGTGCTTGATTGGCTTAATTTTCGTAACCATAAACTTATGCGTTGATCTACTTTATTTTGTAGTAGATCCGCGACTAAGAACTGACCGCGCAACCGGTGGAGCAAACTAAGATGAATAGCATTTTTTCCCGTATTTTAGACAGCGATATTTGGTATAGTTTTAAGCAACGGCCACTCGTTATCGCGGCCGCCATCACCGTTTTTGTGTGCGTGTTCTGCGCGACCTTTGCGTCGTTTGTGGCGCCACATAATCCGTTTGATTTAAAAACACTTGATCTCAGCAATGCCTTCACGTCCCCTGCTTGGACTGCAAACGGCAAAGCCACATTCTTTTTAGGCACGGACGATCAGGGCCGCGATTTATTGTCGGCCATTATGTTTGGCTCACGCACATCCATTATCGTGGCAGTAGTGGCCGTGATGTTGTCGATGACCATCGGCATATCGCTCGGGCTGCTTAGCGGCTATTTGGGCGGCAAACTAGATGCGTTTATTATGCGCGTAGCCGACGTACAGTTATCGTTTCCCGCTATTTTGATCGCCCTACTTATCGACGGTGTAGCACGTGCGGTGATGCCTAAAGGCTCGCATGACAGTGTAGCGGTGGTGGTGCTGATATTTGCGATTGCGCTCTCGGGCTGGGTGCAATATGCCCGCACCGTACGCGGCTCAACGCTGGTTGAACGCAACAAAGAATACGTGCAAGCAGCCCGTGTTATTGGCCGTCACCCCATTGCGATTATGTTCACGCATGTGTTGCCTAATGTACTCGGCCCCGTGTTGGTATTAGCCACGTTACAAGTGGGCAGCGCTATTTTGATCGAGGGCACGTTGTCATATCTTGGCGTAGGCGTGCCACCAACGCAGCCGTCACTTGGCACCTTAATTCGCGTGGGTAATGACTTCTTATTTTCGGGTGAATGGTGGATAACAGTATTCCCCGGTGTGGCATTGGTGATGCTGGTATTGGCCATCAATATCGTCGGCGATTGGTTGCGCGACGTAATGAATCCGAAGCTTAATTAACAGTTGAATTTACGCAAATTGAAACGCGTAGGTTGGGCTGGCATCAAATCCAAGAACCAGCCCAACCTACAGTCAAAAATTTCGCGACGAGAGTCTCTATGAATGCATCTACACACACAAACTCAGCACTTAAACTCACCGACGTGCGCATCGAGTTCCCCGGACGACGTGGCCTATTTACGGCCGTTCACAGCGCTTCACTCCATGTGGCGCCGGGCGAAATTATTGGCGTGGTGGGTGAATCCGGCGCGGGTAAATCTACCATCGGCAATGCGGTAATTCAATTGCTAGAGCCACCCGGCCGCGTGTCTGAGGGCAGCATTAACGTGCTTGGCACGGAAATTTTGCCGCTGGCTAAAGACGACATGGCGAAGCTGCGCGGCAGCACGATTGGCATGATTTTTCAGGATCCGATGACGTCCTTAAACCCGCTCTACACCGTGGGCAAGCAAATTATCGAAACCATGCAAACGCATTTTCCGCAAGAATCAGAAACCGCGTTGCGCGAAAAAGCGATTGAGTGGCTCAACAAAGTGGGGATTCCTAATGCGGGATTGCGCATCGATAATTATCCGCATCAATTTTCTGGCGGACAACGTCAACGTGTGGTGATTGCACTGGTGCTGTGCGCCGAGCCGCGCCTAATTATTGCCGACGAGCCAACCACAGCGCTGGACGTGACGTTAAAGCGCCAAGTGCTGGAGCTAATAAAAGGCCTGTGCAAAGAACGCGGCGTGGCGGTGGTGCTGATTACCCACGACATGGGCGCGATTTCCGAAATTGCCGAACGCGTGTACGTGATGCTAAAAGGCCGCATTGTTGAAGAAGGCACCACGGCGCAAATTTTAGGCGCGCCGCGTGAAGAATACACCAAGAGTTTAATCGCCGCCATCCCGCGTATCGACGTGAAAGTAAACCGTTTCCACGTGGTCGATAATGAATCCGCATCGCGCATTACCGCCGTGCATGACCGCGCGCTGAAGTGGCTTACGGCGTCTGACTCCATAGTGCCCGCGGTGGCCAGCGCCGCTGATAAAGCAGTGCTAAAAATTGAGGATTTACGCTGCACTTTCGTCACCCGCCGCAGCTGGTTACCTAAAAATCGTCGCTATTTAAACGCGGTAGATGGTGTGTCGCTTGAAGTGCAACGGGGCGAAGTGTTTGGCTTAGTGGGTGAATCAGGCTGCGGTAAAACCACCATCGGTAAGATGGTGGCGGGACTACAACCGCCTACCAGTGGGCGTATTTTGTTTGAAGGCTTGGATCTTGCCGAGAAGCGCAGCCGCGTGGAAGAAATGGCCTTGCGTCGCGCCATGCAAATGATTTTTCAAGACCCGTATTCATCCCTTAACCCGCGCCGCCGCA
>JAYUOW010000033.1:0-6408 GCA_043760555.1 Betaproteobacteria bacterium
AGCGATCAAAAATGTCGTCGTGCAAGCGGCTACCTTCTAGCAACTGGTCGCGCGACAACACGATGTGGGGCGCTTTTAAAAACGTCACCAGCAGCGCATATTCACCGTTGGTGAGTTCGATTTTCGTGCCATCGGGTGATTTAAGTTTGCGGGTGCCGGTTGAAAGCTCCCATGTGGCAAACTTAAAGGTACGGAGTTCAGATTCACGGCGGACTTGGCTATTTTTTGCGTCACGCGCAGGCGCTTCGTAGCGTCGCAACACGGCCTTAATACGCGCTAGAAGCTCGCGCGGGCTGAAAGGCTTGGTCAAATAATCGTCCGCGCCTAATTCTAGGCCGAGCACGCGATCAATTTCTTGCGCTTGACCGGTGAGCATGATGATCGGCAAATCAGAATTGCTACGCACTTCCCGCGCTAATGAAAACCCGTCTTCTCCGGGTAGTTTTACGTCGCACAGCATGAGTTTAATATCATGCGCTGCCAAGCCTTCGCGCATTTGACGACCATTCGCGCAGGCGATGACGGCAAAACCATTTTCAGACAAATAATCTTGCACCAGTTCGCGGATGGCGGCATCGTCGTCAACAATTAAAATTTTAGCTGGCGTATTTTCCATATTGCTTTTTCTTTTCGTTTCAACTGGTATGCGTCAGCGGCTGATGATAGTGATCGCTCGCTTTATTGGCCGCGTAAACGTATTTTTTGTGTCGAAATAAGCTGACACATCAGTAGAATACCAGCAATCAAAGATTGCGGCACACATGTTGACGTCAAGCGACATTGCCTGTGTAATACGCTTCTCGCAAGGCCTAAAAAACTTCGCTGAAATCAACACCACAAATGCATCTTTAACCGAGCCCATCATGAGTAGATTTTACCAATATCGCCGCCGTGATCTTTGGGGTGCATTCCTTTTTGGCTGTGGATTTTATCTGCTGGCTAAACTTTCCGTTTCGCTTCCTGGTAAGTCTGGCGATATTTCCTATATTTGGTTAGCGAATGGCTTTGCAGTAGGGTTGCTGATGCGCTTAAAACCCATCCATTGGCTACCTTATGTATTGGCAGCCTTCATCGGAGATGTAAGCAACAACTTACAGCTTAATTATCCGTGGTGGTTAACGATTTTGTATGGAATGTTGGACGCAGGGCAAGCGCCAATATCCGTGGGTATTTTGCATTTTTTTCTACCGCGACCTTTGCGCTTAGATGCAATTAAAAACTTACTAATTTGGTGCGCTGTGTCGGTGGTGGCCGTGAATGGCGGCTTTTCGCTTGTTGGTGCGGCCGTGGCGGCATTGGCGCAAGATGATAGTTATTGGGTCGCGTGGCGTAATTGGTTTATTGGCGGGGTGATGGGCTTGCTGACGATGACGCCATTCGTGGTGTCATGGTCCCATGAAAAATTTGTCGCCACCATCAAACAGGCACGCAATATCAAGCTTGAACTCACCGCCCTGCTTTGCTCCTTACTGGCAGTCACTTGGTTTGTGTTTGGCGGCAAGGCATCAATCACTGAGCTTGCGTTCAATGATTTTTCGTTTTTGGTTGTGCCGATATTTATGTGGGCGGCGTTGCGACATGGTTTTCGCATTACCACCCTCACCGTTGTCGTGTGGTTTTGCGTCAGCGTAGGATTCACCGTAAGCGGTTACGGGCCATTTTCTTCACAACGCTTTTCAGCTGAAGCCGCTGCCTTGCACTTACAAATTTATCTCATCACCATCACCCTCATGGCGCTTGCCGCCGCTGCGGCCGTACGTGAGCGCGAGCGCGCGCAGCAACTGCATCTACAAGCCATGTTGCTCAACGATAAAACAAGGCTTCGCTACGACGCCGCGATCCGCGCCAGCAAAAGCATTGTGTATGAAGCTAATCTGGCTACGGGCGAGAGTTTTTGGGAAGGCAGTTTTGAGCCATTTGTGGGCAAAGGAGCTAGCGTGCAACATACCGTTGCTGCCGCTTTGCAATCCATACATCCGGACGATATACAGCGCGTAACGGCATATTTCGAGGCGTTGAAGGTCGGCACCACCAAGGTAGTTTCCATAACCTATCGGCAGTACGATGTAGGTGGGCAAATACACCACATGAACAACGAAGGCTATTTGATCAATTTGCCCGATCCAATCACCGGGGAGATGGCTCCGCGCATGGTGGGGTTTATTAAGGACATCACCGCTTCGATGAATGCTAAGGCTGAAAATGCAAAACTCACCGCCCAGCTTATCCAAGCCCAAAAAATGGAAACCATGGGACGCTTGTCCGGCGGCATTGCTCACGATTTTAATAATATTTTGACGGGCGTTTTAGGCTACAGCGAAATGGCGCTAGACAAGGTCGAGCCCGCCTCACCGGTTGCTAAAAACTTAAGCCGCATCATCGCTGCGGGTAATCGCGGGCGCGCCTTGGTCGAACAAATTTTAGCGTTTTCACGCCCACGCGATGACCAAGATGATGCCATCGCCATCACCCCCGTGTTGGAAGAAGTGCGTGATCTTATTCAAGCATCGTATCGCCACAGCATCGAACTTACCTACGAAAACAATTCCACCCACCTTAGCGTCTGGGCCAACGCCACGCAACTTCATCAGTTATTTATGAATATCGCCACCAATGGTATTCAGGCCATGCCATCAGGCGGCGCACTATCCATCGTCATCAATGATGTCCACATTAAATCCCCCGCCACCACTACCTTGGGCACCCTTGATCGCGGGCAGTATGTCGGCGTGTCAATTACCGATTCCGGCCCCGGTATTACCGAAGATGTGCAAGCAAAAATGTTTGAGCCGTTCTACACCACCAAAAAAATCGGCAGCGGAACGGGGCTAGGCTTATCACTTGCCGCCTCCGTCATTACCCGGATTGGTGGCGCAATCAGCGTGATGTCGCAACTGGGTAAAGGCACAGTATTCGAGATTTACCTACCCGTAGTTGACGCTAATGAACGCACTGCACCAATGGCCGCTCTAAAATCCCTGCGCGGAAATGGCGAACTGATTATGGTGGTCGACGACGAGCCAGTGCTGCAAGAAATGGGCTGCGAAATATTGATAAACCTTGGCTATACGGTGCAAGGATTTAACTCCAGCTTTGAAGCGCTGGCAGCGTTTAACGCCGCACCAGAAAAGTACCGCGCGATTTTGACCGACGAAGTCATGCCAGAGCTTACCGGCTCCGATTTAGCGTCACGAGTACATGCAAACAGCCCACAAACCCCAGTAATCATTATTACGGCCTACGGCGGTACTGGCTTTGAGCTCCGTGCCGAACAAGCAGGTGTCGCGAAGATTCTCAAAAAGCCCTATCGCAAACATGAAATCGGTCAGGCGCTGCAAGCTGCGCTACATGTAACACCACAATAATGACGTAAAACTAAATAATTTTGAGCGCAGCTCATCTGCCGAACCCAGCGCATCGAGCTGGCGCAAGACACAATCATTCAAACCGCTGCCAACCTTTGCAAACCCCAAAGGTTGGCAGCGGTTTTTGCATATATTGTCCTCATAAACAGGCTGAAGACGCCCTACTTTAGGGCATCTTCAGCCATCATATAATAGGTAAAAAACTACCGCTTACAACGGTTCAGACTGATCCATTATTACAACCGTAATCTTAAACCTCCCCATCTGTAATTGACAAGTAACCCGCGCACCACACAATGCTGGCTGTAGCAAAACTACAAAGCACTAAAAAGCGCAGATAAACGTAATCAACGTAGACCAATAAGCGTAAAAGAGGACAACAGATGTTTGAGATGACGAGTTATCAGGAGAAGTTAATGAACCCAATGAACCCGACCGTAAATACGGCAATGTCGATTGAATCAGGGCTAGAGCGTATATTTTCAAAAGTGCCGCGCGGCGCAGGCTGGGCAACCTACCCCTACAATACGCTCACACTCACATCTCATTTTCAGCCGATTTTTGAAGTGAGCAGCAAAACCTGTGTCGGTTACGAAGCGCTGTTGCACGCCACGAATTTAACGGGCCACATATTGCGCCCTGACACCGTATTTTCGTTGGCCGCAAACCCCAGCGAAGCGATGTATATGGACTGGCTATGCCGCGCCCTGCACTTGCGCAACTTCGTTAATCTAAGGCATGAAAAACACACCCTATTTTTAAACGTGTTTCCTGAAGTAGCCGCCGAAGACGTACATCACCCAGAGTTAGTGCAGACCCTGCTTAATTTTTACGAAGCTGACCCAAGCAATATCGCCATCGAAATTTTAGAAACTGGCGTACAAGACGAATCCCGCTTAATTGACGCGGTAGCCCTGTACAAAGAATTGGGCTGCAAAGTAGCACTCGATGACTTCGGCATCGGCTACTCCAACTTTGACCGCATTTGGCGCTTACAACCCGACTTCGTCAAACTCGACGGCAGCCTAATGCGCGCCGCTGGCCGCGATGAATCCGCCCGCCGCGTGTTTTTAAACATCGTCAAGCTCATCCACGAATGCGGCGCGCAAGTAGTAGTAGAAGGCGTTGAGGAACGCACTGAAGCGCTAATTGCCATGGACTCAGGTGCCGGATTTTTACAAGGTTTCTACTTCGCCAAACCCAGTAGCCTGCCGGTGCAAGATCACTATGCACAGTCGCTGTTTGCGGGTATGACGCATTGAACTTAGCGCACTAGATTTAGCCAAACTTAAAGCCTTGTAGATGCCCTATTTTAGGGCTTCTACAGGGCTTTTTAAATTGAGAATCTTTGAAAATAAACAACACTCTCTCGCCACTGGCGCTTTGAAGCGATTTACCTCGCTGCCTGCAACAATCTGCAAATTGCTTCCTCCAGCGCTGCATCCGAAGCCGCAAACGAGCATCGCAAATGCCCGGGCATGCCAAACCATGTGCCCGCTGCCATGCCGAGGTGATGTGTTTGTAAAAGCCAATCGCACAAGGCGATATCGCTGGCCTCTGCTAGCAAGCCTCGCGCATGCAAGGATTGCACCAATCGCTGAACGCATGGGAATAGATAAAAAGCGCCTCCAGCAGGAGCGCATTGGATGCCAGGAATTTGAATGAGCTTGGCAAGTAGGTAGCCGTGGCGCTTCTTGAACATAGCTTGCATCAATCTAACGCAGGATTGATCACCCGACAAGGCCGCCACCGCTGCCGCTTGCGATACAGAGCTTGCGTTGGATGTGCTGTGCGATTGCACGGCTTCCATCGCCGCGATCACATCCGCAGGGCCTGCGGCATAGCCAATTCGCCAGCCCGTCATGGCATACGCTTTAGAGACGCCATTCACGACAACAGTGCGGTCATAGAGCCGTGGATTGGCGTTAAGAAAGCTGACAAAGCGACCCTCTGCAAAAAGCAGATGCTCATAGATTTCGTCAGCGCAAATAAACATATTTGGATGCGGCGTTAACACTTCACCCAATGCTTGCAGGCGCTCGGTGTTGTAATGCGCGCCCGATGGATTGCTCGGACTATTGAGCAGCAACAACTTAGTGCGTGGCGTGATCGCCGCTTGCAAATCTTGTGGCGTGATGCAAAAGCCATCCTCAATGCGGCTGTTGACCACCACAGCTGTAGCACCCGTGAGCTGCACCATGTCAATATAGCTTGGCCAATAAGGCGCAGGACAATCACTTCATCGCCCGGATTGAGCACGGCGATGCATAAATTAAACAGCGCCTGCTTAGCGCCAGTCGTCACCAAAATTTGCGACAGGGTGTAATCGAGTTGGTTTTCAGTTTTGAGCTTGTTGCAAACCGCCTGCCGTAACGCCGTCGTGCCTGCCACTGGCGTATACCGGGTATGGCCGCTCCGCATGGCTTGCTCTGCAGCATCAATGATGTGCACCGGCGTGTCAAAATCTGGTTCGCCAGCGCTTAATGAAATCACAGGTTGGCCTGCTGCTTTGAGCGCCGCCGCTTTGGCTAACATGCCAAAAAGTGGCGAGCTTTGGATGCGCCCCAGCGCCTCAGAAATGCGCGCCTGCATCATGCCTCCTGCGGCGTTTGTAGCTGGTGATAGCCCTGCTGTTTACGCGCATCGCGCAGCGACAAACCTTGATCCAGCAACGCCAGAATACGCTGCTCCACGGCCTCAATGTCTTGCGCAATGTTGAGCACTTCCACGGCTCGGCTTGCCGGCACAATAATCACGCCAGAATCATTAGCCATCACAATATCGCCAGCGCGTACTTGCCTTTCACTCACCGAGACCGGCTGGCCGACAGATTCGATCTCGATGCGATCTTTGCCCGTCATCATGTAAACGCCGCGTGTAAAGATAGGATATTGCAGCGCTTTGATTTTGGCCACATCGCGGCACACGCCATCGATCAGCGTGCCAGCCAGGCCTTTTTTGCTAGCGAGCGTGGTCATGATGTCGCCCCACACCGTGCAATTGGTACGACCTGCGTTGTCAATGACAACGAAATAGCCCGTTG
>JAYUOW010000034.1:0-19665 GCA_043760555.1 Betaproteobacteria bacterium
GCCGCAGCCGTCGCTGCATCCACTTCTCGATTAAACGCAATAATGCCGCCGAAAGCCGATGTGGGATCCGTCTGCAAAGCCAGTAAATACGCGGCTTCCACGCCATGTGCCACGGCTACGCCGCACGGGTTGGCGTGCTTCACGATCACGCACGCCGGCACGTCGAACGACTTCACGCATTCCCATGCGGCATCGGCGTCGGCGATATTGTTGTACGAAAGCGGCTTGCCTTGCAGCTGTGCAGAATGCGCCAAGGTGCCCGCCGGTGGGGCGGCTTCAACATAAAACGCGGCGGATTGATGTGGATTTTCGCCATAGCGCATCGGTTGTTTTTGCGCAAACTGCAGGTTCAGTGTTTGCGGTAGCGCTTGACGCTGCAAGTTGTCGTCAAGGGACGTTAAGTAGTTAGAAATCATGCCGTCGTAGCCTGCGGTATGCGTGAACGCTTTTTTGGCAAGGTCCAAGCGCGTAGCCATCGGCAGCGCACCGTCATTGGCCTCCATCGCAGCTTGCAACACTGCGTAGTCCGCAGCGTCAGTCACAATAGCCACAAAGCGGTGATTTTTCGCGGCGGATCGCACCATCGCAGGGCCGCCAATATCGATATTCTCAATCGCGTCATCAAAATCGCAATCCGGGTTAGCGACCGTTTTGGCGAAGGGGTACAAATTAACCACCACCATGTCAATCGCATCAATGCCGTGCTCTTGCATCGAGGCGACGTGCGCCGGTAAATCGCGTCGCGCTAAAATGCCGCCGTGCACTTTTGGGTGCAAGGTTTTAACTCGGCCATCCATCATTTCTGGAAACTGCGTGTAGGCGCCCACTTCAGTCACTTCAATGCCTTCACGCGCCAGCAACGCCGCTGTGCCGCCGGTAGACAGCAAGGCAACACCTTGCGCGCGTAAAAACCGGGCAAATTCCACCACGCCAGCTTTGTCAGAAACGCTAATTAACGCGCGGCGAATTTTTACTAAATCTTGTGTTTGCGGGGTCATCGTTTCTTTACCGTTAAAGTGAGGGGTAGCCATTATTCCAAACCTGCATTTTTCAATTTTTTATTTAAGGTATTGCGATTTAGCCCAAGCCAAATCGCCGCCCGCGTTTGGTTGCCGCCAGCGCGTTGCATCACCACTTCAAGCAAGGGTTTTTCGATGTTAGCCAGCAGCATCGCGTATAAATCAGAGCTAGATTCGCCACTTAAATCATCAAAATACTGGTTCACAGCGCGCTTCACGCACAGCGCCAATTCGCTTTTGGCGGCATCGCTAGTAACGTGTTCCATTACGCCGCCAACGGCTCATGGCCGCCATCAATTAGGGTCGGCTCGTAGGTTAGCCTGTCGGACTTATCATGCAGTTGCCCAAAAAATTCATGCAATGCGCCAAGCTGCAAATCAATGGTTTCCAGCAAATTCATCCGCGTGCGAAAGCTGGCCGAACCATATAAACCCTTGGTGTACCAGCTGATGTGTTTACGGGCGATGCGCAGCCCTTTTTCGTCGCCATAAAACTCATACAAATCATGCAAATGCTTCGTCGCCACTTGCTCGATTTCCAGAACTTCTGGCGGTGGCAAATGCGTACCGGTTTTTAGATAATGCTCAATTTCGCGAAATATCCACGGCCTGCCTTGCGCAGCTCGCCCGATCATCACCGCGTCCGCCCCCGTATATTCCAGCACAAACTTCGCTTTTTCAGGTGTAGTGATGTCGCCATTAGCAACCACAGGAATTTTAATGCTGGCTTTGACAGCGCGAATCGTGTCGTATTCCGCCTCGCCCATGTACTGGCAGGCGCGCGTGCGCCCGTGAATGGCCAGCGACTGTATGCCGCATTCTTCGGCAATTTTGGCGACCTTAATTGCGTTGCGATGTTCTTTATCCCAGCCGGTACGAATTTTTAAGGTGATGGGCACATCCACAGCATTCACTACGGCTTTTAAAATGCGCTCAACTAGCGGCTCGTTTTGTAGCAAGGCCGAACCCGCAAACACGTTGCAAATTTTTTTCGCCGGGCAGCCCATGTTGATGTCAATAATTTGTGCGCCCTTATCGGCGTTGTACTGCGCCGCTTCGGCCAGTAGCGCCGGGTCAGCGCCAGCAATTTGCACCACTTTCGGCTCCACTTCGCCTTCATGGTTGCCCCGGCGAATCGTCTTTTCTGATCCCCACAGTAGCGAATTAGATGCCACCATTTCAGATACCGCCATGCCCGCACCCATGGTTTTGCAAAGCTGGCGAAACGGTCTATCCGTCACGCCCGCCATCGGTGCTACGATTAAATTATTCTTCAATACAATATTGCCAATTTTCACTACAACCACCTTGTTTGGACGGTGCGTAAGCCTACATACGGCACCAAGGGTTCCCATTTTATCGAACCCACGGCGAACATGGCAAACTTTCGCATCGTGCAACCTTAACCGTGCGACAGATAGTGTTAACCTCTCGCTAACATTAATTTTTCAGTAAACTCAAATTATTCATCATGTATAGCCAACCGTTTTCTATTACCTCACAAACATTTTCTGATTTGCCGTCGCATCTTAAAAAAGACAGCGAAGGCAATACCTGGGTCGCCAATGCCTTAGCGGGTCGCGAAACGCACAGCTATTTGAGTGGAACGGTGTTTGATCAACAAGGCCTGTTATGGCTCACTGATTGCGCCCACGGCCGTATTTTTCGCGTTACCCCAACCGGCGAATGGGATGAAATCGCCCAATACGAAGGCTGGCCTAGTGCGTTGCAATTTCATCCCGACGGCAGGCTAATTATTGCCGACGCGCGTCACGGATTGTTGGCGATGCACGTAGCAAGCCGTGCCATCACGCCGCTGCTAACGCACCATCACAACCAACGCTTCAAAGGTGTGGCTGATTTGGCCATATCGCAAGACGGCAATATTTATTTTACCGATGCCGGACAAACTAGCCTGCAAGACCCAAGCGGCGGGCTTTACTGCTTAAAACATGACGGCCAATTGCGCACCATTGCAACCAACTTGCCCAGCCCAAGTGGTGTGGTGGTGTCGCCCGACCAAAGCACCATCTACATTGCCGCTGCAGCGGACAACGCCGTTTATCGCGTCGTGCTCCTTGCTAATTTAGAAGCGTCACACACATCGCGCTACATCGCGCTTAGTGGCGGCACGAGCCCGCGAGGCATGGCGCTTGATACCGAATCGAATCTTTATGTTGCGCATTGCGGCATGGGTTCGGTGTGGGTATTTGATAAGCGTGGCGAGCCAAAATACCGCGTGGAATCATCGCGTGGCGATTGGACTACCCACATTGCCATATCCACCACCGACACGCGCCAAGTGTTTTTAACCGAAGCGCAAACCGGCTGCATTTTGCAAACAACATTGCCTTACTACTAACGATCATGGCTGAAACCATCGCTCCAGAAGGTGCGGCTCCAGAAGGTGCGCACCTAGACTTTAAAAAAGCCATGAGCTATGGCGATTATCTAAAGCTCGATTTGCTGCTAGAAGCCCAACAGCCGCGCTCATCCGAGCATAACGAGATGCTGTTTATTATCCAGCATCAAACCACAGAACTGTGGCTAAAATTAGCGTTGCACGAACTTAATGCCGCGCGCGCCGCCATCCAAGCCAACACCGTCGGCACCGCACTTAAAATGCTCGCGCGCGTATCGCGCATCATGAACTCCATGATTCAAGCGTGGGATGTACTGGCCACTCTAACGCCCACCGAATACTCCGCATTTCGCGATAGCTTAGGCCATTCATCTGGCTTTCAATCGCATCAATATCGGCAGCTTGAATTTATGTTTGGCAATAAAAATGCCGCACTATTAGCACCCTTCGCGCACCAGGAGGACGTGCATCAATTGCTGCACGCAGCCCTCCATGCGCCATCACTTTATGATGAAGCCATCATGCTTCTGAAGCGTCGCGGCATTGCCGTTGATGACGCTGCAATCACGCGTGATTTTTCTATGCCATACAGCCCAAACGCCAGCGTAGAAGCGGCTTGGCGGGCAGTGTATGCTGCAGCCGGCGCTGACAAAAGCGCCGAATGGGACTTATACGAGCTTGCCGAAAAGCTAATTGATTTAGAAGATTACTTTAGGCAATGGCGCTTTCGCCACGTTACAACAGTGCAGCGCGTGATCGGCTTTAAGCGCGGCACCGGGGGCACCAGTGGCGTCGGCTATTTAAAAGCAGTAGTAGACACCCAGCTTTTTCCTGAGCTGTGGTCGCTCCGCACCACCTTATAACAGCATGTGCTTAATTACCTTTGCGTGGAAAAGCCACGCCCAATTTCCCTTGCTGCTCGCCGCAAATCGCGACGAATGGTTTGAGCGTGAGGCTCAGCCCGCGCAATGGTGGGACGACTGCCCCACCACCTTTGGCGGGCGCGATCTTCAAGCCGGTGGCACATGGTTAGCCGCCAGTAAAGACGGGCGTTTTGCCGCTATCACCAACTTTCGAGAAGACCGTGAAAAACCAAAAAACGCCCCATCACGCGGTGGCCTAGTAAGTGATTTTTTAGTCTTTGACGACAGCCCAGAAGACTACGCAAAAAGCGTCGCCCAGCAGTGCGATCAATATCTAGGTTTTAGTCTGCTCCTAGGCGACAGTAACCACTTATGGCTAGTCAGCAATCGCGACAACACCTCCCCACGCGAACTTGCCCCCGGCGTCTACGCCCTATCCAACGCCCAACTCGACACCCCTTGGCCAAAAGTGAAGCGCGCTAAATTTGAAATGCAAAGGCTGCTAGACAAAAACGCCAGCAGCACCGACGCCGCAAATTTAAGCCAAAAACTCATCAACATCATGCAGGACTACGAGCTGCCACTAGACCACGAACTACCCGATACGGGTGTGGGCATAGAGTGGGAGCGCACACTTGCTCCGGCCTTCATTTCCACCGTGCAATACGGCACCCGGTGTACTACGGCACTTGTGGCAACGGCTACGCAAATGCATTTTGTAGAACGTAGTTTTGATCATGCGGATGAAGGTGAACCGGTTGATGTACGGGAAGTTTGGGACGTTGGCGTAGCGCAATTTTAGCGGGATTTAATGCCTGAAGAAGCCCTATAATAGGGCGTCGACAGGCAGTTTCCTGATGATCTGGTGTAGCAAATTACTGCGCATTTATAAAAAACTAACCTTCTCTAAGCGACCATGAGCACACCCACGTCGTCAAGCCCCGCCGACTACGCCCGCTGACTAACCGAGCTTAAAACACTTATCCGCAACGCACGCGCACAGGTCAGATGAGGCCAGTCTCGCCGTTAATCGCGAATTGGTGCAACTTTATTGGCGCATCGGTTTTGAAATTATCAATCGCCAAACGCAACAAGGCTGGGGTGCAAAAGTGATCGACCAATTGGCAACTGACCTGCGGGCGGAGTTTCCTGAAATGCGCGGATTATCGCCCCGCAATATGAAATACATGCGAGCTTTTGCGCAGGCGTGGCTAGATGAAGCAATTGTGCACCAGCTCGGTGCACAAATACCCTGGAAGCATAACTGCCTGATTTTAGACAGCATAAAGGCTCCTGAACTGTGTATTTGGTACATCCAGCAGACCATCGAAAACGGCTGGAGCCGCGCGGTGCTCGAGATGCAAATCGAAACCCAACTGCACGCCCGCTTAGGCAAAGCGCAAAACAACTTCGCCCGCACATTGCCCACGCCGCAATCCGAGCTAGCGCGTGATTTGGTTAAGGATCCCTACACGTTCGATTTTTTAGGCCTAACCGACGCTGTAAACGAACGCAGCATCGAAAAAGCCTTAATCGCCCACCTACGTGATTTTTTAATTGAGTTAGGTGTGGGTTTTGCCTTCGTTGGCAGCCAATACAAGCTAGATATTGAAGGCGATGAATTTTATATTGACCTGCTTTTTTATCACACCAAACTGCATTGTTACGTGGTGCCTGAGCTTAAAAATACTGAATTTAAATTTGAATACACCGGCCAGCTGAACGGCTACTTGGCAGCCGTTGACGACATGGTGCGCGACCCTGCCGTAGATGCACCCACCATCGGCATGATTCTATGCAAAAGCAAAAAGAAAACCATCGTCGAATACGCGCTAAGAGGTGTGGAAACCCCGATGGGCGTTTCTACCTTTAGAACCGCCTTGCCGGCGGCGGTGCTGGATAGTTTGCCTAGTGTTGAGGCCTTGGCGGAGAAGTTGGACTTGTGGGATGGTGAGATTGAGCGAGTGATTGATTGATTGCAAGCTAATATTCATCTTCAGTATTAGAGAAATGTTGATTCCCCTTCTTGGGTGACACAGGTTAAGCGTGTTCAACAAGTGATTAAGTAGGCTGTAAAGAGCTTAAAATAGGGCTTCTCCACTATTTAATGTACTATCTTCACCGCGCTCGACTCAATCCGTTAACATTACGTACGTAATGGATAAATGGAAATCACAAAATGGCACTTAAGCACGAAATGCCGCAAATGTTCGGCGCTACCTTGAACTGCAAAGCACGCTGGTACTGGGCGAATATTAAAATTGCTTCTCTACTAGTGCAAGCGTTGCTTGTGCTGACTTTTTGTGGCCCAGAAGCCCTCGCGCAAAGCGCTGCGATGCCGCGTGCTGAAGCGGAAGCAAAAATGGATGCGCTATCGCAAAAAGTTGAGCTACTTGAAAAATCAAACACTGTGCGCTGGGATGCGCTTGAGAAAATTCGCGCCGCAGAAATAAAGGCGCTTGAGGACAAAATAGATGTCAAAGAAAAACTTCTAGAAGTTAAAAAAGACGTCATTGCAAATGCACAGAAAAGCGTGGATTGGTGGCTCGCAATATCCTCGGTATTGCTCGCGGTCTTTGGCGTAGCGATTCCAATTCTTTTTACGCTCAAAATTCGTCAAGAATACGCAGCACACATTTCAGAAATCGCACGTGCCCGAGAGGAAATGCAGGATTTGCTCATTGCTACACAGGTAGCCGAAGCAGATGCAAAGCATGCACAAGCTGGTGCGCACGATACAAAATGCGAAATTGAGTTCATACGAGATAAAGCTAAATGCGACGCCGACCAGCTTTTAATCGATATGCGTGAGAGCGCGGACTCGACGACGAGGATCAATGCGGAAATGCAGGCGCTTTACGACAGCATTTCCGGCCGCAACGCCGCCGACACCAAAACCAAAATCGATCCTGACGTTTTTGTGGCGTCAAAGCTGCACGAGGGAGCGCCACAGGCAATTCGTGCCCTAAAACGCTTTGCTGCTGGCGCGGCCGCCCTTCGGGCGGGGAACTTTGCAGAAGCTGCGACTCAGTTTGCGGCCAGTACAGCAGAAGATCCAGTGAACCCTAAATCGTACTTTGCTTGGGGTCTATCAATTGGGGCGCTGGCCGATATGGCTGAAGGTGAAGAGCGGCGCAATCTGCGCTTAGAAGAAATTTCCAAGTATGAGGCCGCGCTAAAAATAAAGTCTGATAGCCATGTGGCACTAAACAGCTGGGGTGTGGCGCTTGGGCAGCTAGCCGACGCTGTCGAAGGCGAAGAACGTCGTAAACTGCTACAAGAAGCAACCGCGAAGTTTGAGACTGCGTTAAAAATAAAGGCGAATAAGCATGATGCACTTTATAACTGGGGTATAGCGCTTGCGCGATTAGCGGAGACCGTAGAAGGCGAGGAACGCCGCAAAATAAGGTTAGAAGAAATTACCAAGTACGAAGCCGCGCTAAAGATAAAGCCGGATGAGTATAAAGCGCTTTATAACTGGGGTGTAGCACTTGCGCGACTCGCCGAGGCCGCTGATGGCGAAGAACGTCGAGAGCAGCTGTTAGCAGCAATCACCAAGTACGAGGCCGCGCTAACGATAAAGCCGAACGAACATGACGCACTGTACGGCTGGGGCCTAGCACTTGCGCGATTAGCGGGGGCCGCTGATGGCGAAGCACGCTGCAGGCTGCTGTTAGCAGCAATCACCAAGTTCGAGGCCGCGCTAACGATAAAGCCGGATGGGTATGAAACGCTTTATAACTGGGGTGTAGCACTTGCGCGGCTGGCCGATGCCGCTGAAGGCGAAGAACGCCGCAACCTGCGGTTAGGAGCAATTACCAAGTACGAGGCCACGCTAAAAATAAAGCCAGATAAGCATGTCGCCCTTGGCAGCTGGGGTGCTGCACTTTTGCAATTAGCTGGTGCTGTCCAGGGCGAAGACCGCAAGTTGCTACTTGAAGCTGCAGAAGAAAAGCTGGAGGAACACCAGCGAATGATTAAGCGTGCTTCGT
Source organism: Betaproteobacteria bacterium (assembly GCA_043760555.1). GTDB lineage: Bacteria > Pseudomonadota > Gammaproteobacteria > Burkholderiales > Usitatibacteraceae > JANMDR01. Next base: position 8,236 of record JAYUOW010000034.1, read on the forward strand.
ACAATCTGGCGTGTCTCGCCGCGTTGCGTGGTGATGTGTTGCGATTTATTGCGATTTTTGATTCTTTGGAGGGGTCTGATAAGCCGGATCGGGCACATCTGGAGCGCGATCAGGACTTAAATGACATTCGCACCACGCCGGAATTTAAAGCCTGGTGGATAGCGCGTTTTGGCGCTGAGTAGCGAGATTAAGTTCGCTGTTAGCAGAGAAATTTGGTTGCGAACAAAGACAATCTAAATGCCTGAAGACGCCCTAAAATAGGCTATCTACAGCTCATCCGAGAACCAAAAATTTATTCCCGGTACGCCCCCCGCGACAACCTATCCCACACCCCCAACCATTCCGCGCTCTGCGGCGGTGTTTCTACCGCAATTAAGTCACAGTGGGCGTGGTCTAGTTTCCGTAAATTGGCGTATAGATCGTGGGCGTAGGTTTTGGCGTTTTTGGCGACCTTTATTTCTTTTTCGGTGGTGGGCTCGCCACCTAACGCGGCGCTAACGCCTTCGCTAAATCTAAGCGTGCCTACCACTGCGCCTTGCATCAATTTTTCCACTACAAATTCATCGAATACGTCGCTGGGCACTAACACCATTTCGGTTTGCGGGGCGTAGTGGGAGTCGAGTGAGCCGGACACGCGCGGGGTGGTGGCGTTGGTGTTTGGCTTGTCCACATACACGCCGCCGCCTAACGCGGTGGCGATTTGTGCGGCTGATATGGCGCCGGGTCTGAGCACTACTGGCTGGCCGGTCTCGGTCAGTCTGGAGCAATCGACAATTGTCGATTCAATGCCCACTTCGCACGCACCGCCGTCTAGTACGAGTAATGGCGGGTTGGCTTTGGTGAATTCTTCGCGCACGTGGGCGGCTGTGGTGGGGCTTAATTTACCGAAACGGTTCGCGGATGGCGCTGCTACTGCGCCACTGCCGCCGACGGCTGCAAAGCGCTTTAAAACGGCTTGGGCGACGTCGTGGGCGGGGCAGCGCAGGCCTACAGTGTCTTGTCCGCCAGTTACCACCGCGCTCACGTGCGGGGCGCGTTGCAAAATTAGGGTTAGAGGGCCGGGCCAAAATGCCTTTGCTAACGCGCGGGCGGCTTGCGGAATGTTGATGGCCCAATCATCTAGCTTGGCTTCGTCATGCAAATGAATGATGAGTGGATGGTTTTGTGGTCGGCCTTTTAACGCAAAAATAGCGTGCAACGCCGCGTCGTTTGTGGCGTCAGCGGCTAAGCCATAAACGGTTTCGGTGGGCAGGCCAAGCAGCTTGCCGTCAAGTAAGGTTTGGGCGGCGGCGTTGATTTCATCTTGATTCATGGGTGCAATTCCGGCGTTAAACCATTCGTAGTATTTCTAAAAACGGACGTATCGTCGTTCCCGCGAAGGCGGGAAGGGGCTGGCCTAGGGCCATCCAGCGTCGTTCGACGCACGCCACTAGATTCCCACCTTCGCGGGAACGACGAAATTTTTATGATTGACATTGTTGTTTTGAAATGGAGACGATGTGACTAGGAGCCCTACTGCGCACGCAAGCGCAGAATTTTTTCAATTTCTCGCGCCAGTTGCTGAAAATGAAAGCGGGTTTGCGTGTCGCTGGTGCGGGCAATGGCACCGTTTAAATCTTGCTTTAAATCGCGCATGGTTTGCATGGCGGTGGGGCGGAGATCAACTGATAAATCCGTGTACAAAGACGTGATGAGGGCGGACAAGCTTTTAAAGCGCTGCACTTCTCCAGAGAACGTAGTGAGTTGTTCAACAAAGGTTTTTTGCAACTGACGGCGGTAAATATCTACCTTTGGTGAAGCCGCGTTAATCTCACTAAACAAGCCTTGGCGCATGAGTTTTAAGTGCATGTCGGCGGGTAAGCCGCTACCGGCTTTGATAATTTCTGCGTCTTCATTTACGCGGAAGCTTAAGGGGAACATCATTTGCTCAAGCAGCATTTTCTGGATGCCCATTACTTCGCCAGAAATTTCGAACACGCGCATCCGATTAAGCACGGCCGGATCCAACAGCCATTTGGGTGTGGCTAAGCCATCATCGAGCAAATAGCGCATGGCAGCTATTTGATCTTGCCGACTTACACGTTCAAACGTGGCTCCGCCCACGCCGTCGGCACCGCCCCCGCGCCCACCCATGTAGCGGGTTTCGCGCACGCCACCAATTTGTTTGATGACTGATTCTAGGTACATCGCGCGCTGGCTAATGATGGTGCGATAGAGCGCGGATAAATCACGATAATCTTCGCCAAGCCGCGTAGTTGCTGGGATTAGCCGGGTGGCGGCACGCTTTAGTGACTCAATTGAATACTTCGTAGCCGCAATGCGTTCGCGGCCAATGTTTTCCATTTGTACTTGCGGGTCAAAGATGGAGTTTAAATCTTCACCACCAAATGCCAGCTCGACATTGTCGAGCTGCGCTGCCGCCATTTTGTCGAGCAAGGGTACTTCTTCATCGGCGGTTTTAACGTCCAGTGGTTTGTAGCCCCAAGTAATGGCAAAGTCATCGTAGGGGCCTAATTGCGGTACAAATTGGGTGACGCCGTCGCCCGGTTGCGCGACAGAATTGTATCTGGCGTAGGACATGATGGAGGCAGAAGTACCGCGTGTGTTGGTGAAGGCGGGGTCGCGCAATTGCGCCACCGTGTAGGCGGTGGCCGCGCGATGGTTATGGCGCAAGCCCAGCGCATGGCCGACTTCGTGGGTTGCCACGCCGCGCATAATTTCTGCCATTACTTCGTCACTGATGGGCAGCGTTGGCGTGCGTTTGTCAGCTGCTCCCGCTTGAATAAAATAAAGCTGTTCCATGCCGCGCGTGATGTTGTGCCAGAACACTAAGTGGGCGGACAGCACTTCGCCTGATCGCGGATCATGCGTGCTTGGCCCCATGGCGTTGGCGATGGGCTCGGCCACCCAACGGATAACGCTGTAGCGTGAATCTTCAGGATCCCAATTTGGGTCTTCAGTTATGCTCGGCTGGTCGCGCGCCACAATTGCGTTTTTAAAGCCTGCTTTTTCTAACGGGCCGCGCCATGCTTCAATGCCGTCTTTAATGGCTTTGCGCCATTTTGCAGGGACTTCATTGGCGACATAAAACGTAATTGGTGTGATGGGTTCAGACACTGCTTTTTCAGGCTCTTTTTTCTCTAAGCGAAACCGCGTGATGTATTCGCGCGGCTTCATGCCTGCGATATTTTCGTTGTAGTCCTGAAAGCGCTCGGTAAAAAAGCCAACGCGTGAATCCGCAAAGCGGCCACGCATAGGTGTGTCTGGTAACGCCGCCAAACTAAAATGCACCACAGCGGTTTTGCTGCCTCCACCGCCGCCCGCAAAACTAAAATAGGTAAAAGTAGAACGCATTTCTACATTTTTAGGAAACACCTTCACCTGATTGATCAAGCTACGCGATGGATCGGGGAAAGTTAATCCCAGCGCGCGCACAGTGCGGGCATCCAGCAAGTCGCTAGAGGCACTGAGCAAAAGGCGTGAGACTTCAATAACCGGCCATTTTTCTTTGCCTACTTTTGCAGCATCAGTTACAGGCTTAGCATCCAATATGGTGGTGGCTGTTAATTTGGTTTCAGGTTTGGCAGTGGCCAATTCGCCGACGGGTTTGGTTGATGGCGTGACGTCATCTAAATTGAGCTTTGCCAGCACAATCTTTTTTATTTCTAGCTCATCAATTAGGGGCAGCTTGCCTGCGGCTTTGGCGTCCGCTTTTAATTTCGCAGCAGCGTCTACTTTGGCTTTAGCGGCGGCCTCAATTTCGCTTTGGCGTAAATCAACGGATAGCTCGCTGCCTTCGGTTTCAATCGGAAACGCCATCACAATCGGCGCTAGATCTACCGAGTCAACCGCCGCTTGTAGCCCAGGCGTAGCGCGTTTAGCGCTAGGGACTAAGCGCAAAAAAATACGATTGCCTTCACGTTCAAATCGCACCACGCTGCTGCCCAATGGTAGGCCGTTAAAACTAGGCCCGCCGCTGGTTTTAGCGATTTCGCCAGACCATAATAAATCTTTGCCTAACAACTTTTCGGGTATTTCAAAAAAGTGTCTTTCTTTGGTTTTGTGATGCAACAGCACGCCGCGTTGGGTCACGGTTTCTTTGGTAACCACATCGTTATATTTGCACAATGCCAAGGCGTTTGCCGCACCCGCGCCGCCCATCATTGCACCCATCATCGCAGCACTAGTCGCACCCACCGAGCCGCCGCCAAAAGCGCCACCACAGGGTGCCGCGGGCATGCCGGGAAAGGGGGCATTGGGAATCGTGTTGACGATACGCGGTGCGGTGCTGGCCATCGTTGCAGCGCCGACTGGCGTGGTGGCGGCTGTTGTGTTGCCAACGACCGGTTTAACTGGTTCGGCAGCAATTTTATTGAAGCCCGGCTGAATCGTGATGGTGCAAGAAGTGAGGACTATTGCGCACGCACTAGCGATAGCGCATAAGGCCGGCACGCGGGTTGCTGGCGGAAAAAACTGAATTTTTGGCATGGGGGAATTCGTTGTTTGGGTTGAAATCAAGTTATATTGCTTCGATAAATTTGTACGTTATGGTATTAAAACACGACGCTATGTTGTGGACAACCTAAGGTTAAAACAATTCAATGAAACCCATGAAGCCTGACACCCAATTAACCCATCTTGGCCGCACGGTAGCCGGGGCGATGCCCGCCACCGTCAACGTGCCGATGCAGCGCGCATCCACTGTTTTGTTTAACGATATGGCGCATTTGCATGACATTGAAGCGCGTTGGGCAGCGGATGAGCAAGTGCCGACATACGGCATCCTCAATATGCCGCAAACCTTGGCCTTAGAACAGGCCGTAGCGCAGATAGAAGGCGGCTATCGGGCGCTTACCTATCCTAGTGGCTTGGCGGCAGTAGCGGGTGCTTTGCTGGCTGTGGTGAAAAGTGGCGACCATGTGTTGATGACGGATTCTTGTTATGGGCCGGGGCGACGATTTTGCGATCGGTTTTTAACACGCATTGGTGTGGAAACCACGTATTACGACCCACTGATAGGTGCTGGCATTGCCGCATTGATGCGTCCCAACACAACCGTGGTGTATACCGAGAGCCCGGGTTCATATACGTTTGAAATTCAAGATATTCCCGCCATTTCAGCCGTCGCCCACGCGCATGGCGCGGTGGTGATTATGGATAACGCGTGGGCTACGGGGTTATTGTTTAATGCGTTTAAACACGGCGTTGATTTGGTCGTGCAGCCCGCAACCAAATACTACGCCGCGCATTCTGATGTGCTCATTGGTTTGGTGATTGCTAACGAAGCTTTATGGCCGCGCCTTAAATCCAGCACTTATGATTTAGGGCAGCGTGCGTCCCCCGACGATTGTTTTTTAACCTTACGCGGCTTGCGCACCATGGGGGTGCGGCTGCGTGCGCACGAGCAAAGTGCGCTGCGTTTAGCACGTTGGTTACAAGCACAGCCGCAAGTTGCGCGGGTGTTGTATCCAGCGCTTGAAACTGACCCAGGGCATATGCTCTACAAGCGCCTATTTACGGGTGCCTCCGGCCTATTCTCGGTGGAATTTAAAGATGCAAATGCCGCCCAAATAGCCAATATGGTCGATCACTTTCGTTACTTTAAACTTGGCTATTCTTGGGGCGGTTTTGAAAGCTTAGTCATGCCCGCATCGCTCAAACAACATCGCACCGTTGCGCCGTGGCAAGGCGGCGCGCTGGTGCGATTTAGTATTGGCTTGGAAGACTGCGATGACTTGCAGGCGGACCTAGCCGAAGGGCTGGCGCGGCTTAACTTTTAGTAGTAATACCCAAAAATAATCCCCATCTCATCTTCACTTGTTAAGCCAAAGCTGATGGTGCGATTAGTGGTGTTGTTATAGGTAATTTCGCTGGTGAGCCCCTCACCCGCTTTGAGCACCAGAGGCGGCGTAAACACGGCTGGCAGCGGATGTTCCCAATCGGTGCTGGTGTAGACAATTTCGTTATTGCGCGTGCCGCCTTTAATACGAATAACAAATTTTTCGCCCAGCTTATGGGTGTGTGATGTGAGCATCACGATATTGGTGGTGGCGTTGAAGGTAAATGATTTTGAAGTGGTTGTGCGCACGCCTGGCGGTAGCGAAAAAGAGGTGTTTGCTAGGTTCAGCGTGCTGGCCGCATGTTGTACATCGGCCACATCGACGGTATGAAAATTAGCAAATGCCTCGCCTTCAATATTGCCCGTGGTGTTGGCATTTACATAGTGCGAATTAATATCCACACCCATGTTTGCGGGCATTTTCAGCGCCACGCCAGCGGGGAATGTGTAGGTATAGTTAGGCGTCATCGCCCCCGCTAAAAACGTGTGATAGCCCATGGCAAGCGCTGTGCCAATGTTTAGCGTGTTATCTAAATTACGCAAATCACGAACTACGCCTTCCTGCGGCATAAACGCAGCAGGCGTATCGGCATTAAATGAATACAGCACCAAATGATGACTATTGTTGCGCATTCTGGTTTCTACTTTGCTCACATAAACCGGTGCGGCATTATTTAATTTGCGATAGATAAAAAGCTCGCGTTCAAATTTTGGTGTAACGCTAAATTTACCCGACGTTATCTGGAAACCCTTTGCTGGCAACGGTAGTGCCGCAAATGGTGCGTAAGCTGGCAAGGTGGTATCGGCCAACAAACTTGCGTCAATCGCATCACCAGTTTCAGGTGCACCAGCCATAATCCAGCGCTTGATAAACTCTAATTGCCCCACGCTTAATGATGCGCTGCCAAGTGGCATCGGGCTGCCAAAATGCTGCAATTGTTTTGGGTCCCACAACAATAATTTTTGATAGATAAAACTTTGGTCTGCATTGCCCGGCACAATTTGCTTGTAAGCGTGAGAAACGGCCACGGGGTCTTTTACCGCTGCATTGATGATGTTTTTATACGATACCGCCGCATCCAGCACCAAGCCCGATTGCACCGCAAATGGCTTGCCTGCAGCGTGGCAGCTATTGCATTTGGGTTCAAAAATTTCGCTTTGAATCCGTGAAAAGCTGGACACGACGGCCTGCGGTTTAACATCGCCAAACTGACGGGTAAGACTTTTGCTACCCGAAACGCCATCAATTCTGTAGCTCAATGTTGCGGCATTAGCGCTTGAAAACACTACGCTAACTGTGCCTGCAGCATCGGCCTTAACTGCTGTGGCACCCCAAGGCATATTCGGCGGCAAACCACCTGTCACCCGATACAGATCACCATTGCAGCCAGTGGTAGGCGGCATGGTTGGTGTCGATACCACAGCGCAACTTGACGCCACGTACCACACCGGATTACCGCTGGCATCATAGGTATACATCACTAAAAAAATAATACTACCGCGCTGGGTGACCGTTGCGCCCCAGCCAGATTCCGCGGCATTCCACCATAAATCAGAATGGTCGGCGCTTGATCCGTTGGCCGTCCCAAAAATTTGCCGCGTGATGGATTTGTTGATGGTGCTGCCGTTTAGCGTGTAGCTAAATGTACCGGTATCGTTGCTGCTAAATTTTAAGGTGGCAGTACCAATTTTAGGAACAGCCAGTGCGGGCTTGTTCCAAACGGCCGTGATCGGCGTGCCGCCAGAAACCCGCAGCATGTCGCCACTACAGCCATCAGCCACCACGGGGCAATCCGACATCACATACCAGCTAGGCGTGCCGTTTGCTTCATAGGCATACCAAGTAACAAACACCTTATCGTTACGCTGGGTAATGCCCACGCCCCAGCCCGGTTCGGCCGCGTTGAACCACAAACCCGTGAGTGCAGAGGATGTTTTATTGACAGCGAATGCCTGCGCATTGGCGGGTGCGGGCGCAGTAACGAAAATGCTCAACGCAAAGGCAGTGAGCAGACAACGAATGAAGTTATGCATGATAAAAATCCGTGGCGCATGGAAGGATTTTTATAATAGCTTATTTGCGAGCGGCGCGTGGCAAAAAAGGGTTTCTGGTTGTAACGCTTCAGACGCTAAGAATACGTATATTTAACGCCTGAAGATGCCCTAAAATAGGGCGTCTTCACGGTATACGCCGTTGCCGCTAAGTGCCGCCACTGGGTAGGGGAGGCGGTACTTTCGCACTTAAGGGCATGTGTGCGCGGATGAAGTACCTACGGTCAAGCAGCTTGACTTTGCTGCCTCCATGCAGATTACAACCTAAATAAACGGCCTAACGTGATTCGTCTAGCGTATGGTCTTTTGTTGAATGCGCCAATAAAAACGGGGTGTTCCAGCCAAATTCAGCTGGGACACCCCGTTAATTGGGCTTCTAACTATTTCAGTTAGCTATCAAAACCGCTTCCAAAACCGCGCAAAGTACGATGCGCCGTTTAAGCCGAACTGGACGCTGTCGTAAATAAAGCCGTTGTCGGTTTCGTTGGCGTCTTGTTTGCTGGGTTTTACGTTGAAGATGTTATTGCCGCCAAAGGTGAGTTTGGTGTTTTTATCGAAGCTGTAGGTCATACTTAAATCAGCCGAAGTTTTTGGTGCGTAGCGGGCGTTAGGCACGCCGTTTTCTGTGCCTGAAAACGTGCCTAGGGTTTGCGCACCAAAGCTGATAATTTTTAAGTCAGTCGATATTGCCCCTTGCGTGTATTCGAAGCCCAATGTCGCTTTGCTGCGCGGGCCGCCTTGCTCGATAAATAGGCGCTCGCGCTCTGATAGCAACACGTCTTCAAAGCCACGCAATGACGATGGCGCTTTGATGCCGGTTACGTCAGTTTTGCTGTAGTTCATGGCTAAAAATGTGGCCAATTTGCCGTAGGCTAGATCAGTTTTATTCGATACCGTTAAATCCAAACCTTGGGTTTTGGTGTTGACCGAATTAACGAAAAACTGCGCTTGACCAACGCCTAATTTATCCAGCGTTACGCCCAATGAGGGGTAGTTGTCTGCATCGAAACGGCCTGATAAAACAATGCGATCATCAATGTTGATGCGATACAAATCGGCGGTGATGGCGGTGGCCACTGTGGGGCTAAAGGTGAAGCCTAAGGTGTAGTTTTTCGACTTCTCTTCCTTCAGCTTGGGTATGCCCGCTGCATTGGCAATTGCGCCGCCGTTGGGCGCCAATACGACATCTTGGGGTTTGCCGCTAATAAAATCAGTGAAGGTAGACGAGAAAAATACTTGTTGCAGCGATGGTGCGCGGAAGCCGGTACTGCCGGATGCGCGTAACAAAAATTGATCGCTAACTTTGTACGAGCCCGCTACTTTGCCTGTGACTGTGGAGCCGAAGTCGCTGTACTTTTCAGCGCGCAATGCCGTTTGAATTTTGAAGGCGGCTGATAGGTCAGTTTCAATATCCACGTACGCCGCGACGCTGTTGCGCTTACGGTCGGTGGCGTCGTTGGGTTGAAAGCCGGGGAAGCCTTGGCTACCGGCATTGCCGCCGTCGCCCACGCCGTCTGCGTCTACGTATGAGCCTAGCTCGCCTGATCGAATTTTGTAATTTTCACTACGATATTCAGCGCCAAACGCGATATTCATGCCGTTGCCAATGTCGCTATAAAAACGGCTCATATCGAAGTTGGTTGTGAGCTGGCCGAACGAAAATCCGCCCGCATCAAACTTGGATGCACTTAAGCCTTTGCCGCCGCGTTTCAAATCCAAATTGGCGATGGATGCATTGATGGTGTTGCTGATATTGTAATCAAGCTTGTTGTAGCCGTAGGTTTGCGATAGGTCAGCATTCCAGTCACCAAGCAGGCCGCGATGGCCAAAAATAACGGTGCTATCGGTAATGTCGCCATTGATAAACGGTACAAACCCACTTGGATATTGCGCAGCCGAATTGCGTGATGGAATATCGTCTGACCCCAAACCACCACGCGCAAACGCAGCCGAAGAGGCATCACGCGTTTGCGTGCCTAAGGTGAAATAAAATTTGCCGACGTTGCTGGATGGCACTTCACCGTTGACATAAACCGTGGCGTTTTTAGCTTGGGTATCGCCGATGATGCGCGGATTACCTGCTTCTGCACGGTTTGAGCGGCCACGGTCAACGTACTCTGCCGTTACACCGATGACGCCTTTTTCAGCAATTTGAAAGCCACAATAGCCCGATGCCAAATAGTTTTTACCATCGCCCGCTGAATACTGGCTGTAGCCAGCTACGGCTTCACAACCTAAGCGTTTTTTCAAGCCAATATCAATCACGCCTGCAATCGCATCAGACCCATATTGCGCGGCTGCGCCATCGCGCAGCACCTGTACATTGTCGATTGCCATGAGCGGAATGGCGTTCATGTCGGTGCCGGTGTTGCCGCGATTACGTGCGCCGAATAGGTTTACTAACGCTGTCGTGTGGCGACGTTTGCCATTAACCAATACTAACGTTTGATCGGAGCCCAAACCGCGCAGGGCGGCGGAATCAACAAGATCGGCACCATCAGCACCGGTTTGGCGGGTGGAATTAAATGAGGGTGAAACGTATTGCAGCGTTTGGCCTAAATCAAATTGCCCACCTTGCTCGCTCACTTTTGCCAGCGGAATTAAATCAACAGGCACAGTAGTGTCGGTGGCCGATGCGCTGGCGCGGCGGGAGCCTACGATAGTTAGGGTTTCAAGCTTGGTGGTGTTGGCTTCAGACGCGGCTGCGGGCGTGGTGGGCGCAGGCGTTTGTGCTTGTGCGAGGAGCGTGAATGAAGTTGCACCGTAAAGTGTTAGCAGTACTGCGTTGCGCAGCATGGAGGGCTTAGTCATCCGTGAATCTCCTGAAAGTTAGTCCGAAAACCGATGCAAGAATAATGCCTGCAATTCAGGGGGGGCACAAACCAAATATCCGAAGTGTTGTATTTTTAGCAGCTTTATTGGAATAACAAGGCTGCTATTACTTAAACCGCTTTTTAAAGTCTTGCCGCCAACGCCAAAACGCGACCTTTATGCGGTACGCACGCTGTAAAATTCCGACACTAAAACGCAACAAGAGGCGCGACTTTGGCTCGTTTGGGTCGGTAAGCTTCAGATAAGGCTTGAGAGTGGAAAACCAGTGCGCATCAGTTGCTTCCGGCGTGTGGTGATCGCGCACAAATTGCCATGATATTTGCGCGATGTGATTACGCAGCTTAGGCTCAAGTAATCGGCTAATGGCTGCCGCAAAGGCTTCTGGTGTCGTCGCACACAAAATGCCTTCTTCGCCATCGCGCACTACGCCTTGGTACGGTGCAACATCCGAGTACACACACGGGATGCCCGCCGCACCAAATTCTACTAGTTTGTTGTAAAACTTATGGCCGTGAAATTCGGATTGCGGCAGCACGGCAAGCGTGGCGTGCCAGTTTAGGTTATTGCGCATTACCAACCAATCAGCATAGTTTTCGGTTGCAGAAAGGTGCTTTATCATGTGCTGGAAACGCCCTATAATAGGGCTTCTCCAGCCTATTACTTCAAAACGTATTGGCGCGCCAGCATCCCAAAGTTGCTCTAATGCT
>JAYUOW010000035.1:0-19612 GCA_043760555.1 Betaproteobacteria bacterium
AAATTCTGTATCTAAAATTGGGGTGAGTAGTTCTCTATTTTCACGACGTAACGGAATCGTTGAAAATCTGGCATCTTCAGCTAATTCTGGCTGCGAAAGCCCTAAACATAAGGCTTTCCAAAATTTATCAATCATACACAGTACAAATACCCAGCCGTCTTTGGCTTTGTACATTTGCGCGGGTACGGTTGTGGGATGCGCACCGCGCGACATGCGCTCGGTGCCTTGCCCATTATTTAAATACCATGTGGCAGGATAGCTTAACTGGTGCAGCGCGACGTCGAATAAGCTCACGTCAATATCGCGGCCTTCACCTGTGCGTGCGGCACCCACAATGCCTGCGAGCAGGCCGATGCTCATGGTCATGCCAGTCATAAAATCAACAACAGATAGACCAAATCGTGCCGGCGGCGCATCCGGCTCGCCCGTTAAATAGCAATAGCCTGCTTCTGCCTGCATTAGGTAATCATAGCCAGGCCAATCGGCGCGTTCGTTGTCGCGACCGTAGGCAGACAAATGCGCGCACACGATGCTGGGCTTAACGGCTTTGAGTGTTGCAAAATCTAGCCCTAATTTTTTCGGTTGATCGCCCCGCAAGTTATTTAGTACCGCATCGGCTGATGCCACCAAGCGCTCAAATACCGCGCGGCCTCCAGGTGCTTTAAGATCAATGGCCACGCTTTTCTTGTTGGCATTAAAGGTTTGAAAAAATTCACTATCGCCCTCACCTAAAAAAAACGGCCCGTTGGCGCGAGATACATCGCCACCGGTATTGGGGTTTTCGATCTTAATTACTTCCGCACCCAAATCCGCCAGATACATTGAGCCGTAGGGCCCAGCGCCATATTGCTCGACTGCGATAATGCGAATACCCTTGAGCGGTAACGAAGACGACATTAAATTGGGTTCCTAGCAACGAGCTGTTTGGCGATGATGATGCGCATCATTTCATTGGTACCTTCACCGATACACATCAGCATCGAGTCGCGATAGAAGCGCTCAATTTCATATTCGGTGGAATAGCTTGCGCCACCAAAAATACGCATGGCTTCTTGGGCGCAAAATACGCCTGTTTCGCTGGCAAAATACTTCGCCATGCCGGCTTCCATATCGCAGCGCTCGCCGCGATCGTAGGCTTGCGCGGCGTGATCCACCATGAGTTTGGCAGCTGCTACTTTTGATGCCATTTCGCCAAGCTTTAGCTGCACGGCTTGATGTTCGCAAATGGGTTTGCCGAAGGTTTTACGTTCTTGTGCGTAGCGCACAGCATGCATCATTGCACCCTCGGCGATGCCTGCACCTCGGGCAGCCACGTTGATTCTGCCTAATTCCAAGCCGCCTGCAACCTGCTGAAAACCCTTGCCTTCTATTCCACCAAGCAGGCAGTCATCCGGCACAAAATAGTCTTGAAAAGCCAGCTCGCAGCTATCAATGGCTTTGTAGCCAAGCTTTTTCATTTTGTTAGACACAATAAAACCTTTGCCCTTTTCGGCCAGCAATAAGCTCATGCCGTGATGGCGCGGGGACGTTGTGGGGTCGGTTTTTACCAGCAACAAAATCGCGCCGCCGTTGCCGGAATTGGTAATCCAAATTTTATTGCCATTAACTAGATAACCACCTTCGGTTTTTTTGGCGTTGGTGCGAATGGCTTGGAGATCAGTACCGCAATCAGGCTCGGTTAATCCTATGCCACCGCGCAATTCACCGGTAGCCATACGTGGTAAAAACGCTTGCTTTTGCGCCTCTGTGCCGAAGCGCTCAATGGCGGCTGCCATGATGAGGTGGGAGTTGAAAATGCCTGTAGGTGCCATCCACACAGATGAAATTTTAATTACGATTTTTGCATACGTGCTTGCAGGCAAACCTAAGCCGCCGTATTCGGGCGAAATGGTCGCGCCGAATAGGCCGAGCTCTTTCATTTCTTCTACTAAGGCGTGCGGATATTTGTCTTCGTGATCGTGTTCTTTAGCGATCGGCCGCACGGATTTTTCAACCCATGTCTCGATGCTGTCAAGCAACATGCGCTCATCGTCAACGGTAAAGGCGGCGGTTTCGGTCATTGAATTCATGTGGTGTTCCTTATTACTTTAAAACTTAATTTAGGCAAAATAGCAAAACTAGTTATTAAACTAGTAGTTAACTTTATCTTCCACGCTATGGCCTTTTTTGGCGATAAGCATGGTGCGGTGAAAACTACAAACGAGAACTTTGTCTTGGTTATAGCCATCGGTACTCACGCTAACAATACCAGCACCGGGGCGCGACTTTGATTCGCGTTTATCGAGCACTTTTGATTCAGCATAAAGCGTGTCGCCTGCAAATAAAGGGTGGGTCATTTTGATGTCAGTCCAGCCCAAATTAGCGATGGCTTTTTGGCTCACATCAGTCACGCTCATGCCCACCATTAACGCTACAGTCAACGGTGAACAGACTATGCATTTACCGAATTCACTGGCCTTTGCATACTCAGGATCAAAGTGCATCGGGTGCGTGTTCATGGTGAGCAAAGTAAACCAGATATTGTCGGTTTCAGTAATGGTGCGGCCGGGACGATGCTCGTAAATATCGCCTACATTAAAGTCTTCAAAGTAGCGCCCAAAATGTTCGCGGAAGCGATGTTCACCAACTTGCTTTACGTTTTGCACCATGATTTTTCCTTGAAAAATTCTTTATAAAACGCTAATTACGCACGCCAAGAAGCGCTAACTGCGCCACTCTCTGGGCAGCGAGCTCAATTGGCCGATCCACTAATTTACCGTCTACTGCAATGGCGGCATTGGGTGAAGCGGCAACCGCATCAAGCACTTTTTGCGCATGTGCGGCTTGCGCCCGCGTGGGTAAAAACGCGTTTTGAATCGCAGTAATTTGTGCGGGATGAATCGCTGCTTTGCCGGTGTAACCCAACTCAATTACCGCCGCAGTTTCACGCGCAACTAAATCTGCATTATTGATATCCAAACACGGCACATCCAGTGCGCCTACTTCGGCCTCTGCCGCTGCTGCGGCAATTTGCCCGCGCGCCCACAGCCAACCGTTGTAGCCGGGCGTTACGCGCGCGGCCACGGCGTAATCAAAGCCACCAAACATGAGCGCTTGTAAGTTCGTCGTCGCCTTGGCAATCGCGCGCGCTTCAAACACCGCGTGGGGTGATTCTAGCTGCGCAATCAGCGGCACTTTCGCGCACAGTTTGGCACCCAGTATCTGTTGCGCCAAGGCAATATCGGCGGGGCTTTCCACCTTTGGCAGCATGATAAATGCGGGCTGTAAATCGCGTGCTGCAATATCAGTCAAATCGGCAACGCCAAGGTCGCTGGATATGCAATTTATACGCACGCCAAGCTGGGTTTGATTGTTTGTATATTGCGCAATAAAATCAAACGTTGCAGCACGCGCGGTAACCTTATCGGCCAACCCTACCGCATCTTCGAGATCAATACAAACTTGGTCGGCACCGGCGTCGCAAGCCTTGCTAAAACGATCGGCGCGCGCTCCGGGCACAAACAACAAACAGCGCTGCAGTTGCGTGGTGGGTTGCATCTAGTTGGTGCCTCCGGCTGGAACATTTTTTGCGAAATGCTGGGCAATGCCTAGACGGGTAGCAAACCATACATCAGACTTTGCACTTGCATAATGCAGAAATTTTTCAAACGCCGCGATACGACCGGGACGCCCAATAATGCGCAAGTGCAACCCGAGCGACATCATGCGCGGCTCGTCAGCCCCTTCGCGATAAAGTTGATCAAAACAAGCGACCGCGTAGTCAAGCCAATCATTAGGCAAATAGCTTGGTGCCAGCCACATTTTCATGTCATTGGTATCAAGCTGATAGGGCACGATCACCATCGGCTTATTAGAGCCATCAACAGCACCCCAAAACGGGGCGTCGGCTGAGTAATCATCCATGTGATAAAACACCCCCGCTTCTTGCAAAAAACGCCGCGTGTCTGCCGTGTGCAAATAACGCGATAACCAGCCCTGCGGGCGCTGACCGGTAGTGCGCTCGATAGAATCCAATCCAGCTTGAATAAAGGCACGTTCCCGCGCTTCGTCAAACGAAAACTGATGCACCCAGCGATGGCCGTGGCAGCAAGCTTCATGGCCGTTATCCCTGATATAGGCCGCAATTTCTGGCGCACGTTCCAGTGCTACAGCCGCCGCCGTATAGGTGGCACATACCTTGTAACCATCGAGTAATTTTGCGATGCGGCGATGGCCTTCGTTAATACCATAGCGGTAGTTCGATTCATTGCCGTAGTTGCGAATTGGCTTTTTTAAACTTACGTTTAGCTCGTCCACCGGCTCAGTGATTTTGTCGCCGTCAGCAACGGTGTATTCGGAACCCTCTTCGACGTTGACAACGAGTGAAAGTGCCAAACGCGCGTTGTTTGGCCAGTGATAGTTGTGCCGACTCATCAGTGATATTCCTCGCCACCAGATACGTTCATCGCTTCGCCCGTAACGTAGCGCGATTGCTCTGAACACAGCCATGCACAGGCATCTGCAGTGTCCGAAGGCAGCCCTGGGCGACCTAATGGAATGCGTGACTTCATGGCCTGCATATATTGCTCAAGGGTTAAGCCCAACGCGTTTGAAAAGTATTCGTTTTGCCACGCGCCCAAGCCCGTGGTGACGTGGTTTGGGCAAATAGCGTTAGCAGTAATGTTGTGCTTGCCAAGCTCAATCGCACTCACGCGCGTGAGGCCCACCAAGCCGTGCTTCGACGCGCAATAGGCCGACGCAAATGGAAAGCCCGATTTTGCAGCTTGGCTGGCGATGTTGACAATACGCCCCCCCCTGCCGTTTTTAATCATTTGTTGTGCGGCGTATTTAGTGCAAATAAACGCACCGCGTAAATTCACGCTTAGCACGGCATCAAATTCAGCAATGCTCAAATCAACGATGGGCTTCATCAAGTAACCGATACCCGCGTTATTCACTAAAATATCCACGCCGCCAAATTCAGCATCAATGGCCGCCATGACGCTAATCACTTGCGGTTCTTCCATCACATCCAGTGCTTTTGCCACGCAAACGCCGCCTGATTTTAGGGCGATTTCAGCCGCTACCATCTCCATCTCAGTCATCGCACCGACCGCATTGGCGGGCATCTCCGCCCCTTTTGCCTTACCAATATCGGTAATAATCACGCGGCAGCCTTCATGTGCTAGGCGCAACGCAATCGCCTCACCCAAGCCGGCCTTGCGACCCGCGCCGGTGATGAGCGCTACTTTGCCTTTAAGGTCAGGAAACATCGCCACGTTTAAAGTTTTTCGCAAAGAATAAATACAGGATTATCAGCAAACGCTTGAAATTCCTTGGCTCCCGCCTGCACTGACGGCGTAGCAATATCCGCACCAAAAGCATTCATATCAGGCACCTCAATCAGCTCGGCGTATTGGTACGGCGGCTTGGCGTCTGAGCCTAAAATTAGCTGCGACTTCATGACTTCAAAGCCAGAAACCGACTTCAACCCGCGCACCGTAGGCATATCTTTTTCACGCGCCCATTTTTCATACAGCGCCACGTCAACATCCGGTTTTAAGTTAAACAAAACAAGCACAGTAGCCATAGCCAAGCTCCCTCAAAGTTGCGGTCAAAATCAAAGTTGTCCGGACAAATTTTAGAGAAGTCTTGGGCTAAGGTCAACAGGCAATTGCAAAATGCGCGCTTTTGCGGGCTTTTTGGGTCAGAAGCGGTTATTTCGCACCCAGCCGCTCGGTTTCTATCCACAAAGAAGACCAGCGAAAAAACAGATCACCCATTGATTTGGCAACGAGCCGGTGTAAAGTAATGGTTAATTTCACCTTCGGGAGAAGCGATGAATACTACCCATAATTCGATCGCGATAAATACCGACATTACGCTAAACCTGCGAATGATCCAGCTCGCCGCCACCCAAAAACAATCTACCGAATACCTCATGCGCGAGGCAATCGCACAGTATGTGAATCGTGAAGAAAAACGTGCAGCTTATAACTGGACGGGGTTGCAGCGTGGAACAACTATCAAGCGTCCGGACTGCACGCCACGTTTGAAGAAGCCGATGTATGGTTGGCGCAATTGGAAGCGGGGGTTGATGCGCAGCCACCGACATGCCATATTTAGAACTACTACACACAGAGAAAAACTCAAATGATCGAAACCATCATCCTCTATCGCCCGACCGGACCTGAAGAGTTGGCACTAGTTGTTGCTACCGGAAACCGAAAATGGCCGCCACGATTGCCAGAACAGCCTATTTTTTATCCTGTGACGAATCAGCAATATGCCATCCAGATTGCGCAGGATTGGAACGTGAAGTTGAGCGGGGCAGGTTTTGTCACAAAGTTCGCAGTGAAAAAAGCATTCATGGACAACTATAAAATTGAGCAGGTAGGCGGCGCACACCACACCGAATGGTGGATACCCGCAGAGGATTTGGAAGCGCTCAACGAAAACATCGTTGGCCTCATCGAAGTCATCGCCGAGTTTAAAGCCTAAGGCCGTTTATTGCCAGATTTAGGTCTACGCTGCCGGCGGGAACGGTGAAATAGAATAGGCTGTAAACGCCCTAAAATAGGACTTCTCCAGCCTATTACTTTGACTATTTGCTAGCTCTAGCGCAGCGGTAAACGGATCGCGGTTTGCAATTCTGACGGCGGCACGACTCTGGGATCATTTAGATATTCTTCAAATGGTGGGTGTTCATTTGGCTCTTCGCCAGACGCAGGAAGCCAAATACCATAAAGCTGCTGGTACGATTTTTCAAGGTCTGAGTAGGGGCCGATGTGCATTAAAGTTGCACAACGTACGGCAGGCATTTGCAGAGCGCGGCATTCGGCTGGAGGCACAAAATCAGCAGGGATTTCTATGCAAGCATCGGATCGCAGCTTGTGTTTTTCGACTGCAGCAGGATCATCATAATAGATGCCAAATGATCGCGCTGTGTCCACGTCCAGCCCCTGCCCTGTAGCCCAAATCATGAGCTTATCGAACGTATTGCCAACTTCCATATAGTCGCCGTCGTGCTGCATTGCAGCGACGCGACAGGGTTCAAAACTTTCAATTTTAATTTGATGCATAACGAATTTCTCCTTTGGCTGAAGTAAAAATTGCGTTGCGAGCGCCGAACTATTGGGCTTACGAAACTGCAGTGCTCGGTAGCTTGAAGGCGGCACCGCATACGCTAGCCGAAACGCTTTAGAAAATGCCTGCACGCTCGAATAGCCCGCGTCTGCAGCAATTCGGTTAATACTGGTCATTGACGAAATTAGCTCTACAGCGGCGCGATGCAACCGCAAACGACGCACCGTCTGCACCACCGTCTCACGGGTGACAGAATGATAGATGCGATGAAAATGGGTAGCCGACAAACAGGCCTCTTCAGCAAGCCGCTCCAAACTGACATCACCATCCAAATGGTTAGTCAAGTAAGTGATAACGCGTTCAAGGCGGCGTGCGTAAGATTGTCGGGTTAGTGTTTTCATAGCGCTACTTTACGACCAGGGCGTTATCTTACTTTGCGATTTTTACTGCGCCTCGAACTAATTTTGGGTGCTAGCTATTGCTTCTTACAAACGTCTACGCGCACGCTTTACAGCCTGCTATTCTATTTCAAAACTAACCTAAAGCATCAAAAAAATAGGCTGAAGACGCTCTATTTCAGGGCATCTTCAGCCTATCTTGGAGCGGAAAAACCGTTACTTCACGCCCAGCGCATTTGCGATAAACGCCAATAAATCAGTGCGCTCTTCAATGATTTTTGATGTCGGTGTGCCCGCACCGTGACCGGCGCTGGCCTCCACACGAATGTGCACTGGTCCAGTTTTTAAATTTAGCGGCCAGTTTTCGTGAAACTCGGCCGCCGCTGTTTGCATTTCAGCGGCGTACTTGAAACTGTGCGCAGGCACCACACGGTCGTCATGGTCGGCGGTCATGATAAGCGTGGGCGGATATTGCACGCCGCGCTTTACCGTGTGCAAGGGCGAATACTTAACCAGCGCTGCAAATTCATCGGCTTTGTCGGACGAGCCGTAGTCCGGTACCCATGCCCAGCCGATGGTAAATTTGTGGAAGCGCAGCATGTCCATTACGCCCACCTCGGGCACGGCAGCACCAAACAATTCAGGGCGTTGATTTAGCACCGCGCCGACTAACAGCCCGCCGTTTGAACCACCATTGATAGCGAGTTTTTTAGGCGATGTGTAGCGATTGGCAACCAAACCTTCGGCGGCCGCGATGAAATCATCGAACACATTTTGCTTGTTTATTTTGGTGCCAGCGTCATGCCATTCCGCGCCATATTCGCCGCCACCGCGCAACACCGCCAACACATAAACGCCGCCCATTTGCATCCAAGTAGCAGCAGTCGCACGGAACGTCGGCGTCATGGAAACATTGAATCCGCCATAGCCATACAGCAGCGTGGGGTTTTGTCCGTCAAACTTCAAACCCTTCTTGTGGGCAATAAATACGGGCACCTTGGTGCCGTCTTTGCTGATGGCGAAGTTGCGCGAAGTTTCATATTCGCTTGAATTAAACGCTGTTTTTGGCTGCTTAAAAATACTAGATTTAGCGCTCGCTATGTCATAGCGATAAATGGTGGTGGGCGAAATTAAGCTGGTGTAGCTGTAGAACGTTTCGCTGGCGTTGAGTTTACCGTTAAAGCCATCGGCTGAACCCACGCCGGGGAGGGTCACTTCGCTGAGCTTGGTGCCGTCGAGCTTGTGCGTGCGCACAAGGGAAGACGCATCTTGCAAATATTGCGCAATAATTTTGCCGCCCACCACGCTTACACCCGTCAATGCGTTTTCACCTGCCGCGATAACGGTTTTTGCGCGCAACAGCATCTCTGTTGCGGGCTTTACGTTCAAATCAATGGCTATTACGCGGCCTTTTGGGGCGTCTTTATCGGTTTTAATCCATGCAGTGTTACTGCTAGAGCCAATGAGCGCATATTCGGCGTCAAACGCAGTGGTGATGGCGCTAACCTTTAACGGTGATGTCGCATCTACGCCTTGGTTTTTGAGTGGCGCAAAAAACAAACCGTTTTTACGACCTGCACTCGCCCACACATTGATAAACAAGGTGTTGCCGTCATCAGTGACCGACGCGCCAAACCCCCATTCTTTTTTGTCTTTGTTTTCAAACACCAGCACATCGGCAGATTGCGGCGTGTTCAGGCGATGGTAGTAGAGCTTTTGATAAAAATTTCCTTCGGTTAGCGCAGCGCCTGCCCTGGGTTCATCGTATCGGCTATAGAAAAATCCCTTGCCGTCTGCGGTCCACTCTGCACTCGAAAACTTTACCCATTTGATGGCGTCGCCCAAGTTCTTGCCCGTCGTCAGATCGCGCACTTGCCATTCTTGCCAATCGGATCCGCCACTAGAAGTACCGTAGGCGAGGTAGCGACCATTGCGGCTGACTGACATGCCGCTAAGTGCCACCGTGCCGTCCTTACAAAAGCCATTCGGGTCAAGCGCCACAGACGGCGCAGCCGTTAGGCTTGCCGCGGTGTAGACGACTGCTTGTTGTTGCAAGCCATCATTTTTAGTCCAAAAATACTTTCCACCTTCTTTAAACGGCAGCGAAAATTTTTCGAAATTGTATAGCTGGGTAAAGGTTTTGCGAATGGTTTCGCGGTTGGCGATGCTGGCTAAGTGCTTATTGGTAAAGGTGTTTTGTTCGGCTACCCACGCTTTGGTGTCGGCCGCGTTGTCGTCCTCAAGCCAACGATACGGATCGGCGATTTCGGTGCCGTGATAGGTGTCTTTTTGCGTGCCTTTTTTACTGGTCGGGTACACCAAGCGCGTGGCGGTGCGCGCAACTTCCATTTGGCGTTTGGTTTCAGCTTCTAGTTTTTCTAACAATTGGGCTTCCTTTTGTTTTCGAACAGCATCTGCCGCATCCGTCGTTGGCGTTTGTGCCATCGCAGCGCTGGTGAGCAAAACTAGCCCTAGTGCAGAAATCACTTGTTTAAATTTCAGTGCTTTACTTTTCATAAAATCTCCTCAAAATCTATCACTAACAACATCTTGAAGACGCCCTAAATACGGGCTTCTTCAAGCACAATTTAACTTAAAAATCAGTCCAAACCCGGCAATATTGTACCGTTATTTTTATCCACCAGCGGTTTGGCTGCCGCGTCAATTTCTACACGCTCAATGGACGCGAATCGTTTGCTAATTTTGTCACTCGTCACGCTCACATCTTTCACATCATCATTGGCTTGGCGAATATGATCCGCCAGCTTGCGCATGCGTTCATCGAAGCGGCCAAACTCTTTACCAAGCTTGCCGAGCTCATCTTTAATTACATGAATTTGCTTGCGGGTTTCAACGTCTTTTAGCACGGCGCGCGTGGTGTTTAAAATCGCCATCAATGTCGTGGGCGATGCAATCCACACCCGCTTGTTCTGTGCGTATTCAACAATGTCGCGGTGATAAGCGTGGATCTCCGCAAACACCGCTTCCGCTGGCACAAACATTACAGCGCCATCGCTGGTGACATTCGCTATGATGTATTTGCTGGCAATAGCATCAATATGCTTGCGCACGTCAGATTTAAAGGCGCTGGCAACCACTTTATCGGGCGCTCCAGCCACTTCGGCGGCCACCATGCGCTCGTAGTTTTCGAGCGGGAATTTAGAATCAATGGCAATCATGCCCACTGGTTCAGGCAGCTTGAGCACGCAATCCGCACGCACGTCAACACCATGTGTAGCAAAGCTGTATTGAAATTCAAAGCAATTTTCGGCCAGCATATTGCGCACTAATTGCTCCAGCTGCATTTCACCCAGCGCGCCGCGTGATCGTTTATCGCCCAGCAATTGCTGCAGGCTCACCACGTTGGTCGTTAAGCCATCAATTTTCTTTTGCGCTTCATCAATAGTAGCCAAGCGCGCCATCACGTTTACAAAGGTGTCGTTGGTTTTTTTAAAGCCTTCGTCCAAGCGCTCGCTGACTTTGCCACCAATTTCTGCCAAGCGCTTATCGACAGACACCGTTAGGTTTTCAATCGAGCCGTTGATGCGGAATGTGGCATCGCGCAATGTCGTTTGAATTAGCTCTTGCTGGAGCCTGCTTTGCTCGGCAATGCGCTCTAAGGTGCCGCCGAGCATTTCTGTTTTTAGCGCATCTTGCTTGGCGCTTAACTGGCTGGAGAAGGCCGTTAATTGGGCGTTTACAGCCTCTCTATTCACAGCTAAATTGTTCGTTTGCTCAAGGGCTAAGGCGTTAATACTGGCGCGTTGCCGTGCTAATTCTTCGTTCATGGCACTGCGCAATCGTTCGCCAGAATCGCTCTGGCTATTGCTGATGCGCTCGGTTTGCTTGGCAAAACCGTCGCCTACTTGCACCACCATTTTATGGAGCAGGCCGTCTTGTTTAGCGCCCACGGACGCATCAAGGGTGACCGGCAATGTACGCACGTTAGCGCGCGTGCTGAGGCTTAAAAACAGCATCACCACAATGAGTAGCAGCAGCACGCACACGGCGATTAAAAGGAGGATTAGGACGGTGGAATCGGTCATCGGGAAATTATTAGTTGAATAACAATGTAGCGCTTAGCGGCTGTAGCTTACTTGACCTGCGCGACGATTTTGATGGATCAACGCGTGGGCAAAAAAGCGTTGCCCACCCTACGCCGGTTTTGTGCAACGCCTACAAATTCAAAAGCAATTTCAGTATCCAAAATAGCACAAAGGCGGAATAAATCCGCCTTTGTCGTTAAAACGTGCCGCTAATAATTATGCAGCCTCGCGCGATGCCTTCTTGCGCTCATGCTCAATCAAGAAACGCTTACGAATACGAATATTCTTTGGCGTGATTTCTACCAATTCGTCGTCATCAATAAACTCAATCGCGCTTTCAAGCGAAATCTGAATCGGCGGAACAAGCGCTACGGCTTCATCCGTGCCGGAAGAACGCACGTTGGTCAGCTGCTTGCCCTTAATTGGGTTTACGACCAAGTCGTTATCGCGGCTATTTACGCCAATAACCATGCCTTCGTACAATTTTTCGCCCGGGGACACAAACATGCGGCCACGGTCTTGCAGCTTCCATAACGCGTAAGCAACAGCCTCGCCCTTTTCAGCTGAAATTAGCACGCCGTTACGACGCGATGGCATATCGCCACGGACAGGCGCGTATTCATCAAACACGTGGCTCTTAATACCAGTACCGCGCGTTAAGTTCATAAATTCAGACTGGAAACCAATCAAGCCGCGCGCTGGAATACGATAATCCAAACGCACACGGCCACGACCATCCGGCACCATGTCTTGCATGTCGCCACGGCGTGTGCCAATCGCCTCCATTACTGGGCCTTGATGCGTTTCTTCAACGTCTAAAGTCAACATTTCATACGGTTCGCAACGCTCGCCGTTAATATCTTTAAACAACACACGTGGCTTACCCACGGCCAATTCATAGCCTTCGCGACGCATGGTTTCAAGCAAGATCGTTAAGTGCAATTCACCGCGACCGGATACCAAAAAGCTATCGGTGTCGCCAGTTTCTTCAACGCGCAACGCCACGTTTACGAGCAACTCTTTATCCAAGCGCTCACGAATTTGGCGGCTCGTTACAAACTTACCTTCTGTACCAGCGAGTGGTGAGGTATTTACCTGGAACGTCATGTTCAACGTTGGCTCATCCACACCCAAAATTGGTAGCGCTTCTGGGTTTTCAGTTGATGCAATCGTGCAACCAATCGACAAATCATCCACGCCGTTAATCATCACAATTTCGCCTGCTTCGGCGAATTCCATCGGTACTTTGCTCAAACCTTGGAAGCTCTGTACTTGGTTGATTCTAGCGCGTTTCGGCACTTTATCAGCGCCCAAAACCATCACTTCTTGACCCGACTTTACCGTGCCGCGACGTACGCGACCAATGCCGATACGGCCAACATAGGTGGAGTAGTCAAGGGCTGAAATTTGCAGCTGCAACGAACCCGATTGATCGCAATGCGGCACCGGTACGTGCTTTAAAATGGTTTCAAACAGTGCGCGCATATCGTCTGGTTTTTGCGCCAAATCGATTGTTGCCCAGCCGTTCAAAGCAGACGCGTATACAACTGGAAAATCAAGCTGTTCTTCAGTCGCACCCAATTTGTCCATCAATTCAAACGTGTGGTTTAGCACCCAATCAGGGCGCGAACCTTCACGGTCGATTTTGTTAATTACCACGATTGGCTTTAAGCCAAGTGCCAGTGCTTTTTTAGTTACAAAACGCGTTTGCGGCATTGGGCCTTCAACCGCATCCACTAGCAACAACACGCCATCAACCATCGACAATACGCGCTCTACTTCACCGCCAAAGTCAGCGTGGCCCGGGGTATCAACGATGTTAATGTGCACACCTTCAAAATCCACTGCCGTGTTTTTTGCCAAAATGGTAATACCGCGCTCTTTTTCCAGATCGTTGGAATCCATCACCCGTTCGGCAATGTGTTGGTGCGCGGCAAAAGTACCAGCTTGATGCAATAATTTATCGACAAGGGTAGTTTTACCGTGGTCAACGTGAGCGATGATGGCAATATTTCGGAGAGCGCGCGGCATGTGAGGCTTTCTTTGGGCAAGGTTAGAGCGAGGTAAATACAACCCAAAATTATAGCATGTTGCGGCGCACAAAACTTGTCTAAATTCTGGCTAATTGATTGAAATTACTGTGTTTTTAGCGTCGGCAGCCAAAACGGCCACAAACGCACACCACAATCAAAAACAGGCTGGAAACGCCCGTATTTAGGGCATCTTCAGCCTATTTTTACGAAAATATAGCGTAATTTGCGACAGTAATATTACGTTCCATTAAACGTAGGCGGTCGTTTATCGACAAACGCACGCACGCCTTCTTTAAAGTCAGCACCCGTAGCACAGTCGGTAAAACCTGCCACTTCAGCCGCCAATTGGGTCGTTAAATCGCGTTCAAAGCTTGCGCCTATCAGCGCCTTGGTGTTGGCATAGGCGTGCGTGGGGCCAATACTTAAACGGGCGGCAAGGGCTGCGGTTTGCGTCACCAACACATCGTCCGCCACCACGCTATTGACGATACCTAAACGCAGCGCTACGTCCGCATCAAAACGGTCGGCCAGCAGCATCAACTCCATCGCTCGCCGCGCGCCGACCACGCGTGGCAAAAAGAAGCTCGCACCACCATCGGGTGAGGTGCCAATGTTGGCATAAGCCATCGTGAATTTAGCGTTTTGCGCAGCAATGGCTAAATCGCAAGCCAACATTAACGACAAGCCCCCGCCCGCGCAAGCCCCGTGTACGCTTGCGATTACCGGCTTTTTAAGCCCACGAATAAGCGCAATAGATTCATGAAATAGCCCAATCATCTCCGGCAAAAGTTCAGTCAATTCATCCACCCGGGTAGCGAACGTAGCCACATCGCCCCCCGCCATAAACGCCCTGCCCGCGCCGCGTATCACCACCACGCGAATGGCGTCTTCCTGTGCCTGAACTAACGCTTCGCGCACGGCTAACATCATGTCGTTATTCATCGCGTTTAACTGCTGCGGGCGATTCAGCGTGATGGTGGCGATGGCTTGGTTTATCTCAAAGATTACGGTTTCGTTTGGCATAATTAGAAGGTACTTTTGCTTGGGTTTAAACTTTGATTTAAGAGCGCATATTCAAATCTATACTGCCGATGTTTTGAGCACTTAGACCGCGTATTGCGTATCTTTTTTCATTAAGGTTTCCACTAGTTTATCGACATCCGTCGTTGGATTGGTCGAGCCTGTTTTTTCAGCATTTTTACGGGCACGTTTGGCATGCTTTAGCGCGGTCTCTGCTCGACTTTGAACTTCCGCATGGATGTCCAGTTGACCTTTGGCGTAGTGCGGCATATGAACTTTCAACGCCTTGGCCACCGCATCCCCTGCGGACGTCTTTCCGATAGCGGTAAAGGCCTTATCGGTGAACTCAAAATGAAGTAATAACCAATATTCAAAGCAGGGTGTGGAAGTGATGGCGTTAAATGTGTCTTCATCCTCTTTCAACTCTTTGGGCTTACCGCCCACGTTCAGCTTTTTGCGTTTCTTGTCGTCCAGATTCAACTTTTTTATTGTTTCTATGGCAGCTTCAAACGTCGAATGCGTATCCCGATCAAACACGCAATAGACCGCATCAAATGGGTCACCGTTTTTGTAATCGCCTTCATAAAGGTGGAGTGCATGACCGACTATTTTGTCAGGCGTATTGCCATTATTTGGTGCAATTTTTACTCGTTGCGAATTGATACCCTGCGCATTAACCAGCGCTTGAAAATATCGTGGCTCAGTTTTTGTACCTTCGCAGACAATCAAGTAGCGCTCGGCACTGGCGCGCGCATGTTTAAGACGACCTAGGCTGGCTGTTGTGCGCGGTTTTCGCTTTAAAAAACGATCATCCGACCCCATAAAAATCCAAATCTTTGAGGAAGGGAATTGCTCCATAACGCCCGTTTAAATAACCGCGCTCAATTGCCTCATTTTCTCTCGGGCTAAAATCGGACAAGGGATACAAGCGCGTCGCATTATTTTTGTCCTTTTCCATAAACCAAACTTGATCACGGCGAAACAAGGACTGACTCAGCAACGTTGCGTCATGCGTGGTGAAAACAAGTTGAGCTTTGGTGCCGGCGTGGTGGAGGCGCTTCACTAAATGCTGCACGACTAAGGGATGCAAGCTACTGTCCAATTCATCAACTACTAAAATATGCTCGTTTTTCACCGTATGCACCCACAGCCCAGCGAATGCGAACAACGCCAACGTGCCTTGAGATTCCTCCGACTCACTCAACTCGACCGGCGCGCCAGTTTGTGTATTTGAATGGATAAATATCGGCTTCTCCGAAGGCGAAAAAGCCGTTATCAATCCGCCAGATAAGCCTTCTCGCGGCGCGTAGGAATCTCTTACCTGGATGTCTGCAAGTGACAAATCGGCAGCATTCATAAACTTCAAAATTTCGTCTTTGCCGAGCGGGTTCTGCAATTCGTTCAGCGTAATGCGGGAGGACAGGGAATGCATAGCACCCAAAACGATCAGTTTTTGGTTAAACCAATTGAACACCGGTTTGAGCTGCTCGTTGTTTAGCTGTACCGCTGTCGATAAAAACAGCGCGTTCTGGCGCGTTTGCAAGCTCCAACCTTCTCGCAATCGAGCACCCAAAAACGAAGTACCAAATTTATAGACGTCAGCTTCAATAGCCGCATCGAATATGCGATGAAACCATTTTTGGGGGCGCCCTTTTGGGTAGGCAATCAACCATTCTTCGGTAAAGCGCTGGCGATTACAACTAAAACCATATTCATAACGGACATCGCCCTCAACAAAAATTATCTCAAACATACTATCCGCACCGCTAGACGTATCCGTCAACTTAAAGGGAACCACGTCAATTTCATCGCCAAAATGACGTCCTTGCTGCGAATATCGAACTTGTGTTTCCATAAAGCTCAACGCTTTAATCAGTGTACTTTTGCCTGAAGCATTTGGGCCGTAGAGCGCAGTGGATCGCAACAGGCGCAGCGCCCCTGTCCCTACCCCTGCATCAAACGTGTTTGCCTCTCCCAACTCTCCAAAATACGAAGATGCCACCATGCTAAGCGTTTGGCGCTCAAGGATGGAACGAAAGTTTGTGACTGAAAATTCGATTAACATAAAATAATACTAACATTTACGCTAGTTATTTGCAGAAAATATTCAAAAAACCAGCTAAATTAACCAAAAGCCCATTTTAGTCAGCATATTAATATGATTCAGATTCGAATACGGCAGAACACGATATCGCGTAGTACGATCTTGTTAGCAAGCTCAATGCATACGGCCAGTTAACCGGTGGCTAACTGGCCGATGCACGTTCCACCGCCAAGTAAGGTGGAACATAAACTAGTAACATCGCGTAAGCGATTTATTCGCTATACCAATTAGAATGCTTTTCGCAAATTTTGCTAGTTGATGCGCCGCGCTTGCTTTCGGAAAACGTGGCTAAGTTTCCCTTGAAATCTTCTGGGGTTTCGTTCCACATGCAGGTGCAGAACGCTTGCAATTTTGTTTGGCCTTTAACAGGGCTCTTTTCCTCGCCGCCTTCCCAGCCTAATTTTTTAGCGAATGCCAAGCACTGCTTGTATTGTGGGTCGCTTGCTGGTACGACGTTGTATTCATCTGCTGCGAAGGCGGTATTTGCGCCAAAAAGCATTAAAGCAATAGCTGCGCTGTTCAATAGTTTTTTCATGAGTGATTTCCTTTTTGGTAGTTTGGGATGGCGTTTTATCGATCGCGCCAACTTAAAGATCGATACTGAATTATATTTCATACTACATGCGTCTGCGCATCTGCAAAACCACAATTTTTACCGTAACCAAAAGCGCAGAATATAGCCGCAAACGCCCTAAATGCGGGCATCTTCAGCCTATTATGCGCGTGGAGCAACGCCGTGTTCGCTATACGCACTGCGCAACACTAATCGTAGCTTCGGCAAATGGTGCGCATAGATTGCGGCCACACAAAAACACAATGCCCCGCACACCATCATCGTGTTAATAGGGCCGATGTGTTCAGCCAACCAACCCGCTGCAAGTTGGCCGATGGGTGTAGCACCGATAAAACAGGTGGAATACACGCTGATAACGCGGCCACGATACCCGTCGTCAACCACGGTTTGAATAATGGTGTTCACGCATACGCTCGTGCCCATGATGCCGAAGCCCATGATCGCCATCGCGACAAACGATGCGGGCGCGAACTTAAACTGTGCGATGCTTGCAAACAACACGGCACCAGCGCCCGCCGCGCAAACGGTTAGCAGTATCCAAGTAGATAGCCCCCTAATACTTTTTCGCATGGCGATAAGCACGCCGCCAATCAACGCGCCCGCCCCAACGCCGCTTAGTAGCACACCATTAAGTGCCGCTCCTTTACCGAATACTTCGGTGGCAATGGCGGGCATCAGCACAGTGTATGAGTTTAAACACAAACTTACTGCACCCGCCGTGACCACGAGCGGCCCAATAGCGCGGCTGCGCATTGCGAAGCGCCAGCCGTCGAGCAATTGCACGAGCGGGTGTTGGCTATCTTGCGACGCAACCACCGGCACCACGGGCATCATTTTTAGCTGCGCGATTACGGCTAAATACGATACCGCGTTAAGCGCAAAGCAGGCGGTTTCAGACGATGCTGCAATGATTAAGCCACCAATTGCAGGACCAATTAGCCGCGTTCCATTAATATTGATGGAGTTCAATGCAATGGCGTTGGGAAGATCAGTTTTATCGTCAATCAGCTGCGCAAAATAGGAGTGCCGTGTGGTGATTTCAACCGCATTGAGTACGCCTAAAATTACCGCAAAAACACCCAGCAATGTGACCGTTACCCATTGAAAATAACTTAGCACAGCAATAGTGGCAGATAGCGTGAGCAAGCAACTATGCACGATTAGCAGCAAGTTACGGCGCGGCATTCTATCGGCCAATAGCCCCGCAAATGGAGTGACGACTAAGTAGGGTAGAAGCCCGAAAAACGCCACTGTACCCGTCGTGCCAGTAGAGCCCGACAAGCGATAGACCATCCACAACAGCGCGACTGATTGTATCCACGAACCTATCAGCGACGCGGTTTGACCGATGTAATAGCGACGAAAATTTTGGTGCCGCAACGCACGGATACCGTGCGGGTAGCCGTGCTTAGGTTGTGGTTCGGTCGGATTCAACGCAGCGGTATTTTCATTGCGCGCATCAAGCTCGCGTTAGACTAACTTCGCTATTTGCGCGCGCAGCTGCACCACCTTGGCGAT
This sequence comes from Betaproteobacteria bacterium, assembly GCA_043760555.1. GTDB lineage: Bacteria > Pseudomonadota > Gammaproteobacteria > Burkholderiales > Usitatibacteraceae > JANMDR01. Next base: position 18,759 of record JAYUOW010000035.1, read on the forward strand.
GCGATCAGCCAAGCGCTGCTGCTCTGCAGCCACCACTGCAGGCGGTGCGCGATCGACAAAGCTGGCGTTACCTAGCTTAGTTTGTACGCTCGCAATTTCAGCGTCTAGCTTTACGATTTCTTTATTTAATCGCTCGGTTTCAGCCGCAACATCCACTTTAATATCGAGCATCCAATTAGCGGATTTGGTAACAGCAACAGGCGCGTTAGCATCTGGTAGCGCTGCCACATGATGCGCAGTAGATACCTTTGCCAAAGCGCATAAATAGGGCATCTGCGCCATGACAACTGCCGATTGACTATCAACATATAGCGGCACTTTTTCAGCGGGCGACACACCCATTTCACCGCGCAAATTGCGCACGGCGTCGATGCTTAGCTTTAGCTCGGCGACGAAGGCCTCAGCGTCCGCATTCAATTTTTCCGGCTGTGCTTGTGGGAAGGGTTGGATGCAAATACTGGCACCGGTTTTACCCGCCAGTGGAGCCACCTTTTGCCATAGCTCTTCGGTGATAAACGGAATAAGCGGATGCGCCAAACGCAAGCAAACTTCAAGCACACGCAATAGCGTGCGACGCGTGCCTCTAGCAGCTTGCGTGGCGTGCTCGCGTTCTGCGGGTGTGGAAGCTGGGTTCTCAAGCACAGCGCGGCTCGCAGCCAACTGCACCTTGGCAAATTCTAAATACCAATCACAATATTCAATCCATACAAATTGATAAATTTCAGCCGCTACGGTATCTAAACGGAACTCTGTAAACGCCCTATTTACGGCATTCTCCAGCTGTTGTAAGTTTGAAATTAAAGCAGTATCTACCGTGGATAAATGCACCGCATCATTCGCATTTAGGCCTACAT
>JAYUOW010000036.1:0-19549 GCA_043760555.1 Betaproteobacteria bacterium
GTCTAAGCCTACCGGAACCATGCCGCGTTGCCAGCCAAAGCCAAGCACGAAGGGGTTGGTGTAAATTGCATCACCCATCAGCGCTAAGGTTAGGCCTGATGCATCGACAAAATCTACATTGGCCGCACCCACGGTTTCTTTTAGCACTTCGCGCATTTCGGCGACGGGGATGTGCAAATCAGGGTCTTTGGTAAAGCCACCGGTGGTGGCCACATCGCCATTGATGACCGCGCGGGTACGGCCGTTTTGCATTTTGGCAATGGCCTCATCAGATGTTGAAACAATCATATCGCAGCCCAGCACCGCGTTGGCTTCCCCTGCGGCGATGCGCACTGCGTGGATTTCTTCAGGCTTATTGGCAAAGCGCACGTGCGTGTACACGCTGCCGCCTTTTTGCGCCAGCCCTGTCATGTCGAGCACGGCAACGCCCTTGCCTTCTAGGTGGGCTGCCATGCCTAACAACGCGCCGATGGTGACAACACCTGTGCCGCCCACACCAGTAACCATCACGCCATAGGGTTTATCTAATGACGGCAATTGTGGCAAAGGTAGTGCAGCTAATACTTCTTGCACTGCTGGTTTTTTCTTGCGTAGTTTGCCACCTTCAATGGTGACAAAGCTTGGGCAGAAACCTTTTACGCAGGAGTAGTCTTTGTTGCAGCTTGATTGCTCAATTGCGCGCTTGCGGCCAAATTCGGTTTCAACCGGCATGATGCTTAGGCAGTTGGATTGCACACCGCAATCGCCACAGCCTTCACACACGGCTTCGTTGATGAAGATGCGTTTTTGCGGATCAGGAAATGTGCCGCGTTTGCGGCGGCGGCGCTTTTCGGCAGCGCAAGTTTGGTCGTAAATTAGCACTGTCGTGCCTTCAATTTCACGCAGGCCGCGCTGCACTAAATCAAGGTCATCACGATGATGCACAGTGACTTCTGGTGCTAGGCCCGCTTGAATTTCTGGTGCGTCGTATTTCTCTGGTTCATCAGTAACAATCACCACCCGCTTCACACCTTCTGAATGCACTTGGTGGGTAATCATAGGCACTGAAATCGGGCCGTCGACCGGCTGGCCGCCAGTCATGGCGACGGCATCATTAAACAAAATTTTGTAAGTGATATTTACATTCGCAGCAATGGCGGCACGAATGGCCAACAAGCCCGAATGATAGTAAGTGCCGTCGCCTAAATTTGCGAACACATGCTTAGTGCTAGTAAACGGCGCAATGCCCACCCATGGCACACCTTCGCCACCCATCTGGGTGAAGGTCATCGTTTCTTCAGGGCGAATCCAGGTTGCCATATAGTGGCAGCCAATACCCGCCAGCGCCTTGGAGCCTTCGGGCACTTTGGTGGAAGTATTGTGTGGGCAACCGCTGCAAAAATACGGAATACGCGCAGCTTTGGCGCGCGGCTTTTCAAGCGCGGCTTCTTTGTCCGCAATAAACTTCATGCGGGCTTCGATAATTTTGCTGGTGTGGAATTTAGCGATGCGCTTGGCGATCACGCGCGCGATCATGGCGGGCGTTAATTCACCGGCTGCGGGTAGCAACCATTCGCTACGCTGCTGCTCCCATTCGCCGTGTTCGTCATATTTACCGATCACACGCGGACGCACATCGTCGCGCCAATTGTAGAGCTGCTCTTTGAGTTGATATTCAATCAGCTGGCGCTTTTCTTCAACCACTAAAATTTCTTCCAAGCCCTTGGCAAAATCACGCACGCCTTCTGGCTCTAGCGGCCACGGCATCGCCACTTTATATAAGCGAATGCCAATTTCAGCAGCGTGACGTTGGTCAATGCCTAAGTCTTCCAGCGCTTGCAAGGTGTCTAAATAGCTTTTGCCGGAGGCAATAATGCCTAAGCGCGGCTTGTCAGAATCAATGGTGACGTGATTCAGTTTATTCACTCGCGCGTAGGCTAATGCTGCGTAAATTTTATCGTGCTGCAGCCGAAGTTCTTGATCCATCGGTGAATCAGGCCAGCGCAGCGATACGCCTTTCTCTGGCATCACAAAATCTTGCGGTAGCAAAATCTTCGTATTGTCAGGATCAATATTTACCGATGCCGATGCATCTACCGTGTCCGATATGCACTTAAACGCGATGTACAAACCCGAATAGCGCGACATCGCAAAACCATGCAGCCCCAACTCTAATATTTCTTGCACGCCCGTCGGGTACAGCACCGGAATCATCGCGGCGTCAAAAATATGTTCTGATTGATGCGGCAAGGTGGATGACTTACACGCGTGGTCGTCACCAGCAACTAACAGCACCCCGCCGTGCTTGGATGAACCCGCAGCATTCGCGTGCTTAAACACGTCACCCGACCGATCAACACCCGGGCCTTTGCCGTACCAAATGCCAAATACGCCATCGTACTTAGCACCTTCAAATAGCGTAACTTGCTGCGAACCCCACACTGCCGTGGCGGCTAACTCTTCATTCACGCCAGGGGTGAAAAATACGTGTTGTTCTTTAAGGAATTTTTTGGCTTTCCACAACGCCTGGTCATACGCACCCAGCGGCGAGCCGCGATAGCCAGAAATAAAGCCCGCTGTATTTAAGCCAGCGGCTACGTCGCGCTGGCGCTGCAGCATGGGCAAGCGCACGAGGGCTTGGGTACCCGTCATGAAGGCGCGGCCTTGGCTTAATAGGTATTTATCGTCTAAGGTGACGTGGGCGAATTGCGAAAACTCGGTAACGCCAGATGCAGCGGATTTTGGAACGGCAGCCATAGTAACTCCTCAAAAATTATGTTTTTGTAGTCGCACTCATTTTATGAAAAATGCGTTTTGATTCGGTGCAAATTGTGTTCGCGCCGACCAAACTTCGACCGACGCGGAGTGTACAGCAAATCAGTCATTTCAGGTTCTACAGCGGCGGCAACGCAATCACAATTGGGCAATGATCAGATGCGGCCAACTGCGCTGGTCGCTTTGCTGCATCTTCGTCGCTAACGGTGTCGCCAAATGGTGCGATTGAAACTTTTTTCGATTGCGGCGTGGTACTTAAGCCGGGCCAATTACGACTAATCAGCATTTGATCTAGCCCGTTGGGGTTGCGGCAACCTAGCTCTTTAACCAGCGCTAAACGGTCTTCCGTGCGCAAGCGCTTTACCTTGGCGGCTTCACACAAACGCGTTGCCGTCTCGCTGATGGTGCAACTTGGTGCCGCCAACGTAAGCCGCGATGCGGGCGGTTCGCCATCGTTAATTTCGGCTAACAAATATCGTACCTTGGTAGCGGCAGTGAGTGGCGTTTTAGGATCAGATGCGTCCACCCGTGCCGCATGATTCTCCGTATTTTTCATCGCTTCAACTTCGTGCCACAGGTCGCGATTTAAATCGCCAATCAACACAAAATGGTCGGCTGATTTAGCGGTTTGCTCAAGCCACGTTTCTAACGGTGCCACTTGCTGCTGCAGCATTAGGCAATCGCGTTGCTCGCCTTCTAACTTGCCACGACCCTCGGGTGAATTTTCAAGTGGCGAAACGCACGCGGCTTTTAAGTGCACATTCATGAACGCAAGCGCTTTATCTTTAAACTTAAACGTCAGCGCCAAACCGGGGCGCGGGCGTCTATCGGTGCCAGAATCTGGCAGCGACAGCGGATCATAAACGTCGCACTTTGCGTTGGTCACACCCAGCGTTTTACGCCACGCAAAACCTAGCCGCTGCACACCATAACCTTCAAAACTACACACTTCATATTGCGCCGCCAATGCCCCCAAGGCGTCCGTAATTGCCGCCTTTCCAGACACTTCTTGAAACGCAATAATGTCGGCATTTACCCGTTCTTTAAGCACCGTGGCCAAGCGCACATTACGCTGGGCGAGCAACGCAGGGCTGGCGCGCATCACATTGCGATCTTCGTCTGCATACACATTGCACGGCGGCATGGTGCCGATGCTGAAGGGCAAGCGAATCGTTTCATCGCGTGGACGCCAATCAAGCTCCCAACCTACATTAGGGCGATCGTAAGCGTAAGTTTTGGTTTGACCTTTAGTAGCGATCGCATCCGTTGCATTACCGCGCTCAGTGGCGCCAATCATTTTAGAAAGCGGACCGGTGTAACCTGCCCACACCTTTTTGCGTGCATCAAAAACATAGCGGCGGCTGCATGCCGCAATCCATTTCTCAGATTCCGCTACCGATAAATGCCAGCCCAAATTCCAACTTGCAACCGTTAAGCCGTTATCGGCTGGTGGCAATGGCGGTGTTAAAGCCAAGGCATTTCCTGCGCAAATAGCGGTGGCTAAAAACAAAGAAAAACGAAATTTCAATAAATTCATTGCTAAGCTTTCTGTATATAAATTTAAGCGACTACTTCAACCGCAAACGCAAATAACAACGCATCTGCAGGCACCAAATCTTGTTCTTTAAACGCAATGCGCTCTATCACGCCATCGCGCGGACTCACTATGGTGTGCTCCATTTTCATGGCTTCCATAATAATTAGCGCTTGACCTTTTTTAACGGTGTCGCCCGCTTTTACCATCACCTTCACCACCCTGCCCGGCATCAGCGCCGTCAAGCGTCCGGCATCCACTTCTTCTGTGGCCTCAAACCGGAAAGGATCAACCAACTTTAACTGGCAGCGATTGCCCGCATGCAGCACGGCAAACTCGTCGCCATGCTGCACCACCACCGCACACACTTTGGTGCCATCAGCCATAAAGCTAATTTGATCGCCAGTTTGACTGGCTTTAATGACGGTAATGGTGCGACCTAATACCTTGAAGAGCCGCGTATTTAGGCGCGTTTCAACCACTACCTTGACCACATTTGCGTCGTCTTCAGTGTGGAATTCTAGCTCACGAACAGCATTACAATTTAGCCACCAGCCGGTGGTGTTGCTCCACGGTGACGCGCTCGTACTTAGAGGTTTATCCAACACGGTCAAGCTTGCAGCGATTAAACATTGCGCCGTGGGCGCTGCTTGCATCGGTGCGAATAAGCTGGCTTTATGCTGGGCAATAAAGCTAGTGTCGGTTTCACCGCGCAAGTACGCCGGATGCTGGCAAAGCTGTTCTAAAAAACCAAGGTTGGTTTTAACGCCCAACACTTCCGTTTGCGATAACGCAATTTGCATGCGGCGAATCGCTTCGGGTCTATCGTTACCCCAAGTGATAATTTTAGCGATCATCGGATCATAAAAAATACTCACTTCGTCACCCGACACCACGCCTGTATCCACGCGCGCGTCGGACTCATCATCAGTGAGTGGGGTGACAAAACTGCGCATCAAGCCAGTTTCTGGCAAAAAATCATTGAGCGGATTTTCAGCACACAGCCGCACTTCAATGGCATGACCGCCGGTGATAATTTGCTGCTGAATCAGCGGCAGTTCCTCGCCTGCGGCCACACGTAGCTGCCATTCCACAAGGTCTTCACCGGTGATCATTTCAGTGATCGGGTGCTCCACTTGCAGGCGCGTGTTCATTTCCATAAAGAAAAATTCGCGATCTTCGCCGACAATAAACTCAATGGTGCCAGCACCCCGATAGTTAATCGCGCGCACTGCTGCTACGGCCGCATCGCCCATGGCTAGGCGCATGTCGTCATCTAAAAATGGCGATGGGGTTTCTTCTAAAATCTTTTGGTGCCGTCGCTGGATGGAGCATTCGCGTTCAAACAAATGCACAAAATTACCGTGGGTGTCGCCAAATACTTGAAACTCGATATGGTGCGGGCCCTGCACAAAACGTTCGATTAGCACGGCATCATCACCAAAGGCATTGCGGCTTTCGCGCTTGGCACTTTCTAGTTGACTTAAAAATTCGCCTGCGTGCTCGACCAAGCGCATGCCCTTGCCGCCGCCGCCCGCGCACGCTTTGATGAGCACCGGATAGCCCACAATATCGGCTTGCGCACATAAAAAATCAGGGTCTTGGTTTTCCCCGTGATAGCCAGGCACTACTGGAACGCCCGCCGCTTGCATGATTTTTTTAGCGCGATCTTTTAGGCCCATGCGCTCAATAGAATCGGCTGTAGGCCCAATAAATACAAGGCCTGCGGCTTCAACGGCCGTCGCAAATTTTTCGTTCTCCGATAAAAAACCATAGCCCGGATGAATCGCTTGCGCACCAGTTTGTTTGGCTACGGCAATAATTACATCGCCCTTCAAATACGAATCTGCTGCGCGCGCGCCGCCGATGTGCACGGCTTCATCAGCTTGGGCTACATGCTGGGCGTTGATGTCTGCATCAGAATAAACAGCCACCGTGCGTATGCCTAAACGCTTACAGGTTTTAATTACACGGCAAGCAATTTCGCCGCGATTGGCAATGAGTATTTTATTGAACATTTTTATCCCTTTTTATTCTTCCAGCCAGCTCGGCTTGCGCTTTTCTAAAAACGCGGAAACGCCCTCGCGCCCTTCGCGGCTGCCGCGAATACGTGCAATAAATTCTGCGGTTTCGCTTTGCAAGGTTTCATCAATGGGCTGGTGTGCTACCAAGGCAATTAGCTTTTTCGCGTCTTCGATGGCTTTGGGTCCCGCTAAACAAAGCGCTGCGGCAAGCTCGGCCACTTTCGCATCCAACGCGGCGTCATCGGCCACCACTTCATGCAACAAACCAATGCGGTGCGCCTCCGCCGCGCTAAATTTTTCGGCTGTTAAAAAATACCGATGCGCCGCACGCTCGCCGACGGCCGCGATAACGTAAGGCGAAATCACAGCGGGCACCAAACCCAATTTTGTTTCGGACAAACAAAATGCGGCGTTCACCGTGCCCACCGCCATATCGCAGCAAGCCACCAGCCCCACGCCGCCGCCAAAAGCTGCTCCCTGCACGCGCGCGATGGTAGGCTTGCGCGTGCCGTGTAGCGCCCCCATGAGGGCAGCCAGCGCCATGGCGTCTTCCTCGTTTTCTTCTGTTGTGTAGTCTGCCATGCGCTGCATCCAATTAAGGTCCGCACCAGCTGAAAACGACTTACCTGCAGCCGCCAGCACGATTACGCGGGTGGACATGGAGCGATTACATTCTTGAATGGCTGCAGAAATTCCAGCGATAAGAACATCATCGAAGGCGTTGTGTTTTTCAGGATTATTGAGCGTGATGGTACCGACTGCGCCCGCAAAAGTAACGACAACTTTAGTTGATGCTTTGGTCACTATAGATTCTTTCTGAAATTGTTGAGCATCACTTCTAGCCTAAACGCATGCCTGAAGGCGCACTAAAATAAGGCATCTTCGGCCATACATACTTACAAGCATTACATTCTAAACACGCCATATTGGGTCTTTTCAATCGGCGCATTTCTTGCCGCCGCCAAGCCTAAGCCCAGCACCGTGCGCGTCTCTATTGGATCAATTACCCCGTCATCCCACAGCCTTGCAGTGGCGTAGTAAGGATTGCCTTGATCTTCGTATTGTTTGCGCACGGGGTCTTTAAAAGCTTCTTCTTCATCTTTACTCCAGGTGCCGCCCTTGGCTTCAATGCCGTCGCGCTTGACGGTTGCCAACACGCTTGCGGCTTGCTCACCACCCATCACGCTAATGCGCGAATTTGGCCACATCCACATAAATCTGGGGTTAAACGCGCGACCACACATGCCGTAGTTGCCCGCGCCAAAGCTGCCGCCGACAACTACCGTAAACTTCGGCACGGCCGCACAGCTAACAGCGGTAACCATCTTCGCGCCGTCTTTGGCGATGCCGCCGGTTTCGTATTTTTTGCCGACCATAAAGCCGGTGATGTTTTGCAAAAATACCAAGGCAATGCCGCGCTGATTGCAAAGCTCAATAAAGTGCGCTGCTTTTAACGCGGATTCAGAAAACAAAATACCGTTGTTAGCCACAATGCCCACCGGCATACCCCAAATATGGGCGAATCCGCAGACTATTGTGGTGCCGTACAAGGCTTTAAATTCATGAAAGTCTGAGCCATCAACGATGCGCGCGATGATTTCACGAATATCGAAAGGTTGACGCGTATCTTTTGGAATGCAGCCGTAAAGTTCTTCTGCAGCGTACTTCGGTTCACGCACAGCGAGCAAATCTTCATCGCTCACTTTCTTGCGATTTAGGTGGCTCACGATCTCACGCACAATCGATAATGCGTGTTGGTCGTTTTCAGCTAAATGGTCGGTAACGCCCGAAGTACGGCAATGTACGTCGCCCCCGCCAAGTTCCTCTGCCGTCACGACTTCACCAGTGGCGGCTTTAACCAATGGTGGGCCACCAAGAAAAATAGTCGCTTGGTTTTTAACGATAATCGATTCATCGCACATCGCAGGCACATACGCGCCACCCGCAGTGCACGAGCCCATTACGCAGGCAATTTGCGCAATGCCTTTGGCGGATAAATTAGCTTGGTTGTAAAAGATACGACCGAAGTGTTCTTTATCAGGAAACACTTCATCCTGCAGCGGCAAAAACGCGCCGCCCGAATCAACCAAGTAAACGCAGGGCAAATTGTTTTGTAGCGCAATTTCTTGCGCACGCAAATGCTTCTTTACCGTCATCGGATAATAGGTGCCGCCCTTTACTGTGGCATCGTTGGCTACAATCACGCATTCAACCCCTTCAATGCGGCCGATACCCGTGATAACGCCCGCCGCTGGGGCATCTTGACCATCTGCACCATACATATTCCAGCCCGCAAGAGGCGAAAATTCAAGGAAGGGCGCACCGGAATCGAGTAGCGCTTTTACTCGGTCACGTGGCAGCAATTTGCCTCGGGCTACGTGCTTGGCGTTGGCTGCAGCGCCGCCACCTTGCGCTACAAGTGCTGTGCGCTCGCGCAGCTGGGCGACGAGCGATTGCAGTTGTGCGGCGTTGTTAATAAAATTGGGAGCGCTTACGTCTAGTTTTGATTTTATTTGGGGCATGGGGAAGTTTTGAACACGCTATTTTAAGTAAATCGAAAAAAACTACGCCGCTAAACCTCGTGCAATTAACATCCGCTGAATTTCACTGGTTCCTTCGTAGATCTGCGTAATACGGGCGTCTCGATAATATCGCTCAACAGGATAATCTTCTAAATAGCCGTAACCGCCATGAATTTGTATGGCTTTGCTGCACACCCATTCGGCTAATTCGGATGCAAATAACTTCGCTTGCGACGCTTCGGACAAACACGGTAATCCAGCTGTGCGCATTTGCGCGGCGTGCAATATCAACATGCGGGCGGCGTTGATTCGGGTGTGCATATCGGCTAAATAGTTGGCGATACTTTGGTGCTCGGCAATTTTTTTACCAAACTGCAAACGATCATTGGCGTAGGCATTGGCGGCTTCGAATGCAGCGCGCGCGATGCCTAAAGCTTGCGCTGCAATACCGATGCGGCCGCCTTCTAAATTAGATAGTGCAATAGCCAAACCTTTGCCTCTGGGGCCCAACATTTGCGCTTCGTCAATTTCGCAATCTTCAAACAAAATAGCGCAGGTGTCAGATGCCCGAATGCCCAGCTTGTGCTCCGGCTTTTGCACGTTGAAGCCTTTGGCGTTGGTGGGCACGATAAACGCCGACAAGCCTTTTTTACCAAGATCAGGATCCGTCACCGCAAACACAATCGCCAGCCCTGCCCGCTTGCCGTTGGTGATAAATTGCTTGGCACCATTAAGCACCCATTTGCCGTTTTTAAGCTCAGCTTTGGTTTTTAAATTATTGGCTTCAGAGCCCGCCTGTGGCTCAGTTAAGCAGAAGCACCCGATGGTTTTACCGGAGGCAAGTGCTGGCAAATATTCACGCTTTTGCGCTTCGGTGCCCCACGCTAAAATTGGCCCGCAGCCCACTGAATTATGCACGCTCATCAAGGTAGATGTGGACGCACAGCCTGCAGCCACTTCTTCGATTGCCAAGGCGTATGCCGTATAGTCAGAAAACGAACCGCCATATTCTTCTGGCACCATCATGCCGAGTAAGCCTAGCTCACCCATGTGCGCCACCATGGCGTCGGGCAGCCATTTGTCGCGTTCCCACTGTGCGGCGTTTGGCGCTAATTCGTTCTGCGCAAAGTCACGCGCCATATCGCGAATCATGCGTTGTTCTTCGGTATAAAAATCGGCTGATGCACGCATGTCTAATGTCCTAAAAATTACTTTACGGCAGCGTCTGCTGCTTCGCCAATTTTAGCGGTTGCCTTTGCCATTTCGGCTTCCACGGCCTTGGCCTTATCCATTGCTTTTACTTGCTCGCCCACTATCACGTTTGACCGAATGTTTTTATCGGCTGCGGCTTTTTCTTCTGCCTTAGTTTGTTCTTTTTTGCCACAACCCATCATGCCAAACGCCAATAAAGACGCGGCACTACAGGCAGTAAGCTTCATTAAAAGTGATTTCTTTACCATGATATTTCCTTGCCATCGTAGTTAAAAAACTTGCCGCTGTAATCGGCTACATCACCCTTCAGCGCATTGGCAATTACCTTACGCACACCGGTAATGCTGGTCGTCGGATCAATATCAGCCCCAGCACCGCCCATGTCCGTTTTTACCCAACCTGGATGCATTACAAAACAACGCACGCCTTTGGCACCGTGTTCAATTGAGGCCGCCTTGACCACCGCGTTAAGCGCGGCCTTGCTCGCACGATAAAGCGGCGCGCCACCGTTGCTAATCGACGCAATAGAACCCATTTGGCTGCTGATAAACGCGAACGCACCTTTGTTTTTAACCAAGTGCGGCGCGACAATCGGAATAGCGCGCATGGCACCGAGCACATTGGTTTGCATCACGGCATTGAACAAATCTGCGTTCGGTACATCATTGGTACGCGAACCGAATACACCGGCGTTGTACACGCACACATCAATGTTGGTGCCGTCAAGCGCCCGGGCTAAATTTACAAAACTTGATTCCTCGCACACGTCTAGCTGCAAGGCCGTGGCACCCACGCTAGCCAGCAAGGGGCGCTGATCTTCGGTACGATAGGTGCCGATAGTGAGCCAGCCTGCCGCGCGGTATTGGCGCACCATTTCAAGGCCTAGCCCGCGCGATGCGCCGATAATTAACGCTGTTTTCATCGTTTAAATCAACTCCACCGCTAGCGCCGTTGCCTCACCGCCGCCGATGCAAAGCGACGCAATACCGCGCTTGCCGCCACGGGCTTTTAGCGCGTGCAGCAACGTGACCAACAAGCGTGCGCCCGTCGCGCCGATTGGATGGCCGAGCGCACAGGCGCCACCGTTTACGTTTACTTTATCGTGCGGTAATTTTAAGTCATGCATCGCCGCCATGGTGACCACGGCGAAGGCTTCGTTGATTTCGTATAAGTCCACATCGGCTACTGTCCAGCCTAATTTTTGCTGCAGCTTGTCGATAGCACCTACGGGTGCCGTGGTGAACCATTCTGGCTCGTGCGCATTGCTGGCGTGGCCGCAAATGCGGGCGATGGGCGTGATGCCTTGGGCTTTGGCGGCAGACTCACTCATCAAAATTAGCATGGCCGCACCATCGGAAATTGACGAGCTTGACGCGGCCGTAACGGTGCCATCTTTGTTGAATGCCGGACGCAAACTGGCAATTTTTTCTGGCTTGCACATGGCTGGTGGCTCATCGGTTTCAAGTGCTACTTCACCGCCCTTACCCGCAACCATGACCGCTGCAATTTCGGCTTTGAATGCGCCGCTGGCCACTGCTGCTTGTGCACGCTTCACGCTCTCGGTCGCGAATGCATCTTGCGCCTCGCGCGTGAAGCCGTATTTGGCAGCGGTGGCGTCGGCAAAAATACCCATCGATTTACCGTCGTAAGCATTCTCAAGCCCATCAAAAGCCATATGGTCTAATGCGCGGAAATGCCCGTATCTATAGCCTTGACGAGCCTTTGGCAACAAGTGCGGGGCGTTGCTCATGCTCTCCATGCCGCCAACCAAAATAGTGGTGGCCGAACCCGCAGTAATTTGGTCAAAGCCCAACATAGCGGCTTTCATGCCTGAGCCGCACACTTTGTTAATCGTTAAACACGCGGTTGATTGCAACAAGCCCGCACCCAACACCGCTTGACGCGCAGGTGCTTGGCCTAAGCCCGCAGGCAACACGCAACCAATGATGGCCTCAGTAATCGCCTCAGGCTTTACACCTGACTGCGCCAACGCGCCTTTGATGGCGGTGGCCGCTAACTGGGGCGAAGTAAGAGATACAAATTGACCATTCATAGAACCAATGGCGGTGCGTTTTGCGGCAACGATAACGACGGCTTCAGACATGATTTTTCCTTAAAATTAAAATTTATTACTGCCTGAAGACACCCTATTCTAGGGCATCTTCAGGGTATGAGTTAATGGCATACTTCGTGTCTTCAAATAGTTGGAGACATCACTTCGTCTCTTCAAACAACTCACGTCCGATCAACATGCGCCTAATTTCGTTCGTCCCTGCACCGATGTCATACAGCTTCGCATCGCGAAACAATCGACCCGTTGGATACTCGTTAATGTAACCATTTCCACCCAAACATTGAATCGCTTCAAGCGTCACCCGCACCGCCGATTCCGACGCGTACAAAATAGCGGCAGCCGCATCTTTACGCGCAGCACGACCACGACCTTGGTCGAGCATTTGCGCCACACGATAGGTAAAAGCACGCGAAGTCTGCAGCGCTACATACATGTCCGCCAGCTTGCCCTGCATAAGCTGAAACGTGCCAATGGCTTGGTTAAACTGCTTGCGCTCGTGCACGTAGGGAAGCACATAATCCATCGCACTTTGCATGATGCCAATTGGCCCGCCGGATAGCACGGTGCGCTCAGTGTCCAACCCTTTCATGAGCACGCGTGAGCCGCCATTGAGTTCGCCTAAAATATTTTCTTCCGGTATTTCGCAATCTTCAAACACCAACTCGCAGGTGTCCGAGCCACGCATACCGAGCTTATCGAGCTTTTGCGCGGTGCTAAAGCCTTTGAACCCATTTTCGATGATAAACGCCGTCATCGCTTTTGAACCCATTTCTTTAGGCGCAGTACGCATATACACAATGAGCACATCTGCATGAGGACCGTTAGTGATCCACATTTTATTGCCGTTAGCGATGTAGCGATCGCCCTTTTTTTCTGCCCGACAAGCCATCGAGCCCACCACATCAGAGCCCGCACCCGGCTCGCTCATAGCCAATGAACCCACGTGCTCGCCACTGCACAGCTTGGGCAAATATTTAGCGCGTTGCGCATTGTTGCCATTGGCGTACAAATTGTTTACCGCTAAATTTGAATGCGCCCCGTAGGCCAAACCAACTGACCCCGACCCACGCGACACTTCTTCCATCGCCACCGTGTGCGCCAAATACCCTAAGCCGCTGCCGCCAAATTCTTCTGGCACGGTAATGCCAAGCAGCCCTAAATCGCCTAACTTGCGCCACATATCCATCGGAAACGCGTTGTCGTGGTCAATGGCTGCGGCGCGCGGTGTGAGCTCGGCTGCCACCATGCGCGAGACGGAATCGCGCAAGGCATCGGTATCTTCATCGAGTTTGGTATCAAATATCATGCAGCTTCCTCCGAGAATTTTTGTGTTGTAAGCCCTATTATCGCGCTAAATGGGCTGGAAGAATGTCATTGCTTAGATAGTTAGAAAAATTTAACGCTAATCCCTAAAACTAGGCGCTCGTTTTTGCTTAGCCGCCGTCATCGCCTCGGTTAAATCATCGCTCATTAGCATCGCGGCGTTCCATGTGGCGATGTAGTTGAGCGAATCTGCAACAGTATGGTCGCGAGCATAGGCCAACATTTCTTTGGTGCCTCGTACTGCCAGCGGGCTTTTTGCAGCGATGTTTTCAGCCACGCCCAACGCCTTCGCCATCAACGCCGCTTGATCGGGCAGCGCCTCGTTAAGAAGGCCTATTTTAGCGGCTTCCAAGCCATCGAAGATGCGCGCGGTTAAGGCTAATTCACGCACAATACCGGGGTGAATTAGCTTAGGCAATCGCTGCAACGTGCCAACATCGGCTGTCATGCCAATATCAACTTCTTTAATCGAAAACTTCGCATCTTTAGTGCCGTAGCGAATATCTGCGCAACAAATTAAATCTATCCCGCCACCAATACACGCTCCATGAATTGCGGCAATAACAGGCTTGCGACAGCGCTCGATAGCAGTTAAGGTGTCCTGCATATCCAAAACCATATACCGCAACTTTTCCCGCATATGCGCGGGGCATGGGTCAGCGGTTTCGTGCGCAATGGCTGCCAGCAGCGATAAATCAATGCCCGACGTAAAATGCGCCCCCGCACCGGAAAGAATCGCTACGCGAATGGTGGGAGTTTGGTCAATATAATTAAAGGCCGTGCGCAGCTCTTGCCACATCGCAGCGTTCATGGCGTTGGCTTTGTCGGGGCGGTTTATTTGAACGTGGGCGATGTGGGGATTGGTTGTATCGAGAGTAAGCGCTGTGAGGAAGGGAATAGTCATTGGGATTCGGCTCATTAAAAATAGAATGTATCCATCTTACCTAACTTGCGCCGCCTAGGAAAATCGGTTGTCAGCTAACCTTGTTGATGCTTAATATTGCTAAGAACGAACAACCATTTTCTGACGGTGCACGGTAGACTCCTTTGGCATTAAGCAAATGCACAGCCACACCGGCAAGCTCCCAGCCATCTACCTCTTCAGCCGGCCAAATTGGTACCAGCAAATGTAGAAGACCATTTTCTTCACCATATTCTTTAACCGCTTCAATACGGGTACGCACGCTGGGCAGCAAACTAAAATTTGCCCAAGACCACAACCAAGATTTACCCATCGTTGAATACGAACCGATAAACTCAACGTCAGCAACCACGGCCGCGACGCCATCGTTTGAAAAAGTTAGCGACGCGGTAGCTTGATCGTAATCCCACCGTTTGTGCTTTGAAATATCATAATTTTTATCGAGTTCGTCCTGCTTTTCATGCAGCGCTTGATGGCATGTTGCCACTAATCCATCCCATTCGGCCTGCTTGGCGGCAGTGAGAGAATCAAGGCTTTGTGCCATCATGGATTCATAGCAGCAGTGGCAGACTAGCTTAAGGTCAAGTTCTGCTTCGCTACGATCGTTCCACTCGCCCTCCGCGACAAGGGCGGCCTCACATTTTTCACACCACGCATCCGGCCACGGGTCGTCTTCCGTAGGGAGATTACAAAACCAGTGCTGCGTCGAATTTGCGGCCAAATGACCACAAATAAAAGCACGGTAAGTTTCACCGTGGGTATCGCAGGAAATTGTATTGTTGTCGCTTGCCATTGTTGAGCCGCAAAGGTTATTGTGCTCACACTATAACGTAAGCAGAATCGGTTTTAAATTCAGTCTAAACCGTCTGCGCGGCTAATTTGATGTCCAACGAGTCTGCGACCTTAAGCACGGTGTCAAATCGAGGCTCGGCTACATCGCCCAGCGCCAACACCAACAATTATGGGTCACCCGTTTCGAGCACG
Source organism: Betaproteobacteria bacterium (assembly GCA_043760555.1). GTDB lineage: Bacteria > Pseudomonadota > Gammaproteobacteria > Burkholderiales > Usitatibacteraceae > JANMDR01. The sequence goes on from JAYUOW010000036.1 coordinate 15,350, forward strand.
GCAGTCAACTATTCTGCGATTGCAGCATCATCAGTGAGCTAGCGGGTTACATCGAAGGGGAGCAACTTAACTGGTTTTGTGGTCATCAATCTACTCCAATCTAGTGCATTAAAAATGTGACCTTAGCCGTCAACTATTTTCCGATACGCTATCATTACGGTATACGATTTGAATATACATCAGATACAAAAACTGCGGCTTTAATCACTCAAATTTAATCAGGAAAACGTATGCGCAAAATTGTCGATGCTGATCCATTGGATCGAAAATTTACTCTCGACTCCTTCGCCACAAAGGGCATACGCGGTAAATATTTTGCTGCCGCCAGTAAAGCACGTGAATTAGTAAAACCCGATGCAAAAATCACCCGCCCAAAAACCGCATGAAAATTATTTCCGTCCTCGCCACCCTCCTCCTTACCTCTTGCCAAATCATCGACCCCAACAACATCCTTGGTCGTTCTGGCCGCATGGAACCACCCGAAGTTACGCCTTTTCCAATGCCTAGCACGACGTGGAAGCGCGAGGCGATTGATACCGTGTATGAAACCGTGCAAACCCGTTATTACGATCCGGGGCTTAACGGTGTGGATTGGGCAGAGGCGCGGCGCAGTTATGAGCCTTTGCTGTTGGCGGCCGCAACCGATGATGAGTTTTGGGAACTGCTCGATAAATTTACTGGCGTGTTGAAAGATTCGCACACACGCGTGCATTCGCCTAAAGATGTGCGCAACGCGCGTGAGCAAGAAGTGCATTCTCTAGGTATCAGCCTTGCCGAAATTGAGGGAAAAATGCTGGTAACGAATGTGAATGGGGATTCTGACGCCTATTTTGCGGGTGTACGCTCAGGCATGACGGTGACGCATATTGAGGGAGAGCCTGCGCTAAATTATCTGCGCAAATTAGAAGCGAATGTGCGCGAAACATCCACGCCGTGGACGCGTAAACGTGTGGCGTTTCGCAAGCTGTTGGCAGGGGACGTCGACAGCAAAATTTTGATGCAGTTTTTACGTTCAAATGGATCAGGCCAAATTATCGCGACCTTGAAGCGGCGTAGCTTCGCCACCGGTTCCGACATCAATATTCGTACCCTGCCCTCTGGTTACGGCTATATTCGGTTTTCTGGTTTTTCACTCAATAGCCAGTCACGCGTGCTGGCAGGCATTGAAAAGTTAAAAGAGTCCCCTGGCTTAATTATTGATGTCCGCAACAACGGCGGTGGGCTGGGCGCAGCAGCGCAAGCCATTACGATGCGGCTATTTACCGAGGATAAAACTGGTGCCAAAGCGCTTACCCGCGATGGCAAGCCGATTAGGATTTTTTTTTACCCGATCATCCCAATAAGCCCTATTTTAAAGGCGAATGCGGCATTGGCCTACACCAAACCGGTGGTTATTTTGACCAACGAAAGCTCAGCGTCCGCGTCTGAATTAATGGCCTCCCTGCTCCAAGATTTTGGCCGCGCCACCATCGTTGGGCAACGCACTTGCGGATGTTTGTTAGGCTATATTGGGCTGATGGACTTACCCGGTGGCGGGCAAATGGCGTATAGCGAAATTGGCTATGTATCGCCAAAAGGCAAACGCATTGAGGGCGAAGGTGTGACGCCCGACATTGCTGTGGTATTGACAATCGATGACATCGTTGCCCAACGCGATCGTACCTTAGAAGCTGCAGAAGCCCATTTAACGGACATCACCAGAACAATTAAGGAGTCAGTAAAATGAAATTTTTATTTTTAGGTGCAGGTGGAACAGGCGGCTATTTTGGTGGGCGCTTGCATGAAGTGGGCGGCGATGTTACTTTTTTAGTGCGTGAAAAACGGGCAACGCAATTGGCACGCGATGGCTTGCTAATCGAAAGCCCGCACAACTTAAATGGCCGCATCAGCTTAAAAGTTAAAACCGTTACCGCTGCGAATTTGCAACCTGATTTTGATGTGATCTTTTTAAGCTGCAAGGCTTGGGACTTACAAAGCAGCATTGAAGCGATCAAGCCCGCCGTAAAAGCTGGCGTAAAAATCGTGCCACTACTTAACGGCATATCGCACCTAGATGCCCTAGATACGACCTTCGGCAAGGAATCCGTGCTAGGTGGAAGCTGCCAAATTTTTGGCCAGTTAACACCAGAAGGTGTAGTGCAACAGTTAAGCGAAGTACACCTAATCACTTGGGGCGCCCGCACACCCACGCAACGCGAAGCAAGCTTCGCCATCGCCGAAGCCTTCGCGCCATCCATTGTAGATTCACGCGGTAGCGACAATATTATGTTGGACATGTGGGAAAAATTTAGCTTCCTCACTACCCTTGCTGGCATGACCTGCCTAATGCGCGGCAATGTCGGTGCGATAGCGCGCACCCAAGACGGTGCCGCCTTAATGCAGCGCTTTGGCGATGCCTGCATTGCAGTGGCTAGCGCCGAAGGCTACGTCCCCCGCGAACACGTGCTGGCGAGGTTCACCGCCGTGCTGCAATCGCGCACGTCAAGCATGACTGCGTCAATGTACCGTGATTTAAGCGCAGGTGGCAAAACCGAAGCCGATCATATTATTGGACACATGCTGGCAAAAGCCCGTGAGCATGGCGTGGATGATGTGTTACTGGCTTGCGCTTATGCGCATTTGCAGGTGGCGAGTGCGGGTGCGACTGGCGCCTGAAGAATCACTATTTTAGGGTGTCTTCAGGCTATGCTGTTTACACCAAATACCTCCCCAGCGCAGCTTTATCCCAAGTTACCGCCGTTTCAAGCGGTAACTTATCGGGCGCTTGAATTGCCTTCCACGCAGTTTTAGCACTAGACGCTACAGCCAGTATTTCTAACGAATGGCGAATTTCTTGCGCTCTTGCGCGGAGCAATTGGGCAAATTTTTCGACGGGAATAGTGTCAGCACGCTGCGTTTCAATTGCCCACCAATCAAATAAATCTCGTGGCGTAAGTGCCCAACCACGATAGAACAACTTTTTGGCCAGCACTTCGGCTATTGGCTCAAGCGCAAACGAGGTATCCGCCGCATTGTCATCTGGTAGATCAAGCAGCGACATACCGACGATGAAGTCGATCTCGCCTTCTGGGTAGCGGAGTTTCAGCGATACCGCATTTTCGTCATATGCACTCAGCTCAAAATTAGCCCGATTGTTTAATCGTGGCGTGAGATAGCCAATCCACTGCGGGTCACGAATGAACAAATCAATATCGTGGCTAATGCGGTGATTAAGCGCCAGCATCAGCCGCGTACCATCACCCAGTTTCGGCTGAAACGGCGCGCCTGCTGCTTGCTGTGCATCGGCAATCAACACCAATGCTCGCTGCTCTAATTTACGCCAAGAACCGCTCTGCCGGTGTAGGGCAATATCGTGATGCGTGGTGTCGCTCATACCAAAAACGCCGTCGATTGTTCCCACTCGGCTACTCTAGGCATGTGATTGCGCAAACCCTCTTCGTAAAGCATATTGGCGCTTCGCGCATCCACACCTGCCTCATAGGCGCAAAGCACGATTAAACACGGGTTCAATTCGATGAAAAGCTGCGAAATTAGCGCGGCGGCAATAGATGATTCGCCGACAGCAGAGATTGAGCCCTGTTGCAATGCGCATTCAAGCTGCGCGATCGACAGCGCATCACCTACTGAGGCGTTTAGGTGCGTTACGGCTAAGCCTAAACTCGGGGTACTGGTTAAATCGATACTGCTGATATTCATGTTGACCTTCTAAAATTGTCTCCGCAAAAATTCTGGCTATTGCTAGACTGTTAGTGTTTCGACTCTTAAATCCTCAATACACTCGAAGTGCTTTCCATTCGCGGTGAACAAAGCCTCATCATGAACCAACGCTGTCGCAGCAATTAGCGCATCTGCAAGACGCAGCCTATGCGAAAGCGAATAAGCGTCTATCCGCAATCCCGCTCGATCAGAAATGGCCGGGGTGATCGGCAAAACAATTGTTTGATATTGATGGAGACCGCGCTTTAGGTCAGCTAACTCCTGCTTATTGCGACATCCCTGCGCTAATTCGATATACGTTACCATTGAAATTTGTCATGGCAATAGCGCTTGCAAGCGAGTAGCTGCGTTTCGGTCCCTACGCGACATCCAGATCAGCACATCGGTATCAATAATCATTTAATGATCAGTCTCCACTTTTGAATCAGGAAAAGACCGAGCGGCTCGACTATCCCGTAAATATTGCGCCACATCAGTCATTTC
>JAYUOW010000037.1:0-19498 GCA_043760555.1 Betaproteobacteria bacterium
CCGATGATGGGCAGCGCTACTTTTAACATCGGCACGGCTTGAAATTTAGCCAGCACCAATGAGCTTAACCACACCAGCGCCAACATAATGGTGGGTGCCGCCAACCGCACCACGCCACCCGCCCCTACCTTGACAGTACCAGGTGCCAAACCTTCAGGCAGGCGCGCACGGATGGCTCGGGCTCCTAACCACGCACACGCAAAGCACAGCAACAGCACTAACACCTGCAACGCGCCTTGCCGCGTCAATAGGGCTTGCGCGAAGGTTTGGAGTTCAGCTAATAATGCATCCATGACGATTACGCGGCGTTTGGCGTTTCGTCGTTGGTGGTTTCATCTGCTGCCACTTTTGCTGGCTTTGCGGCTTTAGGTTCTGCGGCACCACGCACCATCACGGCTGCAAAAAATCCGTCTACATGATGAATATGCGGATAGAGCCGCATGAAGTCACCGGTTTGCAGCGGTTGCACTTTTAGGCGCGCGCTATCGAGCACTTCATGTGCGGGCACGATGGTGAAATGCGGATTAGCGGTTAAAAACGCGGCAATAATATCTTCGTTTTCTTCACGCAAAAAGCTGCATGTGGCGTACACCAAACGCCCGCCCGGCTTTACCAACCGTCCAGCGCTAGCCAAAATTGCAGCCTGCTTTACGTTAAGTTCGCCTAAGCCTTTTTCACTCTGCCGATACTTCAAATCTGGATTACGACGTAGCGTGCCTAAGCCCGTACATGGGGCATCTACGAGCACTCGATCAAGCTTACCGGCCAGCCGTTTGATACGCGTATCGTTCTCGCTTTCAATGCGCTGCGCCATCACGTTAGACAAGCCTGAACGCTTTAGGCGCGGCGATAAATTAGCAAGGCGTTTTTCAGAAACGTCAAACGCATACAAGCGACCAGTGGACGCCATTTGCGCACCGAGCAGTAATGTTTTGCCGCCCGCACCAGCGCAAAAATCCGCCACCATTTCGCCGCGCTTGGCTTCCATTAGCAAGCCTAAAACTTGACTGCCTTCATCTTGAATTTCGATGCTGCCGTTTAAAAATAGTGCATGTTTATTGAGGGCTGGCTTGCCTTTTAGCCGCACGCCCATTGGCGAAATCGCCGTCGGCAGCGCATCGATACCTTCTTGGGCAAATGCCTGAAGCACCGCTTCGCGCTTGGCTTTAATCGTGTTTACGCGCAGGTCAAGTGGCGCTGCATGTTGTAGCGATAATGCCAAATGCATGATTTCTTCTTCGCTCATCCACGGGCTTAAGCGCGCTAAAACCCAATCGGGTAGCTCCGTGCGCACGGCAAATGGCAGGGTGGATAAATCGAGCGCTTTAATTTTTTCAAGCAGCGGATGATCGGCTTGGCTTGCAAGCTTCAACACATCACGCAAGCCCATGCTGGAGAAGCGCGTGAGCGCGCCCAAGGCCAATAAACGCGGATGGCCGCCTACGATGAGGGTTTCGAGCACGCGCCGGTGACGCAGCACGCTATAAATGGTTTCAGCCACCACAGCGCGATCACGCACGCCGAGTTTTGGATGCTGACGGAAATAAAATTTGAGGCTTACGTCTGCCGGTGAAACCAGCGGCAAAACAACGGTAAGCGCATCAACGATGGAGGAAAACTGGGAAGGAGTAATTTGCATACGCCATTATCGCCGATTTTGGGATTGGTCATGGCGTTAATGACGCAGGGAGATGGTTTGCGATCGCAAATGTCTTCTAATTTAGTGAGTCGCGATGGAGCAAAAGCAGCTAGCTCCTACGGCTTAAACGGCGTAACCGTAACCGATTGCGCGATTTGTTCCAGCGGGAATTTACCGGCGTAGAACTTTACCTTCACTGGAACATGGTTATAGGCGGTGGCCAACCACACTTCGTACACGTCCGTTGGGTCGTCGGCATTGCTTTTTAAATGAATGGTTTCGGTTTTACCGAAGGGCAAGTTGAGCGTTTCTTTCGCGACAAATTTAAATTTGTAGCGGTAAATTTTTCGGGCATTGGTGGCGACAACATCGAGCTCTGCCCCATCGGAATTTGGGTTTTGCGATACGTTGGGCGCGTCGAAACCCATCTGAAACAAAAAGCTTTGCATGTCCTGCACGCGATGCGGCAAATTTTCTATCACCACGCCTTTGCGGCGGTTGAACACAATGTTGTTGGACGCATAATTAAACGTCGCCGTTTCGGCCGCGCCGCTGCCGCGTCGAATGCTATAGAACTCAGTGAGCAAACCTTGTTCCGATATGCTGCCTCGGCTAGTTTGCTGCATTCTGCCCTCAAAAATGGTCGCAAAAAAACCAGTCGCTTCCATGCTGCTTTCAATTTCATATTTATTATTTTTGTCGCGGCTAAATTGATAGCGGGCTATCGCATCTACTACCGATGACGTCACTTTATAGCGAATGTCGATGGTGCCGGGCGTGGCGTCTAGGCGCGGCGTTTCGTTGGATTCTCCCTGCGCTACCGTGCTTACCGACTCGATTTTATTGGGCGGCGAAACATCAAGCCTTTCATTTTCAGCGACTGGCAAGTCGAGCGGTTTAACTAGCGCGGGCACCAGCGGCAGCACTTCAGGTGTGGTGCCCATTGTTGGCATTGCGCCTAAGCCTGCGTCATTGGCGTCACTTTGCTCGGGCGCGGGCGCTACTACTGGCGGTTGCACCGCACGCTTAGCCGCAGGCTTTGGTTTCGCAACTGCAGGGGCAGTAATTGGCGTTGGTGGCACGGGCAAACTAGGCGCTAGGGTGGCTGTTAACACCGCGCCATCGGGTGCTTTTGGGCCATTGTCGATACCAATAATGCGCCAACCCATTGATGATAGCAACACGCCAAAATGCACTAGCAAAGATGCTATTAACGCTAACGCGAGCAATCGTTTTGGGGTGAAATTTCCCCGTAAAAACGGCCTGAAGATGCCCGTATTATGGGCGTCTTCAGGCATTGCGTCGACTACCAAACGGCACCACTTAGCGAAACTCCGCGCGCGTTAATACTTGTTCTAGCGTGGTGCCTTTTTTATCGGTAAACACGATGCGCACGGGCATGTAGTGGCTGTCTTTGGCGAGCCATAGTTCGGCTTGGCTTTCACCGGGTGCGGCTTCACGTTTGTAGTGCACCGTGGCGTATTTGGTGGCGTTAACCGTGAGCGTTTTTTCGCCTAGTTTTATGTACACAAATTGATCCGCGCGCTTGCCTTGGCTCATCCAGGTTTTCACGCGATCAGTAGTGGGCACGTTGAACATAAATTGGTACAACGACGACAGCCGATCTTGCGTGCCCGCTGGCAAATCAAAGGATTCGCTGCGGCCTTCAAACTCAGCAAAAATTTGTTTTTTAGTAAAATCAAACTTCGCACGCACGGCTTTCGATTCATCGCTTTTACGTGAAAAATCATACTGGCTGGGCACGAGGCCATCAGCGTTGATGGTGCCTTCGGAAACAAAGCGCATATTGTCTTTGTAAAACCACGCAAGCGCGCCGGATGGGGCGCTAACGGACGTAATTTTGTAGTTGTCGCCAGTGCGCACGAACCGTTCTTCGACCGTGCCGAGCGTGATGCCTGCCTTGATAATTTTGAAGCTTAGCTTGGCTTGCTGCAAGTTTGCAGTGGCGACGGGCGCGGCACTTTCTTGTGCAAAAGTGCTGCTGGCCAATGCGAAGCAGGTTACAAAAACAGTCAAAGCGATGGTGGTGCGCATGGTTTATTCCTCAGGTTGAACCAAACATGCGCTATTAACGCAGGCGGCGTTCTGGAGGACGACAACGTTTTGTGAATTTATATGATTGAGCGCCATTTTGCCTGCGCACAGCCAACGCAACACTTGCGGGTACAACTTATGCTCTTGCGCGAGCACGCGTACGCCTAAACTTGCTGCATCATCCGTTGCAAAAACCGGTACTGCAGCCTGCGCCAAAATTGGGCCGTGATCCAGCGCGGCAGTCACCACATGCACCGTGCAACCATGAATTTTTACGCCCGCCGACAACGCCTGCTCGTGCGTGGCTAAGCCCGGAAAGCTTGGCAACAATGAGGGATGAATGTTGATAATTTTGCCCGCAAACGCGTCCACAAATTCAGCCGACAGCACCCGCATAAACCCAGCCAGCAAAATAAAATCGGCTGAAAACGCCCGTATTTGCTGGGCTAAGGCGGCATCGAAGGCTGTACGATTGGCAAAGGATTTATGATCCAGCACCATGGTTTTGATGCCTTTGGCAGCGGCAATTTCTAAGCCACCAGCGTCAGGGCGGTTGCTGATGACCGCTGCTACTTCGCAATCAATACCAGCATCCAAAATGGATTGCATATTGGAGCCGCGACCAGAAATTAGGATGACGATTTTTTTCATGCAGGCATCAAAACGTAATTTGCGTTTGATGTTCATCACCCACCCGCGCGCGAATCGTGCCGATGCGATACACCGCTTCACCTTGTGCTGTCAAAAACGCTTGCGCGGCTTCTGCGTGCTCTGCGGCCAACACAATGGTCATACCGATGCCGCAGTTAAGCGTGCGCGCCATTTCATGATCATCTAACCCGCCTTTGGCTTGCAACCAGCCAAAAATTTCAGGGCGCGGCCACGCTGCATTGCTTAGTTGCGCCACCGTATTTTTCGGTAGCACGCGTGGTAAATTCTCAGTGATACCGCCACCAGTAATATGCGCCATGCCTTTAATGGTGCCCACTTGCGCCTGCATCAGCGCTAAAATTGACTTCACATAAATGCGGGTAGGTGCTAGTAATTGTTTGGCAAGTTTGGCGTTTTCAGGCGCGTTTAAATTCAAATTATCACGCTCAATAATTTTACGAATCAGCGAGTAACCATTTGAATGCGCCCCGCTGGAGCCTAAGCCCAGCACCACGTCGCCCGGCGCAATGCTGGCACCGGTTAAAATATTTTCTTTTTCAACCAATCCTACGGCGAAGCCCGCCAGATCGTATTCTCCAGCCGGATACATGCTGGGCATTTCAGCTGTTTCACCGCCAATTAAGGCGCAACCTGCAAGCTCGCAGCCGTAGGCAATGCCTTTTATTACGTCCGTTGCCACGGCCACGTCCAACTTGCCGCAAGCAAAATAATCTAAGAAAAATATCGGCTCAGCACCCTGCACCAAAATATCATTGACACTCATGGCCACTAAATCTTGGCCTACGGTGTCGTGCGTGTTAAGCAAAAATGCTAACTTTAATTTCGTGCCCACGCCATCGGTGCCTGACACCATTACCGGATTTTTATACTTTTTCGATACCTCCACCAACGCCCCAAAACCGCCAATGCTGCCCAGCACTTCGGGGCGCATGGTGCGCTTGGCGAAGGGCTTAATATTTTCAACCAACGCATCGCCTGCGTCGATGTCTACACCAGCGTCTTTATACGTTAAAGGTGGCAATGGGGAGGTGGGCTGCATGGAGGCTCTCGAAAATTAGTTGGGCGGTGTTAAAGTGACACTTCAAGCTCGCAATTTTACTGGAAATGACTATGTCCCGTCGTGATCAACACAGCAATAAACCACAATCCGCCGCCGTGCCCCAAGCCAAACCCGCCACCGCACCCATAACGACGGTAGCGACAGCACCGATGCTGGCCACGGCGTGGCTCAGTGCAGAAGCTAAAACCTGCATCATCGTCGGCATTGCGCTGCTATTGCTAGGCGCGTTTTTGTGGGTGCTGTCGCCTATCTTGGCACCGTTTTTAGCGGCTGCAATGATCGCTTATATTTTCGATCCCATCGTTGACTGGCTAGAAACCAAAGGACTAAGCCGAAACCTAGGTGCCGCACTCGCCGTGGTTTTTCTTATTTTGGCATTGGCCGCGCTTATTTTGATCATCGTGCCACTCCTAACAAAAGAAATTGGACAAATTAGCGCGCAACTGCCGGGCTTAGCCGACCAACTGAAAACCCGCTTCATCCCTTGGGCCGAGAGCACTTTGGGCATCAAAATCAATCTTGATCCCGCAACATTCAAACAATTTATTACTGACAATATGCAAGACGCCAGCGGCATTGCCAAACGCGTATTTTCAGGCGCAACCGTAGGTGGATTGGCCGTGTTGGGCTTTTTAGTGAACCTTGCGTTGCTGCCCGTGGTGCTGTTTTACGTGCTACGCGATTGGGATAGCTTGGTAGCCAAAATCGCCCGCGTAGTCCCCCGCCCGTGGTACCCAAAAGTAAAAGAAATAGCGGGCGAAATTGACGGCGTACTATCCGAATTTTTACGCGGCCAAATATCGGTAATGCTCATGATGTCGGTGTTTTACGTGGCCTGCCTGTGGATGGTCGGCCTAGAATTTGCGCTACCGGTGGGGCTGGTAACAGGGATGTTGGTGTTCGTGCCCTACCTAGGTGCTGCGGCCGGATTAATTTTAGGCACCGTCACTGCATTCCTACAATTCCCGTCATTCACCGGCGTGCTCATGGTATGGGGCGTATTCGCCGTCGGCCAAATACTAGAAGGCTTCGTCATCACACCAAGGTTTGTGGGCGAACGCATTGGCCTGCACCCAGTAGCGGTGATATTTGCGTTAATGGCGTTTGGGCAGGTGTTTGGGTTTTTTGGGGTGCTTTTGGCACTGCCCGCGAGTGCTGCGATATTGGTTACTGCACGACATTTTTTGAAGTGGTATGAAGGCAGTCGGGTTTATAAAGGGTAGGGTTTGGGATGACTGGAGATAGCCTATTTTAGGGCGTCTTCAAGCAAGCTTGCCAAGCGCAGTTGTGCGGCGTAAAGTGTGTACACATTGATACACATTAGACTGGCAAACAAATGGAAACCACAAAAGTAGGCATACGCGAATTTCGCACAGACTTAGCGGGCTATATTGCGTCGAATACACCTGTAGCTGTTACGCGCCATGGCCAAACAGTAGGCTACTTTATCCCAACGCAAGGCCAACTTGACGCCGATATTGCAGCGCTAAAAAAAGCCGGCAAGGCGCTAGATAAATTACTGGAAGCCGCAAAAGTTGATGTTGAGTCTTTGGTAGAGGAATTCAAAGTTATTCGCAAGCAGGCAAGCACTGCTCCAAGCGGCCTCAAAAATAAGCGCCAGAAAGCGTAAGCAATATGAGCGGCAAGGCCATCGTTCTCGATGCAAATATATTAATACGTGCAGCGCTGGGCGCAAAGGTGCGGGCGCTAATTTTGAATAACGCAAGCAGCATTCGATTCTTTACGCCAGATGTCGCACTTGCAGATGCGCGGAAATATCTACCCGCGCTACTCAAAAAACACGGCGTTGAACCCGAAAAAGCGCTACAAACCTTGGAGCGATTGGAGTGCATCGTCCAAGTGCTTGATTTTGAAATGTACCAAATCATGCAACAAAAAGCATTGCAACGAATTTCACTTCGAGATGCGGATGACTGGCCAGTGCTCGCTTGTGCGATGACTTTAAATTGCCCCGTTTGGACTGAAGACGCCGATTTTTTCGGCACCGGCGTTGCGGTTTGGACATCGGATAGAGTTGGGTTGTATTTTGATTAACGCCAACTATTGGAAGACGGCGGCATGGATCACGGCGAGACATTTTTTTTGAAGTGGTATGAGGGGAGTCGGGTTTATCGGGGGTGATTTTTGATGGCTGGAGACGGCCTATTTTAGGGCGTCTTCAGGATTAAATTTTTCCAGATTGATTGCTTGTATAAAATTTTTCGTCGTACCAAGGGATAACCGTGGCGATGACGAAACGTCGGTACAAATTTCTACAAAGGAAGACATGAAGAACCTACTAAATACGCTGCTGGTGCTTGCCGTGCACCTACTCGCGATGGATGCGCGCGCGGCGTTAACCGGAGAACTTGCAGACGAACTTATCCACGCGGCAAAAACGAAGCCCGCTGCGGTGCAAACGATCAGAACCAGCGCAGAGAAGGGCGAAGCAGTCGGGCAACTTTCGCTGGCACACCTTTACGCAAACGGCTTAGGCGTGCCAAAAGATGATGTGCAAGCAGTAAATTGGTGGCGCAAGGCGGCAGAACAGGGTTACGCAAAAGCGCAAAATAATCTTGCGGCAATGTATACCAATGGGCGTGGCGTCAAAAAGGACGATGCACAAGCCATCTATTGGTTTCGCAAAGCCGCTGAACAGGGCAATGCAAACGCGCAAACCAGTCTTGGGGCAATGCATCAGATCGGTCAGGGCGTGACAAAAGACGATACGCAAGCCATCAGCTGGTATCGCAAAGCGGCCGATCAAGGTAACGCATCCGCGCAATTCAACCTCGGCCTGATGTATGAGTACGCTCAGGGTGTTGCAAAGGACCACACGCAGGCCATCCTCTGGTATCGCAAAGCAGCAGAACAGGGCGTTGCAAACGCGCAATTCAATCTTGGCCTGATGTATGGGAACGGCCAGGGCGTCACAATGGACGACGTACAGGCCATCAGCTGGTTCCGCAAAGCTGCTGAACAGGCTGACGCTGGTGCGCAATTCAACCTTGGCATGATGTATGAGCATGGCCGCGGCGTCGCAAAGGACGATGCGCAGGCCATCAGCTGGTATCGCAAAGCGGCCGAGCAAGGTAACGCGCGCGCGCAAAACAGTCTCGGCCTAACCTATGTCAATGGCCAGGGAATGACAAAGGACGATGTACAGGCCATCAATTGGTTTCGCAAGGCGGCTGAACAGGGTGAGGCCGATGCGCAAACCAACCTTGGCATAATGTATCAGAGCGGTCGGGGCTTCAGACAAGACAATTTACAGGCCATGACCTGGTTTCGCAAAGCGGCAGAGCGGGGTAATTCGCGCGCGCAGAATAGTCTTGGCCTGATCTATCTTAACGGTCAGGGCGTTGCTATAGACAACATTACGGCCGCAAGTTGGTTCCTCAAAGCTGCTGAGCAGGGTGGTGCCATTGCACAGCACAATCTTGGAGTCATGTACGCGGCCGGACAGGGAGTGACAAAAAACGATGCGCAGGCCGTAAGCTGGTATCAGAAAGCGGCTGAACAGGGCCTTGCAACCGCGCAATATAAACTTGGGGTCATGTACGAGAGCGGGCGGGGCGTCACAAAGGACGATGTACAGGCCGTCAGTTGGCATCGCAAAGCAGCAGAACAGGGCGATGTAAACGCGCAACTCGAGCTTGCCATCATGTATTTGAACGGTCAGGGCGTGACAAAAAACGATGCGCAGGCTATCAGGTGGTATCGCGAAGCAGCAGCTCAAGGCGATGTTCGCGCGCAATTCAATCTTGGCGTCTTGCATGAGAACGGGCAGGGCGTTACAAAAGACAACGTGCAGTCAGTCAGTTGGTATCGCAAAGCAGCAGAACAGGGTGATGCAAACGCACAACTGATTCTTGGCGTGAGGTATATAAACGGTCAAGGCGTAACAAAAGACGATGTAGAAGCCGCCAGTTGGTATCGCAAAGCAGCAAAGCAAGGGAATGCCCGTGCGCAATTCAATCTCGGTATCATCTATGAGAACGGGCAGAGCGTCCCAAAGGACAGCGTGCAAGCCGTCAGGTGGTATCGCGAAGCAGCATTACAGGGCTATGCAGACGCTCAATTTAACCTAGGCGGATTGATCGCTACTGGTCAAGGAGCCCCTAAGGATTACGTTGAAGCAGCCGCTTGGTATCGCAAAGCGGCCGAGCAACAGCATTCAGGAGCACAGAATCGCCTTGGAATGCAGTATGAAAATAATCACGGTGTTCCTCAGTCCCGAGTAGCGGCCTGGGCGCTGTACAACATTGCAGCGGCCAACAATGAGAAAGCGAAGGAAAATCATGCAAAAATCACAGCAAAAATGAGCTCTGACGAAATTAATGCTGCGCGAGCGCTTAGCCGTCAAATGCTCGAAAAGAACAATTTTCTCGTTGCCTTAGATAGATACTTAGCTAAACCGCAGTGAAAGAGATGGCAGCTCTGCTAGCTAGAAAACGAAATTGTAGAGGCTTAGATGCCGGATAACAAAACGTGCTCAAGCCATCCCGTACGCCGTGCTAAATACGCCAGCGTGACTTCTTGCAACCCCAACCTCAACAATCTTGACCACCACCATTTTTACGACGACGGTAGAAAAGAGCAGTTTTGAGCTAAGCAAAAATGGGATTTATTAAAAAATGGCTTCAAACGGGACTCAGGGAATTGCCATTACGCGAGTTGCCCGCAAATTCAGCAACTTTGGCCAGTACTGTGCTTTTTACCTAGCATAAAAAATACCTGAAGACAGCCTATTTTAGGGCATCTTCAGGCACTAATAAATAGTGATTTACTCCGAAACGAGAAGCTGATGGTAACGATTTGGTACTGCAAAAGAACGTTTTGGCGCTATATTTCGACAACCGTCTTCACCATTCATAGCAGTCTAGCAGGCGCCGATGCGCCACTCCCGTTGCCGCGCGTCGCAACTGTTTGCAACGCGACAAACACCCACTGCGCGACGACCGATCCTACATTAATGAAGACAAAGCTTTTTGCACGCGCGTCGAGTACAGTGCTTTGGTCGATAGACCATTACATTCGCTTCTTTCAAATTTCCAATGACGGCCAAGCAATTCTGGCGCAGTCTGACTTTGCCAATTTAGCGCCAAGGGATGCGACGAACGATCATGTGCTTTTTAACATTTACCGTGATGGCAAAGCAATTCAAACTGTGAAGCTTGGCGCGCTGTTTGAAAGCCCGGCTGAATTGCGTCCAACGACGTCTCACTTATCGTGGGGGCACGTTGAAAAAATTGACGCAGACGACAATGCAGTTTTGTCGCTGGTTGATGGGCGAACAGTTGCGTACAGCCTCATAACGGGGCTTCGCGTTATAAAATAATGACGCCCACGCGGCCACTGATATTAGGGTACACATCATTAACTTTTAGGATCGCCTATGTTCAAAAACCTAATCCCAAAAATCTTCTACAACACCATCCAAGAAGGCCTAGATTTCTTCGTCGATGGCTTAGGCTTTACGGTTCAATACCAAGACGCCTCCATGGCGGTGATCGCCCGCGATGGCGCTAAGGCTTACATTGTGGCGTATCCCGAGGGCGCTGCGATGGAGCGGCCCGAGTTTGGTATTGACACCGACGATATTGACGCGATTTATGCAGAATTGTCTACCCGCTCGCCGCAGTTGCTGCATCCAAATTCCAACCGCATTAAGCGCACGGCGTGGGGTTCGCGGGAGTTTGCGATGTTGGACAAAACCACTGTTTGCGTTATTTTTCGGCAGTGGGACAACAAAGCTTAGATTACAATGCCTGAAGATGCCCTAAAATAGGGCATCTTCAGGTATCTAAATTCGCACAATCGTAGCCCTTAAAACCCCAGCCTATCCGCATCCCTCGCATTTAGCTCAACACTTTGCGCCAACGCTTCAATTCTAGGTACGCGCTCTCGTGTAAACCTATCTAAAAATGCCGAGGCAGCGAAAACGATAGTGGCTGCGGCTGCGGCAGCGATGGTTGCAGCGGTAAAATTTACAGTGGCCGCAACGAAGGCAATGGCTGATGCCACGATCGCGAGTATCGATGCGGCCGTATAGATACTGGCATCCGCAATGGCACCGGCTAAGGTGGCAATGCCTGCAGCCACTCCGGCAGCAGCGCTTGCGACGTTAGCGATTGCGCCAAACGAACCGACGGTGGCAATCGCCACGTTTAACTCCAAAATAAATTTATAGTCGTAATACCCTTTTTGCATAATGCGGGCGGTGGTGGCAGCATTAAAGTGGGTGTGGTCGGCCGCAGCAAAAGCTAACCCGCACGACAAGCTCGCAAACAGCGTACCGGCGGAGGTGGCGGCTACTTTGTCATCAAAGTCTAGCGTGTGGGGGCGTGATGGCGCATCGAACGCGGGCGCACCTGCAGGAGAGGCAGGGGCGGCGGGATATTGTGCCGCTTGAAAGCCATCGAACACATTGCCGTCGCCGTCGGCATCTGCACCACCCGGCAGCGCTAAGGCGAAGGCCACGTTTTTCTTATTGCCTGCGGTATCGATAGTGTGTAAAAAATTTGAGTCCGTGGCCAAGCTGGCGGCAGTGTTAAGCGCGTGGCAAAAATCGAATAAATTTCTATTGCCAATTAGGGTGTCCATGCCAATTGGCGTGGTGCGTTCTGACACACCCGTGGTGATGATAACGCCTGCTCTGTCTAGGGAGGTTGCAGTGCTTAAATCGGTGTCAAGCCTAGGATTGACGTTGGCTTTGCGATAGACGCCGTAGCGCATTTGCCGCAGCCGCGTATCACCCAATGCCAATGTCGCCCACGGCAAAAATTGGGCTTGATTGGTGGCGCTACAATCCTCAAGACCAGTCGTTGGATTGCTGGCTGGGCAAGGTAGGCGAAACTGCGTGTAGGCAAAGCCCACCAACGTGCTTTGTGCCTGCGCCATTAAGTCACGCTCGACGAGCACCACTTTGGCCTGTGTTGCGCTACGCCAATAGGCGGTGGCGGCTAGAGCCACGAGCCCGAGAATAGCTAACGCGATCGCAACTTCAATCAATGAAAATCCACGCACACTGTTTGTTTTTTTCATAGCAATAACCCTTTTTGCCGCAGCGCAACCGCCGCCAGATAAGCCGAACGTGCCTGCGCTTGCGCGTTGCTGTTGAAGGCCTCAGCTGCTGCAGTTTGCTCTTGCGCACTTGTTAGCGCTAACCCGGTATCAACCACGGCTTTGGTGGCGAGACTGAAGCCAACCCCCGCCAAAGTGGCGTTGGCCGCCACCATCAAACCCGTTAAGATAAACGTCACGCCAAAGTTAGCCAAACCCAAACCTATGCCAATTAGCCCCTGCACCACTGTGGTGGCCACCCCCACTGTTGCCAGTGCTAACGCGATGGTGGCAAAGGCCACGTCATAGCCTGCAATTTCTAAGAAGAAGCGGCAAAACGCTAGGTATTCTTCGGCATTTCTGGCTACATCGTAAGCCGCATACGCACTGCGTGCCGCGCCATTGGCCTGACCCAGCCGCTCGGGGCAATTTAGGCGGCCAAATAACTCGGACAATCCCGCCACGGCTACTTTGTCGTCAAACGTCGCAGTGCTGGCCGTGGCCGCACCGGTAAAGGCTGTGGCTGACGCGTTCGCACCTTCAAACACACCATTGGCTCCCGCATGCGCTAACGCGTAGGCCACGGGAAAATTATCCGCACGCAAAGCTGCACTGGCAGGCGCTGCAATGGCGCGGGTTAAGCCCACACAAAAATCAAGGCCATTGCTTACGGGCAAAAATACGCCGGGTGACGGTGACAGCGTAGGCAAATAGGGTCGATAACGTACGGGGGCGGTAGCAAGATCAGCGTCGTTAGCTGGTGCGCTCAAGTTGGGTAGCCGATACACACCATAGCGCAAGGTTTGCTGGCCTGACTCTTTGGCGAGCCCCAGCGTGCGGTAGGGTAGCTCGCCCACGCCGCTTGAAATAGTGCAATCTTCAACGCCATTGTTGCCAGCCGCTGCGGGGCAAGGCAGCCTAAAGTTGGTGACAATAAAACCATCGAGCGCTGCGTGTGCTTGCAGCAGTGCTTGTCCGTTGGTGTCGCCATCAGCACTTTTGCGTAAGCTTGGCAACAGCTGCCAAATGGCTAAACCAATTGCAGCAGTTACCGCCAGCACCACTGCAATTTCGATGAGTGAGAATCCTGCTGCATGATGGGCGTTTTTTGAATGTTTGGTGCGCCTCATTTACTGCCTCCTTTGGCGTCTGCCGCCTTTAAAATCGCCTCGGCACCCGCCCAAATGAAAAGCTCTGAGCCTGTGGGTGGTGCGCCGGTATTGAGCGCGTTTATTTGGTTTAGCGCATCCAGTGCCTTGGCTTCGGCTTCAATGGCTTTATCCAGCGCCAATCTTGCAGCAGCGATGCGTTTGGCTTTGGGGGCGTAGCTATCGTCAGCGCTCAAAAATTCGAGTATCGCTAAATTCATGGACGCACCGCCTGAATACACAAGGCTGCAATTTGACGCCACGCAATAGCTGCGATTGCTGGCGCTAATGAGTGCTGCAGTTGCGTTTGCCGCATTGTTGGTCGCCGTGGTGGCGGCGGCAGGTGCGGCATCTCTAGCGGCGACTGCGGCCAAGTAGGCATTCTCTTTTTCGTTGTAATAACGCTGTAGCTCAACGTAGCGATCGGCGTAGGACATATCGGTAGGAAAAGCTAATGTGTCGTTGTAGCCTTGCTGCCTAGCATCGCGCGCCGCATCAAGCTCGCGTCCCGCATTGAAGACATCCACTTTGCTTTGCTCTACATTAAAGTCGGCCACGTTTTTGGCTTCTACTGCGTTTAAAAATGCGGTAATTTGCCCGTCCATGGCGGTGAGTGGCGCAGTGCCTGGGGGTACGCCTAGCGCGTTGGTTTGGGTAATAATGTTACGTGCCGTGGTGGTGAGTGCGGCTTGCGCGGCATCGCGTCGCGCCCGTGAGAGCGCCGCGTTGTTGACCAATTTGTCATACTCCGCTTGGGTGTCATCTTTGTTTTGACGCGCCGTCGCGTGCGCCTCTTGCGCTTGACGGCGCAAGTCAGCTAAATCAATCGTTTGCGATACGCCTACACCAGCGGTAATGCCCACAGCGATGGTGGCCGCTACATAAATAAGCTGCGGCACAAACGCGGCGGCGGTAATCGCCAACGCGGCAACGCTGGCCACAATGGCAGCAGACGTAAAGATGATGGCCGCAGTCCACTGCGGAATGGCCGCACAGCCAATTAAAATAGCGCACCCCGCTGAAGCCACCGCCAAGCCCGCCACGGCGGTGGCAAGGTCAGCAGTAGAGCTTGCTAGGGAAATTCCGGTTTCCAACATGCTGCCAAGCATAATGGCCGTTTGCGCCACGCCCATGGCTGCCTGCACACCCACTGCTGCTTGCGCGCCTTTTTTCGAATCCGCCGCCGCCTGCACCACGCCAACGCCAAGTGACATCATGTTTAGCGACATCATTAAGTTTGTGCAATCGCTATTAAAACCAAGCTCAACGGGCGTACGCGCCAGCACGTTATCGTCGTAACTGCCGCGCACTTTACGCCTTTCGGGCGTGTCCATTTACGCGGTAGATAAGTCCGCGTTTAAACCATCAAACACGCTACCGTCGCTATCTTCATCGCCACTGCCACTATCGGCTATCGCGTAGGCAACGCGTTTACCCACGCCGGCCGAATCAACAACGGTTGCCTCGATGCCAACCTTGGTCAGGCTACGGCAATAGTCGGCTGTAGTGACTTGGTTAAACGCAAAGGTGGACGGTGCAGCGAGCGTGTCGTCCCATTTTGCGGGCTCAAAAGCGTTTAGGGGATCATTTGAAGATGCCAAATCGCGTTGCTTAGTCATTGAGCGGCTCACCAAATAGCGCAACTGCCCCACACCGCGCTGCAGCTGTGAGGCATCAAAATTGATAGTGCGATAAGGCAGATAACCTTTAGCGTTGGCGCTTACACAATCTTCCACCCCATTTAAATTGCTGGCCGGACAAGGCAAGCGATTATTGGCGGCCGTAAAAGCTTCCACAAAACGGTTTGCCTGCTGCAAAATGGCCGTGCGCTCTTGCGCCCGCACACTTTGCTGTTGCACGGTCAACCATGCATAGCCAACTGCTAGAAAGGAAGCCACCACGAATACGAATAGCATCACTTCCAGCAAACCAAAGCCTTTCGCGTACCTCATCGGCGACGAACGCTGCGATGGCGGCTGCAATGCAGTCCGCAACTGATACAGCTGTTGTAGTTGAGTTTTGGTGTGCCGCATCTTTAAGTCCTGATCGCAGTAACATTGAGTATCTGGGCGATTTTAAAGACGGGCTGCGGTCTTGAACATACGACGGATGTCGTATGTATTGTAAAAAACTATGGCGCACGACGCGGAAAACGCGGTAATCCGCCGCGCGAAACTCAAACCTGATACCATTGGCAACATCATGCTTCGATTTTTATTAGATACCAATATTTTAGTTGCTGGGCTTTCTAGCGCGAGCGGCGCGTCTTACTTCTTACTTGAAGCCGTGACAAAACGCAAAATTTCTATCGTCCCATCTACAGCCGTTTGGCTCGAATACGAAGCCGTGTTAAAACGAGACAGCATTCAAGCTCTCCACGGATTTGATGCTGCGGAAGTCGATCAGTTCTTATCGGCGCTAGCTGTTTGGGTTGAGCCCATCACGCTGCATTACCTCTGGCGACCGCAGCTGCGCGATGCGAATGATGAAATGATTTTAGAAGCGGCGGTCAATGGAGGCGTTGATGCATTAATCACCCACAATATTCGAGATTTTGCGATGGCTGCACAACGATTTAACTTAAATGTGATGACACCACAGCAAGCCGTGTTGATGTTGAAGAGGCGTGTTTAATTTAATGGAGAAACTACGATGAGTACCTTTGCACTACGGTTGCCGAAGTCATTACACGATCATGCCAAACTACTGGCGGACGCAGACCATGCCTCGTTGAATCACTTTATTACGTTAGCTGTAGCCGAAAAAGTATCGGCACTGCATACAGCGGCGTTTTTTGCGCAACGCGCGGCAGATTCGCAGCCGGACGACTTGGCGCATTTTTTAGCGAAAGTCCCCAATCGCACACCCATTAAGGGTGATGATTTCCCTGCTTAGGCTCACCCACCACGCCTGAAGACGCCCTACGACCCGAAGGTAGTCCCCTTGCGGGATTTAGGGCTTCTTCAGCCGTCCGCTAGGGCGATTTTTGGGCGAACAATCCATTTTGCATCGCGTAGGCGGTTACTTCCGCGCTATTGCGTAGCTTGAGTTTGCCCATCACGTTTTCGCGATGTTTGCGTACTGTGGCCACCGCCAAACCTAGTTCTTTGGCAATATCTTTGGTGGAGCTGCCTGCGGCCACCATGCGTAGCACTTCGCGTTCGCGGGCGCTGATGGCTTGCACTTCAAAGCCGCCAGTTTGGGATTTCAACGCCGCAACTGATTCTGCAATGCTGGCTGCAACATAGGTGCCGCCGCGCATTACCGTTTCGATGCCGGTTAAAAGTTCGCTGTAGTTGTCTTGCTTGGTGATGTAGGCGTCAACACCGGATGCCATGATGCGAGCGATGGTATCAGCTTGTACATTGCCGCTGAGTACGATAATTTTTAGCTGCGGCTGTAGTGCCTTGGCGATGCTGGCGACTTCTTCACCGCTGATGCCGGGCAGACCTAAATCGAGCAGCAATAAATCTGGCGTGAGTGCTTTGAGTTGTGCTACTACCGCGTGGCCATCTTCGGCTTCTCCGACGACGTCAAGGTGAGACTCGATGGAGAGCCGCCATTTTAGGCCATCTCGAACCAGTTCATGATCTTCGGCGATGAGGATACGGATTTTTTTATCGCTGGTGGCGGTATGCATAAAATTTTAATTCAAAAAATTAGGTTGATTTATATTAAAGTAAAACCTCACCAAAAACCAAACTTTATTTGCCATGCAATTATCTCAAGCCGACATCGCTGCTGCCGCACCCGCGTTTATCAACGCACGACCTTTTTTGCTAAAAGTTTGGCGCATATTGTTTGGTGCACCCATGTCGCTGCAAGTGCGGGCTGAATTGATGAATCAATTCCACGGCTATGAAATGTCGAGCATGCTGGCCAGTGTTTCAACGGGTATGTTGTTTGTGTGGGCGATGTATTCGCACCAGCAAAGCGAATTATTATTTGCGTGGTTTGGAATAAAAGTGGTGATCATTATTTATCACGCCGTACTCGTGCGGGCGCGGCGCGTGTTGCCCGTAAGCCCAGCGCAGGTGGTAAAAGTGGAGCGCGGCATTTTAATTGCTGCCGTACTGCTCGGTGCCATGTGGGGTGCTACTGGCGCGCTGTTTTTCTTGCCCGATCAAGTATTGGTGATGATGTTTTTAGGTATTGCCTTGCTGGGCGTGTGCGGTGGCTTAGTGGCGCCGATGTCGGTGTATTGGGGCGGTTATTTGCCTTATGCAATTTTAGTGTTGCTGCCGTTTATCGTGAAGTGTTTGCTCACCGGCGGCGAGCTATTTATTACCATCGGCATTATGTTTATTGTGTACGGTTTGGTCAATATTTTTTATGCGCGCGCGTCCCAAAGTGGGCGACGCCGCACGGTAGAAATTGGCTTTGCTAACGTCGAACTGGTCAAGCAACTACGTGAAGAAAAAGAACGGGTTGAAGCCGCTGATCGCTCTAAAACCAAGTTTTTAGCAGCTGCCAGCCACGACTTACGCCAGCCGATTCATGCATTGGGCATGTTCACCGAGGTGCTGATTAACCTCGCTGGCAGAACCGATGTTAAGCCAGAAGCGCTGCAAGAAGTGGCCAATAAATTGCAGCTTTCGCTTAAAAGTTTAGGCGGCTTGTTAGATGCCTTACTCGATATTTCTAAACTCGATGCAGGCGTGGTGCAGGTGCAGTTACAAACCGTGCCGCTGCAAAACATATTGGATAGTTTAGAACGTGAATTTTCACTGTTGGCTAAGCAAAAAAACTTGCGGCTTATCGTGGTGCCGTCGGACGCGCACGTTACGTCTGACCCAGTTTTGCTCAAACAAATTATCAACAATTTTGTATCAAACGCCATGCGCTATACCCCGCGCGGCGGCATTATTATTGGCGTAAAACGGGTAGGCGAAAACGAAGTAGAAGTGCGCGTGTGGGATACCGGTATCGGCATTGAATCCAGCCATCAAGAAGCCGTGTTTACCGAGTTTTTTCAAGTTGCCAATGAAGCGCGCGATCGCACTCAAGGCTTGGGCTTAGGACTATCTATTGTGCGCCGCACCGCCGCGCTACTTGGGCATAAAACCACCATGCGCTCCACCATTGGCCGTGGTTCTAGTTTTGGTGTGCAACTGCCGATTGAAGCCAGTACTACGCCCGCGGCACGGGCGTTAACTAACGAGCCAAACTGGCATTCAGTAGCCGAATATCCCGATGCCGTTGTGCCTGCCGCTACATTTTTAGTCGTGCTGGTGGATGATGATAAAGAAGTGCTGGAGGCCATGGGCATCATGCTCAATAGCTGGGGCTATTTGACGCTTTCGGCCAGCTCGGCCGCAGCGGCAGTGGCAAAAATAAATAACTTGTCGGCAGCCGATAAAGCCAGCGTGGGCTTTGTGTTGTCTGATTACCGCTTAGCCGATGGCCTAAACGGGGCGGACGCAATTTATGCCATCACCAAAGCGCTGTCGCGCACGGTGGCAGCCGCTATCGTCACGGGTGACACAAGCCCTGAGCGTATTCGTGATTTAGCATCAAGCGGCTATGAAGCGCTGCATAAGCCGCTCGACCCCGCCAGCATACGTGCGCTGTTGCGGGCGGCGCAGGCGAAGGTGTATAAAGCGACGGTGATGGCGGAAACTTAAACCTAGAAACGGCAGTTGGACGGATGTGAGTGTGCGAATTTGAGGCTTTCTAGCAAGGCGCGACGACGATGCAGGCTTCACCCTGCGAGGAGAAGCCACGCCGCTAGGGAGCCTCAAATTCGTGCAATCACGTCCGTAGCGCTCTCACCAAATTGGTGACGGTATTAAATTCCCGAAACGGCAGTAAATTCAGGCCTCTCCGAGCAATTTAAGCGGTCAACTGCCGTTTCTAGGT
>JAYUOW010000038.1:0-6351 GCA_043760555.1 Betaproteobacteria bacterium
TTAAAGGTAGCAACCTAATACCAATCATCAAATACTCCATTTATATTGTACACTAATATATATGAACGCAAAAATTACCGGCACCGATCCTGAAACTGATTTGGCGGTACTGCGTGTGGAGGGCGAAGGCTTAACGCCGATCGTGTTTGCGCAGTCAGACAAGGCCCAAGTGGGAGATTCAGTGTTAGCCGTTGGCGACCCTTTCGGCGTTGGCCAGACTGTAACGATGGGCATCGTGAGCGCGCTAGGACGCAACCGCTTGGGCGTGAACGCGTATGAGAATTTTATTCAAACTGACGCTGCGATCAACCCCGGCAATTCTGGGGGCGCGTTGGTAGACATTAACGGCAATTTGCTCGGCATCAATAGCGTGATTTATTCGCAATCTGGCGGCAGCTTAGGTATCGGTTTTGCGATCCCGGCCACGATGGCCAAAGACGTCATGGAGCAAATTATTGCCAACGGCGCGGTCACCCGTGGCTATATTGGCATATCGCCGCAAGATTTAACGCCAGAATTGGCCAAAAAGCTCAACTTAGACGACATACGCGGTGCCTATATCGCCAGAGCCGATACCTCGAACCCCGCGTACAAAGCGGGTTTGCGGGTGGGCGATGTGATTACGGCGATCAATGGTAAACCGGTGCAAGACAGCGTGGCTGCAATGAGCATCATCGCGGCATTGAAACCCAATGCCACTGCAGTGTTCAGCTACATCCGCAGCAAAAAACCTGCCGATGCGACTTTAACGGTGGGTAAACGACCAGCCCGACCAGTGAGTTTGGAACCGCTGCCGGAATAGTTTTTGGGGGTTTTTAGGGGTGTGGAAATTGCTAATGTCCCGTTTATGAATGCGCCGACGGGAGGCAGTGCTAGGCGTTCTGAAGGCAGTGTGGCTGGCCACACAACTGAGGAACAACGACGCAATGTGCCCGTCGGTGAATTCAGAAATGGGACATTAGCAGTTTCCGCATCCCTTAGCTTTGATAATGCCCTGAAGACGCCCTATATTAGGGCATCTTCAGGGCATTGTTTTGGGTATTTTTACTGCAAAACCCAGCGTTCTAAATGCTTTTCTAGCGCACGAATTGGCGCTTCATCGGCGAACAATGCTGCTTCGTTAGCGCGAATTTTTGTCGATAGTGCGGCACGCCACGCGACGTCATTGGCTAATTTTCCGGCTATTTGCACGTAGTCGGCTTCGTCTTTAGCAATCAATTCTGGCACACCCAGCAGCTTTAGCATGGCCATCGTTTGGCGACCGCGCATTTGGGTGGACGGCAACGTCACAATCGGTAATCCGCGCGCCAAGGCATCGAGCGAGGTGTTGCCGCCCGACCAGTACAACGTATCCAGCATAAAATCGCAGGCTTGGTTGATGCGTTTATAGCCGTTGTGATCCACGTTGGGCAGAATTTTTACGCGCCCGTGCATATCAATTTCAGTCAGACCGTGTTGCGCCAACGCTGTTTTAAATCGAGTGACGAAGGCGTTGGTAAGCTGATTGGAGCGTCCGGCGAACATGATGACGACGAGCTGTGGGTTTGCGCGCATGACTTTGGCGATGAGCGCATCGCAGTCTGGATGGATTTTGAAGAGCGATTGCGGGTACAGCGCTAATACCGCGTCACTGCCCAGTTTTAGCTCATCGCGAAAGCTAACTTGACCGGAGAGTGCCGTAGGTTCTGGTGGTTTCGCGTAGTAAGTACCAACACCGGGAAGTAGTGCTAAGGTTTCGGTGTAGGCAGTTTGCGCGTCTGGCAGTTCCATTTCCGCGCACGTAAAGTAGTAATCCATATTGGCGTGGCCAGTGGTGACCGGATGCCCCCATGCGCAGGCTTGCACTGCCGCTAAACGCATGCCTGCCATGGTGAAAAGATTGCCGTCCATGCCCATTTCTGGGTAAATGAGCACGTCGAGCGCGTCATCTTTAATGGTTTGCGATAGCTCTAACACAGCATCTTTTACGTGGTGGTATTTGTCGGCGCTGGCTTCGATGGTTTTAGAAACGTCGTCCACCGTGGCGTTGGTGTAGTAAACATGCACCTCAAACTTCGACTTATCAAGCTTGGAGATCCAATTGCCGAAGTAGGAACCGACCGTGCAATTATAAAAAGAACGGCTGGCAAAACCGACGCGGATTTTACGATTAGCGCATGACTGCGCGGCAATCGGCGCATAAAACTGTGGCACCACGGGCTCCAATATTGCGCGCTGGAATGCTGCAAACTGACGCTGCAACGTCAAATCATCTTGGCCTTGGTAGGCTAGAAAGAAGTTATTCCACGCGACGTTTTTAACCAATAGCGCCGCAGTGGTTTCGCTAAAACGACTGATGTTGGCCGTCAATGCTGCTAACCCTGTCGCGTAATTGGCACGCGACGCGGTCAAGTGCGCGGTGGAATCGTAGAATACCGGCAACGTTAAGTTGGCACGGAGATTGGCTTTTAAATCATTTGGCGCGTGGAGAAGCACGAAATGAAAGGTTTTAAGCGCTAGTGAATGCTCACCGCGCTCAGCTAGCACATCGCCTAATTCAATGTGTGTGTCCCATTCGGTGGGGCGCAACTTTAGCGCCTGTTCCAACGCCAACTGTGCTTGATCGAGCTTCGCTTGTTCGCGGAACACCTTAGCGAGTAGCTTTAACGCGTCAGGAAAGTGTGGGTTTAAATTAAGCGCCTGCTGCAACGCGGCTTCGGCTTGCGGGAAGTTGCGCTGCTGAAACTCAACGGATGCCAAATTTAAAAACGCATGCGGATAGTTGGGCATGAGCGCGATGGCGCGATTTACCAACGCGCGCGCTTCCGTGTCGCGGAAGGTGCGCATCAGCACCGTGCTGTAATTGACGCAGGCTCTGGCGTAATTCGGATCAAACTTTAGCGCGTTGACATAGCACGCTTCGGCTTCAGGGAGCTTGTTTTGATCGGCCAGAATGATGCCTAAATTGTTGTAGGCTTGCGCAAAATCTGGTTTGGCAGCAACAGCTTGCTGCGCACAATGCGCGGCCTCAGGCAAATTTTTGACGTCTTGGTACAGATTAGACGCGTACAACCAATAAGCGGCGTTAGTCGTTTCAAGCGTGCAGGCTTGCCGCGCACTCGTTACTGCATCTTGCAGCCGTTGCAATTGCTGCTGACAACCTGCTAAAAAATACCAAGCAGCGCCATTGCTTGGCGCTTCGGCAATCACTTTTTGAAAAGCGTGGGCAGCGGCGTCAAACTGACGCTGGGCATAGAGCTGCTTGGCTTCTTCCATTTTGCGGGTAATGCGGTTCATGGCAGGATGTCCGAGCGCCTTATTTTGCGGGCTTTGCAGGTTTTTTCTTTACAGTCTTTTCAGCCAGAATGGCTGGTGAAGCTTGTATTTCGGCTATCTTGCTCTCAACCTGGCCGTTTTTCGGCGCTTTCTGGCCTATTTTGGCTGAAAACCCTTGAAAATAGGCGCTCTCCAAAGCCAGCACATTTGCTGCTGCGTCAACTAATGGCGAGGCTTGCATGGCCTGCTTTACCTTTACCCGCGCGTTGTCTCGCAAGACTTTATCCGTTGCATATTTCACTGCAAGCTCGACATAATCATTGCCCGATTCGGCTACAAATTCGCCTAAACCAGCATGATTAAGCAGCGCATACGTAGTGCGTTCGCCGTGTCGTTTCCCGACCATGGATATGACGGGAACGCTCATCTTTAGGGCTTCTATGGTGCCATTCACGCCACTGTAGGGCATGGTGTCAAGACTCAAATCTACCAATTGGTAGCGGGCTAAATTGAGCGCTTCGTCGGCGTTGGCGGGCACAAACACGACCCGATCTTCGGCAATTCCAGCTTCTTTAATGACGGCCAAATAGTATTTTTGCATTTCAGCCGCTAAGGGCGAAAACGCCAGCACTGTGGTGGGCACGCGCTTTAAAATTTGCTTCCACAAACTTAGACAGCGCGGCGAGAGCTTTTGGATTTGCACAAAGGCACCGAGCACGATGTTTTTATCCGTGAGACGCAGTCCAGCGCGGGTGATGGTGGGATAGGGTGCGGCTTGCATGGTGCGCACGGGGAAAATATTGCCGGACACCGGCAGCAGTTTTTCAATTAGCGCTTCTTGATTGCCGGGTAAATCCGCGAAAGCGTCGGTTAATTTGTAATCGACCGTTGATAGACCCAATGCACCGGCGCTGCCGATGTGCGTCATTTGCACCTTTGCGGGCTTGTAGGCAAAAATAGCAGGGTTGGCGTGACGGGTGTGGGTGCTTAAATCAATCAGCACATCAATGCCGTCAGCCTCTATTAGCTTGGCGGCATTGTAGGCGTCTAGGCCGTAAATAATTTTAAAGTAATGGCTTTGGGCGGCGATTTTTTCAGTCCACGCATCCGGCTTTGGTGCTAACGAGTAGCAGTAAATTTCTACTCGTGACACATCATGACGGCTTAGCACCTCAAACATCATTTTGCCCATGACGTGATCGCAAAAATCACCGGAAACATAGCCGATTTTTAGTTTAGCGGGGGTTGTACTGGGTGCATCTGCAGTGAATTGTGGATAAAGTGCTGTCATCGCCTCGTTATAGCGGCTATAAAGCGCTAACTCCTCATCACCATCCAAATCTACAAACAGCATACCGTAGAGCATTTCGCTCAAAATTTCTTCGGCTACGATGTGATCGCGTGTGGCGGTAAGCTCGGCTGCCACGGCGCGGAAGGCGGCTTGTTCTTCGCTACTCTTGCCTAAAAAACGCAGGGATTCGCAACGCGCCCATTGCTGGCGGAGGCTTAATTTACGGCGTTCTTGGGTGGGTTTGGTGAATTCTGTGGTGAGCTTTAGCCACTCTTCAACACGCCCTGCCCGCAACAACATTTCGCGCAATTGCCAAAACGCCATTTCGTGATTGGCATCAATGCCGAGCACCTTGCGATACATTTCTTCGGCCGGTGCAGTTTGCTCAACTTGATTTAGTAGCGCGCCAAAATTAAACGCGGCATCGGTGTTATTGGGTGCCAACACCAGCGCTTGGCTGTAGGTATGTGCGGCTTCGCGGAACTGCCGGTTACGATGGAATGCAATGCCTAAATTGGTGACGATGCCCGCATCTTGCGGCTTGGCGCGGTGTGCGCGCTGCAAATAATCAACCGCAGCCTCGTATTCATGCGCTTGCGTCGCTGCCAACCCTAGGCCGTTTAGGGCACCCGAATGGGTGGCAGAAATGGCTAATACTTCTTCAAACGCGAGCTTGGCTTGCGCTGGTTGTTTTTGCGCGAGGTACAAATTACCCAACGCCAAACGTACTTCTGTGTCGTTTTGATTGTGATGGGCGGCGCGGCCTAGCAAATTAAGCGCCTCTTCGGTGTAGCCCGTATCACGCGCCAGTACGCCAGCAAAATAGTTAAGCGGCGCGTATTCGGGTTGCTCTTTCAACAGCGCCTGATAACCTTCGTAGGCGCGCGATAGCTCACCTGACTGATGCAGGCGCATAGCGGCTTGCAGGCCAGTGTTGAAGTCGTAACCACTCATTGCGCTATGTTTTAGGCCAGCAGTTTTGGTCGTTATCGCGTGTTTATAGGCGGTTTCCAAAGCGGCAACATGCTTTTTAATATCGCACATGGGCGATGTGGGCTTCGCGGCTTTAATTTTGGCGCTAATTTTTGCGCACCATGCCCTGTCGGTGCCCAATTTATGGGCGATACCGACGAAATCAGTCGCACTTTTGGCGATAGTTTCAGCCACGCCTAAATTGCTTAAAATACTATGCCCAGTACGCTGCGCGTGACGATCACCGCAGAGCGTGACTACCGGGATATTCATGTCGAGCGCAGCCAATGTGGTGTCGCCACCGGCGTAAGGGAAGGTGTCGAGCGCTGCATCAACCAGCTGATACCGAGCACGCAGCTCAGCAGCGTCTTTGGTGGCCGGAATAAATACCACTTGGTTTTTATTGATGCCAACTGTTTCTAGAATGCGCTCCACACTAGCTTGATCTCCCTCACGAATGAAGGAAAACGCCAATACGCTATTGGGCACAGCCGTTAATATTTGCTTCCAGGTTTGCAGGCATTCAGGCGAAAGCTTGATTAAATTAACGAAAGTGGCAAATACAAATTTGCCTTCTAAACCTAATTGCTTACGGGTGTGCGTTGGGGTAATGGGTTCAGCCGTGTTCGGCACAAACGGGAACACGCAGCCATCAATCGGCAACAACGCTTCAATTTGGCCTTTGGCGCTTTCTTTGGTGTCGCAATAGGCATCGGTAATTTTGTAATCCACTTCAGGCAAACCCACGCAGCCGTGATAACCCAAATGCGTGGCGATCACGCGCGCGGGCTTGTGCGCATACAAGGCAGGGCGCGCACCTGCAGTGTGACCGG
>JAYUOW010000039.1:0-2270 GCA_043760555.1 Betaproteobacteria bacterium
GTGGCAACGACGCAGCACGAGCCAAAGCGCAGGCGGACGTATTGGCGTTTTTAGCCAAATACTAACCAATTACTAGCCACCCAAACCACCACACCTAAGCTGTTATTTTCCCGTTTAAAAACTTAAAGGTTGTTCCACGTGGAACAATCGCATAAAATCTGTGGTCTTGCTAAAAACACGCGCCAATTTACGCTATTGCGCTGATTTCATTCGTTATTTTTGCTCAAAAAAGTATCCGCTATGCTGAATTTCCCTAAAACATTCGATGTCATCGTCATCGGTGGTGGCCATGCAGGCTCGGAAGCTGCCTTGGCCGCAGCCCGCATGGGTTCTAAAACGCTGTTGCTCACCCACAGCATCGAAACCTTAGGCCAAATGTCGTGTAACCCCAGCATTGGCGGCATCGGCAAAGGGCATTTGGTTAAAGAGATTGATGCATGGGGCGGCGCGATGGCTATTGCCACCGACGAAGCGGGAATCCAGTTTCGCACCCTTAACGCCAGCAAAGGCCCAGCCGTCCGCGCCACCCGCGCACAGGCAGATCGGGTGCTGTATCGCGCCGCCATTCGGACGCGGTTAGAAAACCAGCCAAATTTATGGCTGTTTCAACAGGCTGTGGATGATTTAATCGTCGATGATAGCGGTGGAGAAGCCCGTATTACGGGCGTCATCACCCAAGTGGGTATTCGCTTTTCAGCTAAAACGGTGGTGCTTACCGCAGGTACTTTCTTAGCAGGCAAGATTCATGTTGGGTTGCAAAACTACGCTGCCGGTCGCGCCGGTGATCCGCCCGCTATTTCGCTGGCCGCCCGTTTGCGCGAACTTAAGCTACCCGTGGGGCGCCTAAAAACCGGCACACCACCGCGTATTGACGGCCGCACTATTGATTTCAGTAAGCTCCAAGCCCAGCCGGGCGACGATCCTACGCCCGTATTTTCCTACCTTGGCAATCGCGCCATGCAGCCGCGCCAAGTGCCGTGCTACATCACCCACACCAATGTGCAAACCCACGACATTATTCGTGGAGGCCTAGACCGTTCGCCGATGTTTACCGGAGTGATTGAAGGCGTTGGCCCGCGTTACTGCCCGTCGATCGAAGACAAAATCCACCGATTTGCTGATAAAAGCAGCCACCAGATATTCTTAGAGCCCGAAGGCTTAAGCACCAACGAATATTATCCAAACGGCATATCCACCAGCTTGCCTTTCGATATTCAGTGGCAGGTGGTGCAAAGCATGAAGGGTTTAGAAAACGCGCACATTTTGCGCCCTGGCTACGCCATTGAATACGATTATTTTGATCCACGCGGCCTACGTGCAACACTTGAGACCAAAGCCATCAACGGCCTATTTTTTGCCGGTCAAATTAACGGCACAACGGGTTACGAAGAAGCCGCAGCCCAAGGCTTGCTCGCGGGCGCAAATGCTAGCGCGCAGGCACTTGGCCGCGCTGCCATCACCCTTGGCCGCGCCGAAGCTTACTTAGGTGTGTTGGTAGACGATCTCATTACCCGTGGCGTCACTGAGCCATACCGTATGTTTACCAGCCGCGCTGAATATCGCCTGCAATTGCGTGAAGACAATGCCGACACCCGCTTAACCGAAATTGGTCGCAATGCAGGTTTGGTAGACGACGTGCGCTGGGAAGCATTCTGCCGCAAACAAGAAGCAGTTGAGCGCGAAACCGCGCGCCTAAAAGCCACGTGGGCACACCCCACAAAGCTTGAAAAAGCCCGAATGACGGCAGTCTTGGGGCATTCCTTAGAACGTGAATATTCGCTTTTTGAGCTATTACGTCGCCCCAATGTTGCCCATGATGCCTTACAAAAAATGGGCGCGGGTGAAGCGCAAACACTCGATCCAGCCGTGGTCGAACAAGTAGAAATCGCCGCAAAATACCAAGGCTACATCGACCGCCAACAAGTAGAGGTGGAACGCAACCGGGCGCAGGAAATTTCGGTGCTGCCGCAAGACCTAGATTACGCCTTGGTCAACGGCCTATCGCGCGAAACCCAGCTAAAACTCAACCAGCACAAACCTGAAACTGTCGGTCAAGCTGCCCGTACTCAGGGCATCACGCCTGCTGCCATTTCGTTACTGCTCGTTCATTTAAAGCGCGGTTTTGCGGGCGCACGTGCTTTGCAAACGTCCCTTGAGCATGAAGCTGAACTAACGAAGCAGGCATAACTTGTCATCAAACCACAAGCAACACCCGCAAAAACACGTCGTGCCCAGCGTATTTGCCATCAGGCCGGTAGGTCCTAGCTTAG
>JAYUOW010000040.1:0-2265 GCA_043760555.1 Betaproteobacteria bacterium
AGCCCGGATCGAGCGGCTTTATCGCGACCTCCGGGGCGGTCATTAAATTTCGACGGTTCTGGAGTTTGACCACCGACCCCGGATGTCGCCGCAGTTGGAAAACAAGGCCGCGAGATCCGGGCTACGGCACCGCGCTTCGTCTTCACGCTAGGCAACGCCTGCGATGATTGAATTAACCTGCTTCGTAGCCCGGATCGAGCGGCTTTATCGCGACCTCCGGGGCGGTGGTTAAATATCGACGCTCCCAGAGTTTGACCACCGACCCCGGATGTCGCAAAAGGCCGCGAGATCCGGGCTACGGCACCGTCCCTCACCATCATACTTCGCCCGCCACCCGCAATACCTCATCAATTCCCGTCTTGCCGTGCCAGGCTTTAATCAATCCATCCTCTCGCAAGGTGCGATACGGCGTCGCACTCCCCCCGCTATCTTTACGCGCAATGACTGCAATCTCATCACCACTTGCTTGATGCAAAATTGCGGCTTGTACTGCGGGTGTTACGGTGAGCAACTCATAAATCCCCATACGGCCTTTGTACGCTACCGCATCCGGCGCACCCGCATTGGGCGCGCGTACTTTTGAGGGGAGTGCAAACGACGCCGGAAAGCGCTTTTTAAGATCAGTAAATGCCTCGGAGATGCCCGTATTTAGGGCGTCTTCAGCTACTTCTGTAGACTTTGCAGGGATTATTTTGCGCACCAAACGCTGCGCCATCACAGCACGCACGCTGGTTGAAAGTAAAAACGGTTCAATGCCCATTTCAAGCATTCTGGTAAACGCACTGGGCGCGTCATTGGTGTGCAAAGTGGCCAACACCAAGTGCCCTGTTAATGCCGATTGAATAGCAATTTCAGCGGTTTCACGATCACGAATTTCACCGATCATAATCACATCTGGGTCATGTCGCAAAATTGATCTCAGCGCTCTGGCAAAGGTATAGCCAATCTCCGCATGCGTTTGTATTTGCGTAACGCCCGACATCCGATATTCCACCGGATCTTCTACCGTTACAATTTTTAAGCGCCGATCATTCGCCTGGGCTAAAGCCGAATACAGCGTGGTACTTTTGCCTGAACCCGTCGGCCCTGTAACCAGCACCAAGCCGTTTGGCTGCTGCAATAGGCTACGCAGGCTTTGCAAATGGTCAGGCTCTAGCCCCAGCGAATCTAGGCTTAAATCGCCGCGTTCTTTCGGCAAAAGCCGCATCACAATCGATTCACCATGCACGCCCGGCAAGGTGGATACACGTATATCCAGCGCCATGCCGGAAACGCGTGTGGTTACGCGGCCGTCCTGCGGCAAGCGGCGTTCGGCAATGTCCAATCCCGCTATCAACTTCACCCTAGAGGCCACAGCCTCAAAGCGATCACGCGGGCGCTGCATCCGCGTTTGCAGCACGCCGTCAATGCGATACCGCACCTCAAAATTGCGCTCGGCAGGCTCAATATGCACGTCCGATGCGCCTTCATCTACCGCCTGCGCCAACACATTGTTCACCAGCTCAATAATCGGCGCTTCTTCCGCCATTTCGCGCAAATAAAGGGCGCTGGTGTTATTGTTAGTCGTGCCACCACGTTTTTGCGCGGCCAAGTGTTTTAGTATCCCGCCAAAGTGCTCAATATCTTGGGTGCGCGCTAACACCAGCTGCACGTCGTAGTTTGAAAACGCCTCAGCCGCCTGTTCGGCCAAGCTGGCGTCCATCACGTCAGCGGCCATTAAATAAACGGTGGCGTCGCCGTTGGTGCTATCGTCGGCCATCAGCCACGGCACCGCGCTGGCGCCGGAAAAATATGCGGCCGGCAGGCTACAGACAGCCAATGCTGCTTCCACTGCGGCCGCATCGGGCGGTTCCACCGTGTTTTGCAACGTTTCAGCGTTTGCCGAAGCCAATAACGGCATACCCGTTTGCATGCTTAATGCGCTCAGACACACTTCTTCAGAAATTGCACCAAGGCGAAGTAGCAGCGCACCTAATCGCGTTGGGTTCGTCATCGCTAAATCGCGTTGAATTCCTAAGGCTTTTTGTACGTCTGCCGCACTCACTTTGCCAAGCGTCACCAGCAATTCGCCCAGTAACAAGGTCGAAGCTGTATTTACCCTGCGGTTTTGCGGGTCGTCGGTGGGTTGCAATATCGAAGATGGTGCTGAAGTTGGCATAAATGTAGAGCCCTTGAATAAAACCGAAAATTGAACCCGCAAGGCGAAGCTAAAAACGTAGTCGTAGTGATTGGTCGGGCTAGTAGGTTGGGCTGGTGTTTAGCCCA
>JAYUOW010000041.1:0-2260 GCA_043760555.1 Betaproteobacteria bacterium
GCTGGAGACACCTAAGGTGAATAGGCATGAGCTTAAGCCTGCGACGCTTGCTGTGGTTAGGTTTAAGGTGGTCGCAGTTTTATTGGCAATACCACCGCAAGTGCCGCCTCCGCCAGTGGCGGTAAACGTTAAGCCCGGCGGCAAAGTGGGCAGGGTGATTGCCAGCGTCAATGCGGACGCTGTTGCCGCACTGCTATTGCTAATCGTTACCCGCATTTGCGATTCAACTCCCACAGCCACAGACGCCGGCACAAACGCTACCGCCACGCTTAGTGGTGGGACGATGATAGCAATGCTGGCCGATACTTGCGGTGCCGCTGAAAATCCAGAACCTGCAGCTTGGTCAGCCGTGAGGTTGCACGCCCCTAAACCCACGAAGGTAACAACGCCGCCCGATACCGTACAAATAGTGGCCGCACTCGTAGTGGCATACACGACCCCATTACCAGACCCGCCACCTGACGCGCTTAACGTCAACGGCGCTGTGCCTAAAGCCACGCTTGATGGCGGCGCAAAGCCGCTGATGGCTTGGGGCGACAGGCTGACGTTTATAACAATATTTGCCGTCACTTGCGTAGCGGGTGAATAAAGTGCGTTGCCAGCTTGATTAGCTCTAATTACACAGGTGCCAGAGCCTACAAAAGTGGCCACCCCCCCGAGAACTTCACAAACTGAACCTGGACTGCTGGTAGTAAATGTGACGGGAAGCAGTGATCCACCTCCTACCGCGCTAAGGATTACGGACGGAGCACCTAGCAGCACCGGGGAGGCGGGCGCAAAGCCGGTGATGGTTTGGGGTAATAGCGCTGCGGCGTTAATGACGATATTGGCTGTCACTTGTGGCGCAGCCGCATGCGTAACATTACCCGCTTGGTTGGCCGCAATCGTGCAGGTGCCCACGCTTACAAACGACACTAAATTACCCACCAATGTGCAGATAGCGGGTGAGCTTTGCGGCGTAAAAGTAACGGCATTGCCCGATGCGCCGCCCATGGCCGTCAGTGCAACCGGTGCCGCACCCAATACAACCGGGGAGGCGGGCGCAAAACCGATAATGCTTTGCGGAATTAAGGTGCCGGTGCCACTAACATAAAGCAACGTCTGGCTACCATCTAAATAAGTGACGATGATGACATCAAGAGCGCCATTGTATGGAACTGCGGCCTGCGGGTTAAACACTATATTAAGTGTGCAGCTCGTCCCAGCAAGTAGCGCAACGCTACCCATTCCGGTGGGCCCCAAATTGCAATATACATTGGCCGGTATGCCGTTGGTGTCATAAAAAACGGTGGGGTTGTAGCTGATTATGCTGGTAATCGTGCGGTCTACGCCACCTGCACCAGGGGTGGGATTAGTCAACGTCGTTGATAAGACGCCAGATGGCGTCAGCGCAACTTGCGAGCCAAATGCGAGTGAAGTAACACTAAATACCGGTGGTTCAACCACTGTAAATGGTGGCGAAAATTCAGACGTATTGCCCGCTTCTGGGCCGGACTTTACCGTCGCAAACATCGTCAGCGCGTAGGGGCGAGTGTAGCCCATGGGGATCGGAACGCCAAACAAAGAAGGGTTAACGAGGCCTGTAGTAAGGTTTGTGGTGAGATCTACGCTGCCTACCAAATCCTCGCCACGACACTGACTTTCGCCAGCGAAGTTAAAGCAAATTCCGAACGTGTAGGTGGTATTGGGCAAGCCCTCGAAGGTCGCTAAAACGTTCATGAACCCAGGGGAGGGCTGGTCGTAGTCTACTCCAGCGATTGTTGGGTAGTTGGTGCGTCCGTTTACACCGCTATCACTATCCATGCCAGGCAAGATGTCATTGCCCGTCACCCCGTCGCCTTCAAGGTCAATACCCATTGCGCTGTTGTTGTAAATTCGGTTCGCGCCAAAGGCGGTATCGGTTTCAACGGTAACGTGTTGAGATGCACCGGTAATGGTAATGCCCTTATTGCTGTTGGCGATGATGTTATTGCTGATACGTATCTCGTTCGACCCGTTAATCAGAATACCGTGCATCACGTTGCCTGCTGAACTTAGGCCATCAGGATCAACGCCAATTAGATTATTGATAATTTTGCTTAATGCCGATGCCGCAGCCTGATTGGTCGAATGAATACCGCTGTTTAAGTTAGTGCTAATAACGTTTTTGTCGGCCAAGGTGTTAGACCCCACTTCAAGTCCCGGTGCGCCGCCGTGGAAAACGCCAAAATTATTCGCCGTTAATTTATTGCCAAAAATTTTTGTAGCGGCCGCGCCGTTG
>JAYUOW010000042.1:0-6310 GCA_043760555.1 Betaproteobacteria bacterium
CCGCCTTCGCCAATTTTATCGACCAAGCGCCACGTATCCAGCGTATCGCCCAAACTCATCTCATCGCTGAGCTTGGCTGTCAAGTGGTTTACAGTGCGCGAAATTGCAGAGGCGATTTTGGTATCAGGAAGGCTATCCTGCACGCACATGCGCAGCACCCGTTCAATCAGGGCGCTATCGTTGGTTAAATTTTTAAGCGCTGCACGTTGCTCGCCGCTTGGAAGCTCGGCAACGGCATCAAAGAGCGCGCGTAAACTATTGGGCTTCATGCACTAATATTACGCGAATTGACGATAATTCGGTGAACAATTTAGCTAGTTTTCGTTGCGCATACTTTCCATTGTAAACGCCCGTCCAAAGCGCAGCTCGCGGTCAACCGTAGGCAGGGAAACATCGAGTAATTTAGCAATATCGTCGCGACCCATACCGGCAAAATAAGTTAGATGCATTACTTGCGCACTGCGCGGTTCCATTTCATCGAGCTGGCGAAAAGCCTCGTCCAACGCCACCAACTCAAACGATAAATCTGTACCTTCGACTTCTAGCTCGGTCAGGGTGATGCGCATTTGATCACCACCATGCTTGCTGGCTAGGTTATGACGCGCATGATCAACTAGCAACGACCGCATTTTTAGCGACATGGTTGCTAAAAAGTGCTCGCTATTTTTAAGCTTAACGTCCGACTCGCCAACGCCCAATATTGCCTCGTGCAGCAGTTCCGTCGGCGATATCGACACTGCTCCCGCATCGCGTACCCGCGCGGCTGCCATGACGCGCAGCTGCGCATAACAAAGTTCGATGAGGTTGTTAAATGCCGGGCCTTGGATACCGTCGTTTGAGGCACCCCAAGATTGCAGCACGGTCGTTAATGAGTTTTCAGCCAAGCGTCCCCCTGTAGCGAGTTTGCGTAATTTCTATTTTTTAGGTAATGCACGATGATTAAACTGTGTCTAAAGTGTCTCGCACATCACTATTATACCCGCGCTCTTCTGCGCCCAATATTTCAATTGGTAAAATTTTAGCGATTTGCCTTCACAATTTAAACAAGTCCAGCTGTGCTAATCTTCAGCTTCCGTCCTCACAGTACCCCCAACACTATATTTATCGCGATGACCCAATCTAATTTCTCGCAATTTGCTGGCACCATGGCGGTTTCAAGCCGTAACCAATTCGATGTTGCAGCACTGCAAACTTGGCTAGAGGCCAATATAGACGGGCATCTTGGGACAATTACGGTGGAGCAATTTAAGGGTGGGCAGTCAAACCCAACCTATAAAATTCACACCAATCAAGGCGCGTTAGTGATGCGCGCCAAGCCCGGCCCTGCGGCAAAATTATTGCCTTCCGCGCATCAAATTGAACGCGAATATGCAGTGATGACGGCCTTGGCAAATGCCGATATTCCAGTGCCAAAAACGCTCGCCATCTGCAACGATGAATCGGTAATTGGCCGCGCGTTTTTTATCATGACGTGCGTAGAAGGCCGTATTTTGTGGGATCCTGCCCTGCCGGACTTTTCTAACACCGAACGCGCTGCGATTTTTGATGAAATGAACAGCGTGATGGCGCGGCTACACAGCGTGGATTATGCCGCCATTGGCCTGAGTGATTACGGCAAACCGGGCAACTATTTTGCGCGCCAAATTGGCCGCTGGACCAAGCAATATCGGGCGTCCGAAACCGAAACTATTGAGGCGATGGATAAGCTAATCGAATGGCTACCGGCCAACATTCCAGCGGGTGAGGAAACCACGATTGTGCATGGCGATTACCGCTTGGATAACTTCATTTTTCACCCCACCGAGCCGCGTATTTTAGCGATACTAGATTGGGAACTATCCACGCTCGGCCATCCACTGGCCGACTTTGCGTATCACTGCATGGCGTGGAAAGTGCCGCCCAACGCGTTTCGCGGACTGGCGGGTGTGGATATTGCAGCGCTCGGTATTCCGAGCATGGAAAAATACATCGCCACGTATTGCCAACGCACCGGTAGAAGCGGGATCGAAAATTTTGACTACTATTTGGCCTACAACCTGTTCCGCATGGCCGGTATTTTGCAAGGCATTATGAAGCGCGTCGTTGACGGCACGGCAGCGTCAGACCAAGCACTAGCCATGGGCAAAGCAGCACGGCCATTGGCGGAACTGGGCTGGACGATGGTGCAGAAAATTTTGAAATAGTCATTTACTTAAACTAAAAGTGCTACAACATTCTAGCGAGAAACAATACACACATGAACTTCGACTACTCCCCCAAAGTACAAGCCCTACAAGCGCGCATGCACACGTTTTTCGACGCACATATTTACCCGAATGAAAAACGCTATTACGAAGAATTAGCTGAAAACACCGCTGCTGGCAAACGCTGGACGCCGCTTAAATTGCTGGAAGAATTAAAGCCAAAAGCGCGTGAGGCAGGACTTTGGAATTTGTTTATGCCAGGCGACAAATACGGTGCGGGATTAACTAATTCTGAGTACGCGCCATTGGCCGAAATAACCGGTGCCATCCACTGGGCGCCAGAAGTGTTTAATTGCTCCGCACCCGACACCGGCAACATGGAAGTGTTTACCCAATACGGCACGCCAGCCCAACAGGCGCAATGGTTAACGCCATTATTAGCTGGTGAAATTAGATCCGCCTTTGCGATGACGGAACCTGAAGTTGCGTCGTCCGACGCCACTAATATTCAAACTAGCATTGTGCGCGACGGCAATGAATACGTTGTAAACGGCCGTAAATGGTGGATCTCCGGCGCTGGCGACCCGCGCTGCAAGGTGTATATCGTGATGGGCAAAACCGACACCACCGCCCCCACTCACTCGCAACAATCGATGATTTTAGTGCCCGCTGACGCCAAAGGTGTAACCGTAGTGCGCCCCCTGCCGGTGTTTGGTTATGACGACGCCCCGCACGGTCATTGCGAAATTTTGTTTGAGAACGTGCGCGTGCCGGTGGAAAATATATTGCTCGGC
The DNA here is from genome assembly GCA_043760555.1 of Betaproteobacteria bacterium. Lineage (GTDB taxonomy): Bacteria > Pseudomonadota > Gammaproteobacteria > Burkholderiales > Usitatibacteraceae > JANMDR01. Next base: position 2,978 of record JAYUOW010000042.1, read on the forward strand.
GAAGGCCGTGGGTTCGAGATTGCGCAGGGTCGTTTGGGGCCCGGTCGCATACACCATTGCATGCGCTTAATTGGCTTATCCGAGCGCGCATTAGCTCTGATGTGCAAGCGCCTGCAAAGCCGCACCGCGTTTGGCAAGCCGGTATCGACGCAAAGCGTCTGGCATGAGCGCATAGCAAGCGCGCGCTGTCGCATTGACCAAGCGCGCTTACTCACGCTAAAGGCCGCGCACATGATGGATACCGTCGGCAATAAACACGCCAAGGGTGAAATCGCGATGATTAAAGTTGTCGCGCCGCAAGTAGCGTGTGATGTGATTGATTGGGCCATTCAAGCCCACGGCGGTGGCGGATTGTGCGATGATTATCCTTTGGCATTTGCCTACACATGGGCACGCATTTTGCGCTTAGCTGATGGGCCTGATGAAGTGCATAACGTAACCATCGCCAAGCTAGAATTATCGAAACACTTGTAAGTACAACAAAGCGCAACATAGCGCTCCCATTCACAAAATATTTAGGAGGACTCCATTCATGCCCGCAGCTACATTTTCAAACGAAACCATCGCCCAAGCCATCGCCCGCTTAACCCCTACCCGCCCGTGGTTAGCGCATTACCCGCCCGGTGTGCCCCCAGAAATTAGCGTTGAAGGCCATACATCTTTAGGCGATTTAGCTGAAGCCAGCATTGCTAAATTTGCATCTCGTACGGCCTACAGCTGCATGGATGTTGACATGACCTTTGCCGAAGTAGGTGTATTGTCCACAGCGTTAGCCGCGTGGCTGCAATCGCGCGGGATTGAACGCGGCGCGCGTGTGGCCCTAATGATGCCCAATGTGCTGCAATATCCGGTAGCTATTGTGGCCGTCATGCGCGCAGGCTATGTGGTGGCCAACGTGAACCCGCTCTACACCGCCCGCGAGCTTGAACACCAGCTGACCGACTGCGGTGCCGAAGCCATTATCGTGCTCGAGAATTTTTGCGCCACCTTAGCTGGCGTGCTGCCAAAAACCAAAATCAAGCATGTTGTGGTCGCATCCATGGGTGATTTGCTGGGCTTTTTCAAAGGCTGGTTAGTCAACTACACCGTACGCACCAAGAAAAAACTCGTGCCCGCCTACAACATTCCCAACGCCGTTAAGTTTAACGACGCCGTGCGCGCAGGCCGTGGCATGACGTTTAAAAAACCGGTGGTGGGCTTAGATGACATCGCGTTTTTGCAATACACCGGCGGCACCACGGGTGTGGCCAAAGGTGCGGTGCTGTTGCATCGCAATATTATCGGCAGCGTGTTATCGGCCGAAGCATGGTTACAACCAGCATTGACCGACACATCAAAAGGCCCCCCGCCAGATCCGGTAATAGAAGTGTGCGCCCTACCGATGTACCATATTTTTGCGTTGGTATCGTGCATGTGGCTAGCCATGAAAGTGGGCGGGCAAAATTTGCTTATCGTTAATCCACGCGACATTGATGGCTTGGTTGAAACCTTGCGCAAACATAGGTTTAACGTGCTGCCAGCAGTAAACACCATGTTCAATACGCTGGTGAATCATCTTGGCTTTCAAACCTTAGACTTTTCAAGCCTACGCATATCCAACGGCGGCGGCATGGCAGTGCAAAAATCGGTGGCCGAACAATGGTTAAAGCTCACCAACACGCCGATTATCGAAGGCTTCGGCCTAACCGAAACCTGCTCTGGTGCCACGTGCAATCCCGCAATGTCCACCGCCTTCACGGGCGACGTGGGCATGCCGATGCCCTCGTGCGAAGTATCGATTAGAGATGACGACGGCAATGCAGTAGCCAACGGCGAGCCTGGTGAGATTTGCCTACGCGGCATCCACGTAATGGCAGGCTACTGGCAGCGCCAAAGTGAAACCGATAATGTAATGACACCCGATGGATTCTTTAAAAGCGGCGACGTCGGCATCATCGCCCCCAACGGCCACATAAAAATTGTCGACCGTAAAAAAGACATGATTTTAGTCTCCGGCTTTAACGTATACCCCAACGAAATTGAAGATGTAGTCGCAAGCCACCCGGGCGTGATGGAATGCGCAGCGGTAGGCATTTTGGACGATAAATCAGGGGAGGCCGTAAAGCTTTACGTGGTGAAAAAAGACCCAAACTTGACCAAAGAACAAGTAGCCGCGTTTTGCCGCGAACAACTCACCGGTTATAAAAACCCGAGAAGTATTGAGTTTAAGGACGCTTTACCTAAAACGAATGTGGGTAAGATATTGCGGCGGGCGTTACGGGATGAGGCTAGAGGGCAGGCAAGTTCGCAAACAAAATAACGCGGTTTTTCGCGCTACTTAATACCCTGAAGATGCCCTAAAATAGGGCATCTTCAGGGTATTTTTACGTCTAGGTTTGGCGCTTGATGTCACCACAAAAATTCAAAATTCGCGCGGTGTAAAGCCCCTCTCCCCTCGAGGGAGAGGGGTTGGGGAGAGGGGGTTACAGGCCAAAAGCGCAATGTCCAAAATAAGAGCGAAGCCACAGCCTTAGAAAAACACAATTTGGCCAAAATGCGCAGCCGCGATAAAAAAGTAAGGTAGATTGCCAATAAGCTTCAAACCTTCAACGCCCCACTTTTGTCAGCATCCCCCTTGCCTTTTCTGCCGACCTAAGCGCTTGCGCAATCAGCATCGTAGGTTGGGCTGAGGTTTATCAAGCCCAACCTACATAAATGCCTTGGAGATGCCTGAATTTAGGGCGTCTCCAAGGCATATTTATTGGGCGAACGCACAAAATATCCACAGAAATCTCCGCCACAAATAAGTCACACAAATATTTATTTTCAAATCTGTGATAGTTTCGTTGTGAAATCTCGTTTAGTAAGTATGGGCGTTGTTTTTATATATCCGCCCTGCACGCACAATGAAAACGTCAAGTTATATCAATAATGAAGGTTAATCTGCGTTATGCTGCGTTCGCATTTGTAAACCCAAAGCGTCCACAAACAGATCCGTTAAAACTTTCACCACCCTGCTCACACCACCCCAAGGAGCCACAAATGCACGCTTTTAAAGGTTTTAGAGGTTTTAAACCGCTTCTTGCAATAACTCTCACGGCAACCCTTTGCAGCGCCGTGTTGTTACTTGCTGCCCCCGCCCTCGCCCAAACCGTTTCCACCGTAGCCGGTACGGGCTTAAACCCTGTTCCATCGACTGGCGATGGCTTAGCCGCCACCGCCGCAACACTCAACCGACCGCTTGGCGTGCTGGTGCGCCGCGATGGCAGCGTGTTGATTGCTGAGCAAAGTGGCCATCGCGTTCGTAAAATTGATGCGGCAGGCATTATCACCACCTTTGCAGGCACGGGCATA
>JAYUOW010000043.1:0-2251 GCA_043760555.1 Betaproteobacteria bacterium
CCCCGCCGCGCAATGCAATTTAGCCGACAAATACGAGAAGGGTTTAGGTGTGGCGCAAGACGTCGCACAAGCCATTCAATGGTATGAAAAAGCCGCACACCAAGGCGCTGCACCCGCGCAATATAGCTTAGGCCAACTCTATGAAAAAGGCCAAGGTGTGGCCGCCGACACCAAGACAGCCATGCATTGGTACGGCCTCGCCGCAGCACAGGGCGATCAAGATGCAAAAATTAGCTTAAACACTTTACGGAAAAGTAGCGGCCTAGCGCAACCCGAAGCGGCTGAGCCAACGGACGCACAAGGATTATTTGATTTAGGCATCGCCTACGATATAGGCAGTGGCGAGCTACCGATTGATCACGTTCGTGCCAATCAGCTGTACAAAAAAGCCGCCGACCTAGGCCATGCCGAAGCCCCTTTTCAGCTAGGTGACGCCTACGAACGCGGCATAGGCGTACCGAAAGATTTAACCCGCGCCTTCATGTGGTACCGCATGGCGGCCGAGCGCGGCTACGTCGATGCGCAATACCAAATAGCCGCGCAATTAGAAACTGGGAGCGGCTGCACAGCCGATCCAAAGAAGGCGCTAATGTGGTACCGCAAAGCCGCAGCAGGCGGCCATGCACGGGCGATCAATGCGGTGAAACGGCTAGAGAAGTGGTGGAAGATTTGGTGAGATTATGTCCTTGAAGACGCCCTAAATACGGGCATCTTCAAGGCATTAAACAGCTCTAAAAAAATTACTTCGACGCCACCAACATCAACTTCGTTTTTGCCACATCCACAAAAGGCCCCAACTCATACACATTGCGATAGCCGTAATTGTAGAGAGCCGTGAAGGTCGATAAATTCAACGACGCCGAAGGCAACTTGGTTGGAAAAGCCTGCGGTGCATTGGCAAAATTATTATTGCAATAAATCAACACGCGCGTATTCGGATTAGGAATAATTTTGGCCAAACTTTCAGCCGTGATGTCTGAAAAATTTAAATTGATCGCACCCGCAATATGCAACTCACCAAACCGTTTAGCACTACGCGCGTCCAAAACAATCGTGCCCGGTTCAGCGCTCATGCGCATAAAAGCAGCCTCAGTCAGCCGCCGCTCCTCCCGATGATCCAACGCCGCTTGCGTGACTTGCAGATAAGCTTTTGCGTCGATTTTTGGGTTATCGCGCGTTGCTAATTCGCTGTCCGCCGTTTTTTTAAGCATCACCTTCGCAGGCGGTGATGCCAACGAAGCCATGGGCAACAACATAAATGCGATGCAATAAACTATTTTTTGAATCGACATGATGGCCTTTGCCGTGACGTTGCAGCGTTGTAATAACAGTAAGGCAGGCATTTTTGCGGAAGGTTCAAAACGAGCGGTGGTGCTTAATTTTAGCATGCGCTTGGCTGAGAACTGGCGCGATTTGGGCGCAAAGTGGCGCGATATATATGAATCGCGCCAATTTTATGGCGCAGTCATTCGAATCGCGCCAACAAAAATGGCGCGTTAAAATAAATCGCGCCAATAAAAATGGCGCGTTAAAATAAATCGCGCCAGTTAAATTGGCACGATAGCTTGAATCGCGCCAAAATTTATGGCACCATAAAATTTAATAGCGCCACTCAGCAGTTTATTTATGCCATTTCTGATTTATTTACGCCAAAAAAGCTTTATTTGTGCCAATTAGCGACTACAAAGCCTCTTTACTTTGCATCTTCAAACCTGCTGCATATCGAGAATCGCGCCATGACCAGCATCGATCCAATTCTTGCCACAATTGAACATACCGTTGAAGGTGCGACGCTCGCTTACCTGCTAGCAAACCATCCGCAAGTGGCGCGGCGTACCTTGCAGCGTTGGCTCGCGGGGTGGGTGAAAACAAATGTAGTGCAACAAACTGGCAAGGGTCGCGCACGACGGTATGTCAAAAAAGCGGTTATAAGCGCTAATACCGCGATACAAATCACAAAATCAACGTCGACACCCATTGCATACGACCCGCACGCTTACCGAATTTCAGCCGACGCCGCTGATATCGTCAACTACTTGGGGCAACCCTTGCGGGCGCGTAAACCTGTAGGCTACCAACGTGATTTTCTCGAAAGCTACACCCCCAACATTAATTATTATTTAGACGCCTCACTCCGCCGTCGCCTGCATGAGATCGGCAGCACAGATCAATCTGACGCCGCCGCTGGCACCCACAGTCGCGCAATCATGAACCGGCTACTCATCGACCTTTCTTGGGCATCGAGTAATTT
>JAYUOW010000044.1:0-6261 GCA_043760555.1 Betaproteobacteria bacterium
CCGACGTGGCCGCGCGCACTTTGAAGCACGCAGCCGTGTTGTTCGCCACGCAAGATGACCCCGTGCAGGGCGGACTGGTGCGCGCGCTCGAACGGCCAAGAGTGAACCGCACTGGATTCACTTTTTATTGCGACACGCTACCGGCAGTGGTAGCTAATTTGCAAAGCCTAAAACCTAAGCTTGCGCGCATCGCGGTGCTGGCAGACGCTGGCGTGAAGACCGAGGCGGCGTTAAGCGTGGCACGGTTTAATGCGCTAAATGTCGGGGTGCAGTGTGTGTTGATGGTTGCTGATAATGATGCGGAGCTAGAGGCGTGCTTTCAACAATCAGTAAAAAGCGGACTTGAAGCGTGGGTGATGAAAGAAACCAAAGTTACGCAAGAGCACCATGAAATGATTAGTGCGCATCTTTCAAAAAATGGTGTGATGTCGGTTTATGATTATCAACTGCCCGTTGAACGCGGTGGCTTAATGGGTTATTCGGCATCGTTTTTTGACCCGTATGCGGTGTGGGTGCGGCAAATTAGTTTGATTCTTTCTGGGATACCAGTAAATACAATTCCCGTTGAAACACCGCAGGTTTTTAAGCTCTATTTGAATCTCGACACGGCGCGACGCACGGGCATTGCGGTGCCCAAAGCGCTGATTAAATCAGCTGAGCGCACTTTTTATACCGATCAAGTTAGATGATGCAAAGGTCAGGCTCACCCATCACTTATCGCGCCGAACTTCGTCGCGCTATTTTAGGTGCGGCAATTACGTTGGTGTGCTTACTTTCGCTCGGTGTGTTGTTTGCCGCGCGGTTTAGTTATTTGCAGTCGATAGGCAGCGAGCAGGCATTGCGCGCTTACATGGTGGCGGGGCAAATTAATGCTGTGGTGGCGGACGTGGATAATCAGTTGCGGCGCTTTGCACAGCTGCCGTGGGGTTCGGCAGCGCTTGCTGGGGATGAACGCGCTGAAATGGCAGTGCTGCATAAGAATTTACCGCAGCTTTTAAGCACCTGTTTGCTTGATGTAAAAATGCAGCAAGTAGCGTTGTTTGAGCGGGTAAAGCTAGACGCCCCCTGCCACGTCACCACGGTCGCGGGTTCGTTTGGCAAGCTGAATTTAGAGGGCACGCTGCCCATTCGCGAAACTGCAATTCGCGAGCGCGCTGAGGGCGGCGGCACGACGGTTTATCGCCTAAATTTGGTGTGGCTTAGTGGGCTGCTACGCGATTTATCTATTCCGGAGATCGAAACAATTTCCCTCCATACAAAGTCGGGAAAAATGGTGGCGCACCCAAAAGTTTCGCATTTGTTTGCCCTAAAAACTACCGCTACGGGCTTCGTAGAATCAGCCCTAAAGTTGTTCGCAGGCAATGTGGGTAAAGACGTAAATGACCGGTGGGTGCTGGTTAAAACCTATGACGTGCCTGATAGCGAATGGGTAATTTATGTGGAGCGCGACTTATTAAAAGTGTGCCAGCCCCTGCTTATTTTAATGGGCGCGGTGTTGTTTTTTGCTGTGGTTTTTATAGCCCTTATGTTGCTGTGGGCTAATCGCGTTGCCCGTCGCCTAGACGGTCAAATGCGCACCTTAATCACCAGTGCGCAGCACATTGCGCACGGAAACTTTAGCGCTAAAGTTGCAATTGCATCGCCCGTCGAATTCGCGCAACTAGGCAGTTCCTTCAACGCCATGGCCGCCCAACTCCAAGACTACACGCAAACCCTAGAGCAAAAAGTAGCCGAAAAAACCCGTCAGCTTGAAGCCGCTAACCAGCATAAAAGCGATTTCCTAGCCAATATGTCACATGAGCTCCGCACGCCGTTGAACGCGGTGATTGGGTTTTCGGATGCGTTGAAGGAGGAGTATTTTGGGCCTTTGAATTCTAAGCAAAAAGAATATGTGCAGGATATTTCTGGGTCGGGGCAGCATTTGTTGTCGCTGATAAACGATATTTTGGATTTATCGAAAATTGAGGCGGGGAAGATGGGGTTGGAAGTGTCGCGCTTTGATTTAACGGCGGCAATTGACACCGCAATGGTGCTCCTGCGGGAGCGGGCGTTGCGGCATGGTATTAGTTTGAGGGCGGATTTGACGGCGGATTTGGGTGAAATATCGGGTGACGAGCGCAAAATAAAGCAGGTGCTGATCAACTTGCTCACAAATGCGGTGAAGTTTTCCCACCCGAACGGGTGGGTTATTGTGTCGGCACGGCGTGATATAAACAGACTTGACGAAAGCGCTGCTGACAATTTTGTGACAATAAGTGTTGCCGATGCAGGTGTGGGTATTGCGGTGGAAGACCAAGCGGATATTTTTGCTGAGTTTTATCAGGTGAAGCATGGTGCAGGTGCTGCTAGTTCGGCTAAGCAAGAAGGTACCGGGCTTGGGTTGTCGTTGGCGCAACGGTTTGTGCAATTGCATGGTGGCAAAATTTGGGTAGAAAGTAGCTTGGGTGAAGGGGCTAAGTTTAGCTTTACTTTGCCGGATACGGGTGGGGTTAATGGGCTGAAGACGCCCTAAAATAGGGCGTCTTCAGGCATAGATAAAGCTGTAGGTCGGATTAGCGTTTTTTGCGTAATCCGACGTGGGCGTTGTAGTTAAAATTGTAGGTCGGATTAGTTAAAATTGTAGGTCGGATTAGCGTTTTTTGCGTAATCTGACGTGCGCGTTGTAGATGTAAAACGGTTATTTGACGCGCGTTCTTGAATTCCCACGGTTGTGTCCATTCCGCCACCACGTCGGATTACGCCAAAGAACGGCTAATCCGACCTACGGTTGCTACTGGACGTTGTGTTGATTCCACTATCGCGTCGGATTACACCCTCAAGGGGTGCCAAGCGCCAAAAACGCTAATCCGACCTACGCAATTACCCCTTAAAGGCCGCACTAAACAAAAAAATGATGGAGCAAAAATTGATTTTAATAGTTGAGGACGACGAGAAAAGTCGGCGCTTGTTGGCGGACGTGTTATCGCATCAAGGCTATGACGTGGCCGAAACCGACAACGCTGAGGACGGCTTAGAGGTCATGCGCAATCGTCACCCAGATTTGGTGCTGATGGACATTCACTTACCCGGCATGTCCGGTTTGGACGCGTTGCGGGTGTTGCGCGCTGAAGAAGGTATCAAGGACACCAAAATTGTGGCAGTTACGGCGTCTGTAATGGGCAATGACCGCGATAAAATCAAGGCGGCGGGCTTCGATGGCTTCGAGCCTAAACCAATCAATTTAAAGGCGTTTTTAGACACTGTTAAAACCCTGATTGCTTTACCGGCTGCGGGATAGTATGCTGTCACATCGATTCAAATGGTAGTTTTAGGAATCGCAACCCCATAAAAAAACGAGCGCGGCAATGGCGCAATTACCCAGCGGTAAAATTCTTGTTGTAGACGACACGCCCGTAAACCTGCGCTTATTGGTTGATCTTTTAAGCGTACATGGTTACGACGTTTTAACCGCGTCGGGCGGGCTAGCAGCGCTTGAAATTATCAACACGCAGCCGGTAGATATGGTGCTGCTAGATGTGATGATGCCCGATATAGACGGCTTTGAAGTTTGTCGGCGCTTGCGGGATAACTCTAGCTTTGCCATGCTTCCCATCGTGCTGGTAACGTCGCTTGATTCTAAAGATGACCGTATTCGTGGGTTGGAAGCCGGTGCCGATGATTTTTTATCCAAGCCAATTAATATCCACGAGCTGCTAGCCCGCGTGCGCTCGCTCATGCGCATCCGTCGCTTGTACGAAACTGTGGAAGCGCAGCGCGCCGAGTTGGCCAGCTGGGCTACCCAGCTTGAGCAGCGTGTAGAAGAAGCGTTAGCGCACAATAGCCGCTTAACGCGCTTAAAACGCTTCTTTTCGCCCCAGTTGGCTGACCTTATTGTCGCAGGCGGTGCCGATGATCCCCTGAAGTCGCATCGGCGCGAGATAACCGTGGTGTTCCTTGATTTACGCGGCTTTACAGCCTTTGCCGAAACGGGAGAGCCAGAAATTGTGATGCAAGCCTTGGCCGAATATCATCAAGCAATGGGTAAATTAGTGGTCGCACATCAGGGCACGCTGGAAAGATTTACTGGCGACGGCATGATGATATTTTTTAACGATCCCGTACCCGTGGCCGAGCCCACCAAACGCGCTGCACTAATGGCCTTGGCCATGCGCGATGCTGCAGGTGTTTTGCACGCGCAATGGCAACGTCGCGGCTTTGATTTAGGCCTAGGCATTGGCATTGCCGAAGGCTATGCCACGGTGGGCGCTATCGGTTTTGATGAGCGTATTGACTATGCTGCGATCGGCACGGTAACCAATGTGGCGGCAAGATTATGCAGCCACGCGCAAGCGGGCGAAGTCATCATTTCGCAACGTGCGTTTGGCAAAATTGAGCTTGATTTTACCCACGATAATTTAGGTGAAGTGCAACTGCGCGGTTTAGCGCGCGGCATAGGCATCACCCGATTAGTGGCGTTAAAACAGCAAAATATTTTAATTGAGGCAAGCCATGAAGCAAGGTAGCACGCGCGCACAAATTCGCCAGCTCTGCTGCATGGGATTAGCTGCAGAAACCCTAATGCCGCGGCTCTTGCCGATGTTGCGGCAATTGGTGCCCGCAGAATCTGCCGGATTTTTTTGGGTAGATAGTAGCGGTGCCATGCAAAATTTATACGCTGAGCGAATGTTGTCCGCCAACAAAATGCAGCTTTATTTTGACCATTTTTATGAAGGTGGCGAATTTGATTTTAAACGCAGCTTTCAAAAACGTGCACAGGCTAAGCGTGACGTTGCCACCTTGGCTGTAGACAGTAATTTTAAGCAAAGCGCCTACTACAACGAAATATTGCGCGACCTAGATGCCCACCATGTGCTGCACGGCATTGTGCGCGGCAACAACCAAGCATTAGGCCAAGCGCTAGGCCAAATAAGCTTATATCGTCCCACCAAAAGCGTGAGCTTCACAGCGGCAAACGAAACCGATTTACAAAGCGTGCTGCACTATGTTTCGCACGCCATCGCAGCACCGTTATCGAAAGTGGTGAGTGGCGTAAAAAACGGTAATGCTAAAGTAGACACCACCGCCGAAATGCTCGACACCGCAGACGACGCCGTCATCCTCATCACCCGCGAAGGCGCGCTAATGCACGCGTCTGAAGCAGGCAGGCGCTTGCTGGTGCAAGCCGTAGACGGCGCGTTTTCGCCCACGGCAATGCAAACATCCGGTGAGGCAGTCAGCCAACTTTTAAAGCAACTCGTCCATCAACTATTGCGTGATCCAGTAGCGCTACCGGTATGCACCCAAAACAGCCGCTGGGGACGCATCGCGCTACGTGCCTACAGCATGGAAAGCGATGTTGGCAGTAATGGTGGCAGCCAAGATAGCCCCATCGCCATCAGAATCACCCGCCAAGAACCCATGCTACTAAGATTCGCCCACGCCATGCAAACCCTAGACCTATCCCCCCAAGTGCAAGAAACCGCCCTTCACCTAGCCCAAGGCCATACTAACGGCGAAATTGCGGAGCAAATGAATATCACCGTAAACACAGTCAGCTGCCACATCAAATCGCTGTTCGCTAAGCTGGGTACGCATGGAAGAATAGAAACCGTGCAACATATTTTGGCGCAACCGAAGAAGTAGCGCGAGGGCGGGGCGGTGGAATTTTTGGCTCTCAACAACGGTAATGTAAACACGGCGGCTGCAAATAGTACAACGTCAACGTAGGGGCGCATTGCATGCGCCCCCGCTGCAAATTGACGCTGCATAAATAGGCTGTAGATGCCCTATTATCGGGCATCTACAAGCATCTACGTCGATACCGATGTAGGCTAGAAAACGCACTTTCTGCCCACGCTGCGGTGTTCCTGCAATTGATTTCCTTCGTGGTGAAATACCCCTCTCCCCACCCCCTCTCCCATACCCTACGGGCAGGTAGAGGGGCTTTGTCCTGCGATACTTGAAGAGATGTGTGGTTTTCGGCTGCCATTGTTCAACGCCGCTAAACGGAAAACTAAACGCGGTGCCTGCTAAAGATAAAACGTCAATGTAGGGGCGCATTGCATGCGCCCTCGTCGCGAATTGAGGATGCATAAATAGGCTGTAGATACCCTATTATCAGGCATCTACAGGCACTAAATTTGGTGAAATAGACTTGGATTCAAAATCGAAGTGCAACGTTTTAGGGGTGCGGAAATTGTCAATGTACCGTTTATGAATACACTGACGGGATGCAGTGCTAGGCGTTCTGAAGGCAGTGTGGCTGGCCACACAACTGAGGAA
>JAYUOW010000045.1:0-19084 GCA_043760555.1 Betaproteobacteria bacterium
AACTTATAGCGTTTGCATTTTTGCTTGAACGGCAGTTCTGTACCCACCAATTGCATAAGCTATACTTTCTTTCACCCAAATTAACATCACTTCCACGTAACCATGCAAACCGAACTCGAATCCAATTCTACTCCCGCCCTAGAAATCAAAGGCCTCATCAAAAATTTCGGCGGTAAAACTGCGGTGGACAACCTTGATCTATCTATTCCGCAGGGCGAATTTCATGCGCTGCTGGGACCCAACGGCGCAGGTAAAACGACTACCTTGCGCATCGTGGCGGGTTTACTCAAAGCCGATATGGGAAGTACCGCCATCATGGGTCACAACATTGCGACCGCACCGCTTGAAGCTAAGAAAGTACTGGCGTTTTTACCCGATGATCCTTTGCTTTACGGCAAATTAAAACCGCTGGAATATTTAGAATTTGTCGCGGGGCTTTGGCGGATTGATGGCGATGTGGCGGCACCGCGCGCGGAAGACTTACTGAAGTGGCTTGATTTATGGGGCAACTCCAACGAGTTGATTGAAGGCTTTTCACGCGGCATGCGGCAAAAGTTGGCGTTGGCAGGTGCCTTGATTCACGATCCGCAAGTGCTGATTCTGGATGAACCGTTGACTGGCTTAGATGCAGCAGCCGCACGCCAAGTAAAAGACATTTTGCTAGAGCGGGTTAGGCGCGGCAACACGATTGTGCTGACCACGCATATTTTAGAAATGGCGGAGCGATTGGCTGAGCGCATCAGCATTATTCAGAAGGGTAAAATTATTGCGCAAGGTAGCCTTGACGAATTACGGGATTTAGCAAAATCGGCCGATGGCGCAAACGCCACGCTTGAAGATGTGTTTTTAGGCCTAACGTCGGGCACCACATAATGCTGCGTTTAAAACCTGCTTCTTGGCCGTGGCTATTGCGCCATGAGATTCGACTGCAATGGCGCAATGTAGGCGGCGCGCGGCTGTGGTTGGTGGCGCTGTTTGGGGGCCTTGTGTATGCGTGTTTGCATTTGGCCGCTTGGGCAATATTGCGCGGCATGAATATGGTGACGCCACCGCCATTAGCCGTCGCCATTGGCGGCGCGATCACTTGGTTTGTGCTGACGCTGATGTTATCGCAGGCCATTATGCTGTCGGTGACCGCGCTCTTTGATCGGGGTGATTTAGATTTATTGCTATCGTCGCCACTATCGCCACGTACCGTGTTCACCGTGCGCGGTCTAGGCATTGCCGTTGGTTGCATCATGCTTTATGCGGTGTTGCTCACGCCCTTCGCCCACGTGGGCGCGCTGTTGGGCAAGGTCAACTTATTGGCTATTTATCCAGCCATTATTTCGATGGGGCTATTGGTAACAGCCATGGGCCTTTTAACCACCCTCACCCTCGTGCGGGTATTGGGCGCACGCCGTGCACGGGTGGCCGCACAGCTTTTGGGCGCGCTAGTAGGGGCAGTGGTGTTCATCGGATCGCAAGCGCAAAACATGTTCGGTCGCGACACGCGCGCCCAGATTGGAACATGGTTAAAACAAGCCGCCGAACCAGACGGCGTATTGGCACCAGAGAGCTTATTGTGGTTTCCGTTTCGGGCATTTTTAGGTGATGCTGTTTCGTTGCTAAGCTTTGTATTTATTGGCCTTGGCGCGTTTCTGCTCGTGACTAATTTAGCTTACCAAAGGTTCTTGTCCGGCACCCAAGAATCAGTAACTGGCAGCGCCAACAAACCCAACGCGCCCATACGCACAGCAGCGGTGGAATTCAAAACTGGCAAAAATAGTTTTGCCCACGCAGTGCTTATAAAAGAATGGAAGCTACTTTGGCGCGACCCGCAATTACTGGCGCAAACCTTCCTGCAAATTCTTTATTTATTGCCACTGATGTTTGTGGTGTTTCGCAAAAACACTGATTTAGCGCTGATTGTACCGAGCGCCATATTTTTAGCGTCTAGCCTTGCTGGCAGCCTCGCGTGGATTACTGTAGCGGCCGAAGACGCGCCCGAACTCATCGGCACAGCACCGGTAAATATCACCCGCGTCCGTTGGCTAAAAGCACTTGCTGCGCTGATCCCAGTGTGGGTTTTAGTCTCGCCCATTTTTATTTTTTTATGCACTATAAATTTAAGCTGGGCACTGATATTTCTATTGTGCTTAACGGCCAGCACGGCCGGTTCTTGCATGGGCCAAATTTTCTATCCACGCCCCGGCGATAGAAAAAATATGAAGCAGCGCGCTAAAGGCAATGTGCTCATCAATATGCTGGAAGCCTTTAGTGCCGCAGGCTGGGGCGGTGTGGCGTATTGCTTGATGATATTGCCCTCCCCTTGGGCATGGTTTGGTTTGCTAGCGCTGGCCGTGGCATTGAGCGGGCCAGCAACTACTTGGGTGCTAGGCAAGGCGCGACGAGAAGGCGATGCGGTGATTTAAACCTAGAAACGGCTGAAGACGCCCTACGACCCGAACGTAGCCCCCTTACGGGGTAATAGGGCGTCTTCAAGCACTCGCCTGCTACTTTGCAGGGGCCACCACTGCTGCAACCGCTTGTGGGTTAGCTGCACACGCCACCGCTTTGATGCTGCTGGCTTCGTAATCACGCTGCATTAGCGTTAACTTGGCGACTAGATTAGTGTCGGGGTCTTTCAGGCTAAAAATGGTTTCTTTAACTGCGACATTGCGCGGCGATATTTGTACGTTTTTAGCGCCTTTGCTGGCAGCATCGGCCTGTACTTTTTTAGCGGCTTCTTCAGTGGAATATAGACCCAATGAGATGCCGTTATCTGGCGTGATCGACACGTCTTTTAAACCTTGTTTTTTTAGGTTGGCTAGCGTTGTGTCTGCTGCTTTGCGATTGGCTGCCGGGGCGATAACGAGGGCAAAACGGGTGGGCTCTTCGACGTTGCGACTGCTTAGGCGATCACCTAACGCTAACTCCGCAAACACGCGTTGCGCGCGCTGCGCGTCTGCGGGTTTCACAGAAAAATCAATGCAAGCCGAACCGACTAAGCTTTCCGCTAATTTACGTGCGGCTTGCTGTTCTACTTGGGCTTTTTGCGGGTCGAGCACGGAGACGAGTTTTAAACCACTTGGGTTTACTTCTATCGGCGGTGGGACTGCGGTTTTACCCATTTGCAAATAGATAAAGACGCCCATCCCAGCGTTGGCAAGTAGCAGCAATAAAAAAAGGAAACGCATCATGAAAATAGTTTTAAAAGTAAGTGAGTAATTTTACACGGTAGGCGCAATGGTCGCCGCCGCGAGATAAAACAGCCCCTCCAGCACCAAATTAGGTTGCAGCACGATCGTCGGTGGCGTGACACTAGAATTGCCGCCAAATGCGGCTGCTATCGCCGCCTCAAGGTGCGGCAGCATGGCCGTGGCGGCGCCACCAGCAATGACGATGCGCGCCACGCTTTCATGCGTGGTGCGCAGGGCACGCGCGTGCGCTAGCGCCTGCATCACCACCGCACCCACGCAGGCCTGCATCGCACCGTTGGCGATGGCTGCTGCCGTATGGGTGGGGAAGTCGCAAACACGGGCATCTTCATCGATTACGCGCGGTAGCTGCGCGGTGCGTTGATGCAGCGCGTCTTGCATGGTGCGCACGCCAGGCACGATAACGCCGCCTAAAAACTGACCCGTTTGTGTAAGCGCATCAATGGTCAATGCGGTGCCCGCCATGACAACCAATTGATTTTCAGGTTGCTGGTGTGCCGCGATAAGCGCTGCAAAACGGTCTACACCTAGCGTTTGCGGTTGCGCGTAGCCATTGCGCACGCCACACGCTTGAGCCTGCGATTCGACAAAATGTAGCGTTGCTGCGTGCGTGCTAAAGGCGCATTTGAACGCACCCGCCACGGCATTACCGGCGACGTTTGCGATCATTACCTTCAATGCTTTCGACTGATTAGCAGCGTTCGCAAAACTCATCACGGTGGCCACTAACAACGATAGCTGTTCGCTAATTTTAGCGGTCGCAAATGTGCCGCTCTGCATTATTTGCGGTGCCGCAGGATGGATATCGTCGGCAAACAGCGCCCACTTAATGTTGGTGTTGCCACAATCAATGGTTAGTAGTTGTTTTTTCATTGTGTTTGTCTTAAAGAAACTTCGCCCGAATACAACACTTCGCGCCGACTGCCTACCTGCAAAATAAGTGCGCCATCGTCGGCGATATCCACCACCACGCCATCAAGCTTGCGGCCATCACCAAAGCTTGCCGTAACAGGTTTACACGCGTATGCATGATGCGTAAGCCAAGCTGCCTTCAAGGGCGCGAAACCATGAACATTAAACGTAGTCAGCCGTGTGAAAAGATGCCTGAAGATGCCCGATAATAGGGCATCTCTGGGCATTGCTTTGGGCGCGTTTGAAGCGTAATCGCACACCGGCTGATCGATCATTTTTTTATGTTCTGGATGCAAGCGATAGTTAACGCCGATGCCGATCACCAAGCTTGCGGGCTCGAATACATCGCCTTGGGTTTCGATTAAAATGCCCGCGCATTTTTTACCGTCCACCAGAATGTCGTTTGGCCATTTAAGTTGCGCGCCCTGCAATCCGGCTTCAATCAGCGCCTCAACTAACGCCAACCCCACCGCCAATGAAGCCCCGCCAAGCTGGCCGGCTGGCTTATCAAACTGCCAACGCAAAGAGAACGTCAGTGAGCCGCCCAAACTTGCTTGCCACGCACGGCCACGCCGCCCGCGACCTGCAGATTGTGATTCTGCAATCAACACTAACACTTTGCCATCAGCATCGCGAGCCCGCAGCAACGCGGTATTGGTTGAAGCAATTTCATCGACCACTTCAATCGCAAAATGCTGGCTTAATTCACCTAATTGCGCAGCAATATATTGCGCGTCTAGCTTTATAAACGGCACCGCTAATTTGTAGCCGCGTCCCGGGATAGAAAATATTTCTAAGCCCTGCGCATTGAGCGCACTCACCGCTTGGCTGATGGCGTTAGGCGTGATCGCCAACGCTTGGCTCAGCGCGCGACCCGAGATAAATTTTTCATGGCTCAGTGCCGCCAGCAGTGCAAAATCCGTCATTACTTAACCTACGCCATGCTCGGCTTGGCAAGCCGCCACCTCGGCTGCGTAGGCGATTTCGGCGATCACAGAATCAAGCAGCAGCTTGCAGCGTTTACTGAGCTTGCTGCCATCGCGGTAATCAGCAGGTGCAATAAAATCGACTCGATTTGCTGTAAGCAACTTAGCGCAAATTTCTTTGCCGTGCGCAGCTTTTGGGTTAAACACCGCCAAGGTATGGCCGCCACTTTTTTTAGTCAGCGCCATCGACGGCACATCGGTCATGCCGTCGCCAATATAAATGATGTTGCTAAATGGAATTGGCCGCTCGCTCTCAGGCATGTGATCATTGATCGATTCATTCATGGTTTCGCGGCCCTTATTGATGCGAAACAAGAACTGGGTTTTGGACGTATCTGTTATGAGCACTTTTGGAAAAGTAGCGATGCCGTATTGGTTAAAATGATATTCCGATGCGTACACCTGCTTAAAATGTTTGCGGATTGACGCACCTTCTAAAATTTCTTTTTGACCTGCTGAAATTATGTAGTGCTGCACCAACACCGCGCCCTGACCGCGGGCGGCGACGTAATCGTTAATACGCGGGAACCAATCTTCAACGCCCGGAAAATACTGAATTTTCTCGGCCATTACTGCAAAATCTTCCTTGGTGATGCGAATTTTATCGTTTTTATATAACGCTTCCATCATCAAGCGCATATAGACCAACATGCTGTCCGAGCCCGTTTCACGGGCTTCTTCGTGCACACGCTGCCAAAACGCAGCTGGCTCAATGCCTATTTTTGGCAGCACGGTATATTCCTGCATCGGCTGCGGTGACAACGTGCCGTCGAAGTCATACACAATGGCGATGGTGTTTTGAAAAAATGGTTTTTTAGCCATGATGGGCAGCATTTGCAGTCGATAAAGATTGAACGATAACAGATGCAGGACGACCACACGAAAAAAAGGCCAACTTGCGCTGGCCTTTTTTTAATCGCTAGCCGAATAAATTAGTCAGCAAACACCGCTGCTTTTTTAATGATGGGTGCCCACTTAGCGACTTCTGCTTTTTGTAGCGTGCGCAGCGCCGCTGGCGTTTGCAGAGCGACCGGGTAGGCAGTGGTGCTAAGCTTTGCAAATTCAGCCAGCACGGCAGCATCCGTTAGCGCTACCTGCATGGCCGCGTTGAGGCGCTTTGCAGCCGCCGCTGGCGTGCCTTTTGGCACCCACATTCCTTGCCACACACTTAGCGTGGCTGACTTCAAGCCTGATTCTTCTAACGTCGGCAAATCTGCCAACGCAGCCAATCTGTTTTTTGACGTCACCGCATACGCTTTAACAGCTTTCGATTTAATTTTATCCGTCGTATTCGTCGTTTGATCGCACATAAAATCTACTCTACCCGCCAACAACGCGTCCATTGCAGGCTTAGTACCTTTGTGCGGAATAGTCAAAATATCGGCATTGATGGCATTGAGCAACAACATGCCACATAGATGCGAAGCTGAACCCACGCCCGAGTGCGCATAACTCAATTTGTTTTTATTTTCTTTCGTGTAAGCTATAAAATCTTTAAGATTTTCCGCTTCCATCGTTGGCCGCGCAATCACCGACATTGGCACATCAGCGATAAGCCCAATTGGGTCTAAATCCGTTAGCGCGTTATAGCGCAAGCTGCGGTAAAGCGCTGGTGCCGTGGCAATACCGATATGCGTCACCAGTACGGTGTAACCATCCTTCGGTGCCAACACCACATTACCCACACCGGTTGTGCCACCGCCGCCGCCAACATTTTCAATATTGATTGGCTGGCCTAAATTTTTAGACATGACCGTTGCTAGCGTACGCGCCAATAAGTCTGTGGGGCCACCAGCATTGTAGGGTACTACGATGGTGATGGGCTTGGTTGGATAGCGCGCATCGGCCGCAAACACGTGCGTGCTGACAGCTGCCGTGGCGATTGCGGAAAGCGCAAACACCGACCGAGCGACCGCATATTTTGATTTTTTAAAAATATTCATTTGAATGCCTTTATAAAAAGTGAAAATCAAGGTGCTATTTTTGTTGTTTACCTCAGTGATTGATTTACAACCACAGCGCGTTGCCTCGCGGCAGAACCAGCACTTCCCAATAATACATTTAAGGCACTAAAACAGCGAGCATCGGGAAACAACAATTGAAAACTGGCGACCTCCGCGCGACCGGTTGCGGTGCCACAGCGTGTTTTGTTAGGTTCGACTTTCAAACGGCGACCAAATCAACGAGAAACAATCGCGCCACTAGCCAAAACTAACGGAATATTAGCCAAATAAGTCATTTTTGTGACAAGCCGTTGTAAGTTGCCCACAGTTTCGTAAAGCCACTTTGCTTTCACACTGTTGTCGCTTCGCGCCACGTGCAAAAAGCGCTAAACTGCGCCTATTGTGCGGTGCAGCATTGCCGCGTAATTTCGGTTTAAGTCCGTCTTAGTTGTGGTGTCGTTACCGCTTAAGCTAATCTCCCTTTTTCTTTATTGATACTTTAGGAGCAATAAATGTCGCATCCATCCCGAAATTTGTCTAAGCCAGCGCGCCAATCACGCGTACACGTTGCCTCTGCTGTTGCCGTTGCTGTATTGAGTGCCTTGAGCTGCCAAGTAGCCATCGCCCAAGCTGCCAAAGAACTGAGCAAAGAAGAGAAAAAAACACAGCTTGAAACCATCACCGTGACGGCCGAGCGCCGTGCGGAAAATATTAAAGATGTGCCCATCGCCATCACCACATTGGGTGGCGAAAAATTAGACGTTATCAATTCTGGCGGTCAAGATATTCGCATGTTGTCGGCACGAATTCCTAGCTTGAATATCGAATCCTCATTTGGCCGCGCGTTTCCGCGCTTCTACATTCGCGGTTTTGGTAATACTGATTTTGACTTGAACGCGTCCCAGCCGGTATCGCTGGTGTATGACGACATCGTGCAAGAAAATGCCTTACTTAAGGGCTTCCCGGTTTTTGATATGCAGCAAGTTGAAGTATTACGTGGCCCGCAAGGCACCATGTTTGGCCGCAATACACCGGCTGGCGTAATTAAGTTTGATTCGGTAAAACCATCACAACTGCAAGATGGTTATTTAAACTTATCTTATGGTCGCCACAACGCGACTAACGTCGAAGGGGCTTATGGTACGGCCATCAACAGCGATTGGTCAGTGCGGTTATCGGTGCAATTACAAAACCGCGATAGCTTTGTAAACAACACTATTAAGGGCCCAACCGACAAGCGCGAAGGCTATACCGACCAAGCGGCGCGCTTCCAAGCCTTGTACGAACCAAGCAAGCAGTTTAGCGCGCTGTTTAATGTGCACGCCCGTGAAATGGACGGCAGCGCGCGTTTATTCCGCGCCAACATTATCAAAAAAGGCAGCAACGACTTAGTCGACAATTTCAAGTTCAATGAAATTTCACTCGATGGCGCAAACTCCTCACGCTTGAGCAATTTAGGCTCAAGCTTGCGTATGAAGTGGACCCTTGATAGCGGCATGACTGTGCATTCCATTACTGGTGTTGAAGCACTGGATTCGTTTAACCGTGGCGATATTGACGGCGGCTACGGCGCATCCTTTATCGGCACCTTTGGCCCAGGCTTTATTCCGTTCCCAGCTGAATCTGCAGATGCACTGCCAAAGCACAATCAGTTCAGCCAAGAATTCCGCGTGGAATCCGATGCCAAAGGCCCGATTAAGTGGATTGGCGGCGCGTATTATTTTGACGAAGACATCACCATTGATTCGTTTAACTACGACTCACTTGGCGGCGGCGTACAAAATGGCTTTGCCAGCCAGCGCCAAAAAAATAAAGCCATGGCGTTATTTGGTTCAGCCAACTTTAAAGTATCTGATCAGTTCAATGTGCGCGGCGGCTTGCGTTACACCAGCGACAAAAAAGACTTCGTCGCCAAGCGCTTCGTTTCACCTTTCGGTGCGGGTGCAACACCAGAAATTACCGCTAAACCAAGCGACAAAGACGTCAGCTGGGATTTAAGCGCCACCTATGCATTGGATAAATCTACCAACGTTTACGGCCGTTTAAGCCGTGGTTTCCGCGCCCCAAGTATTCAGGGTCGGGTATTGTTTGGCGATGGTATTTCAGTGGCTAATTCAGAAAAAGTAACCTCGTTTGAAGCCGGTGTAAAAACCGATTTATTCAACAAACGCGCGCGCTTAAGTGCCAACGTATTTCGCTATGAGGTGCGTGACGCGCAGCTGACGGCAGTGGGCGGCCAAACCAACTTTAACCGCCTAATTAACGCGGCTAAAATGCGCGGCCAAGGTGCGGAATTTGATCTTGAAGCCATCATCACCGAAAACTTATTAGCAACGGTTGGCGGCAGTATCAACAACACCGAAATTTTAGACGCAGGCTTAGTCACTGCAGCCTGCGGTGGCGGTTGCACGGTGCTCGACCCAGCAGGCCCGGTAGCGGGCACGTTCAACATCAACGGTAACGCCCTGCCGCAAGCACCAAAATACGTAGCCAATTTCACGTTGAAATACACGCTGCCATTAAGCTCCAGTTCGGAATTTTTTGTCTACACCGACTGGGCTTACCGCAGCAAAGTAAATTTCTTCCTGTATGAATCCAAGGAGTTTATCGGCAAGTCACTCATGGAAGGCGGCTTACGCGCTGGCTACGTTTGGGATAACGGTAAATACGAAGTAGCGGCGTTTAGCCGTAACGTCGGCAATCAAATTCGTGTGGTTGGCGGTATCGACTTCAACAATTTGACCGGCTTCGTAAACGAGCCGCGTACTTATGGTGTTCAGTTTAAAGCGAAGTTCTAAGCGTTTAAAAAAATGGATTCAAAAAGCCGGTCAGCGTTAAGCTGACCGGCTTTTTTGTTTTAAATTGATCTTAAATAGATGCCTGAAGACGCCCTATTTTAGGGATTCTTCAGCCCATCTAAATCCAATATTCTAACTTGAACAACATACAATCGCCCCCATGAAGACTCCATCGTCCAAACTCCTTTCCACACAAATTGATGCGATTTATCGCACTGAATCGCGACGCGTATTTGCCACATTGGTTCGGCTGCTTGGTAATTTTGATGTGGCCGAAGAAGCCTTGCATGATGCGTTTCGTGCGGCTCTTGAGCAATGGCCGGTCGAAGGTATTCCAACAAATCCAACCGCATGGCTTGTTTCTGCTGGGCGGTTCAAAGCCATTGACGCAATACGTCGGCAGTCGCGCTTCACGCCATGGGATGATGTTGAGGAGCAGATGGAGTCCATCGCTAATGTTGCTGCGGACTCAGACGATGACAACGGCTTAGAAGATGATAGGCTGCGCTTGATTTTTACTTGCTGTCATCCATCTTTATCTATTGATGCTCAAGTCGCGTTAACGTTACGCGAAGTTTGCGGCCTGACCACGGAAGAAATTGCGCACGCATTTTTGCTTCCAGCTACGACGCTGGCGCAGCGCATCGTACGCGCGAAGGCAAAAATTCGCGATGCCAATATTCCCTATCAAGTTCCCGCACCGCATGAGCTCGCAGCGCGGCTTGAAAGCGTGCTGCAGGTTTTATATTTGGTGTTTAATGAAGGCTATTCAGCGTCATCAGGGCAAGCCGTAACCCGTGCCGATCTATCCGGTGAGGCAATTAGATTAACGCGCTTGATTGCAAGCCTTCTGCCTCCTCAACCGGAAGTAACAGGATTGCTCGCGCTCATGCTACTGCACGAATCGCGCCGCGTCGCGCGCACCGATGCGCACGACAATTTAGTGCCGCTAGACCAGCAAGATCGGTCGCTCTGGGATCAAGCGCTAATAGCAGAGGGCATTGCCGCCGTCACCCACGCCTTATCGCAACCCGCTTTCGGCGCGTACAGTTTGCAAGCCGCCATATCGGCGGTGCATGCCGAAGCCACACAAAGTGATGCAACCGACTGGGGGCAAATTGTGGGACTGTATGATGAATTGTTGTTGTGCCAACCGTCGCCAATAGTCGAGCTAAACCGCGCGGTGGCCGTTGCGATGCGTGACGGTGCACAGGCAGGGCTGATATTGGTGGATGTATTGTTGCAGCAGGAAAGCTTGCAGCAATACCACTTAGCACATGCCGCCAGAGCAGATTTATGTCGCCGACTAGGCCGCTTTACTGAAGCACATGCGGCATATTTGACATCACTCAAGCTCACTACACAAGCGCCTGAGCGTCGGTTTATCGAAAAACGACTGGCGGCAATTAGTATTCAAATAGATTCCTAAAAATATATTTTATATTTACTGTCGAAATCGCAGCGGGCTGTTCGACTAGTTGGTGTAGCACCGAAAACAATTGTTTTTCACTCCAAAAAAAAGGAGCACCACATGAAATATCTATGTCTCGTCTACCTATCGAAAGAAAAGTGGAGCGCCTGCAAAGATCAAACTTGTTTTGAATATGTACAGCAGTTGCAGCAAAGCGGGAAGCTCATCGACGGCCAAGCACTGCACCCAATCGAAACTGCAACCACGCTGCGCGTTCGCAATGGCCAGCTTTCTATCGTCGATGGGCCGTTTGCTGAAACCAAGGAACAACTAGCGGGCTTTTATTTGCTAGATGCCACCGATCTAAACGACGCGATTCGACTTGCCTCTAAAATTCCGCCAATTCAACACGGCAGCATTGAAGTGCGGCCGGTGCGCGAGCTAGATGTTAACCTCGCTCAACAAACATAAGCAAACTTACAACCCTCTAAAGGAAACATCATGACAGCAAAAAATACAGTTCATCTACATCGCGTACTCACCGCAAAACCTGAAAAAATTTATCGCGCATTTCTCGAACCAGCAGCCTTAGCACGCTGGATGCCGCCTAACGGTTTTACAGGTGCGGTACACCACCTAGACGCGAAAGTTGGCGGGACATTCAAAATGTCATTTACCAACTTCACCACAAGTACCAGCATGCGCTTTGGCGGGAAATATCTTGAGCTAGTGCCCAATGAGCGCCTGCGCTACACGGATGCCTTCGACGACCCAAACCTGCCGAGCGAAATGGACGTGACCATTACGTTGAAACAAGTTTCCGTAGGCACAGAAATCACTATCGTACAGGCAGGGCTCCCTGATGTCATCCCGTTAGAGGCATGCTACCTGGGGTGGCAAGAATCACTCTTGAATCTAGCAAGATTGGTAGAGCCTGAGATTCCTAACTAAACAACTTTACGGCCAATTGGAGATAAAAAAAATGAACTACATAGACGGGTTTGTAATTGCTGTACCAGCGGCAAATAAAGAACAATTTATCCAGCACGCGCAAATGGTGGATGTAATATTTAAAGAGCACGGTGCGCTACGCGTGGTTGAATGCTGGGGGGATAACGTGCCAGATGGCAAGCTCACTAGCTTTCCGATGGCTGTGCAACTAAAGCCCGACGAAGTAGTGGTTTTCTCGTGGATCGAGTGGCCGTCAAAACAAGCGCGCGATGCCGGCATGGATAAAGCGATGGCTGATCCGCGCATCATGAGTGAAGCAATGCCGATGCCATTTGATGGCAAGCGCATGATATTTGGCGGGTTTCAAACAGTCGTTGAAGTTTAGTTAACTAAGCTCAATATAGCGTTTCGCGACTGCCTGAAGAAGCCCTATTTTAGGGCATCTTTAGGAATTATCTGGGATTTTTTAGACTATCATCGAACATAATTTTGACGCATGCGTGAAACTTGCAAGTAAGCTTATTGCAACTCACCAGATGTGTGCGGGTCTACTGAATACGGATGGATTGTTTTTTGAAAACCGCGCTGTGATTCGACACGAACAATCCACGCACGAAAATAAGGATAGGGCTCAAGGGAAATTCCTGCGTCCTTCGCGCGGCTTCCATACGCGTAGAGCGATATTATTAATGACAATGCAAACGCGAGCCGCACGCAAGTTGATGCTTTCTATAGCGTCGCGCTGGATGCGAGTGGCAAGGACACTGACGCACCCAGTCTGCGGCCGCAATACAGTGCGCGTTATTATGCTGCTTTCGTTATTTGCCCTGACGGGCATAATGTAGAGGCTGTTTGCCATGAACTGGCGGCATAAATTTATTGTCGGACGAGCGTAAAAACCCAGAAATTATGCTCACGCTGCGGCGGTGATTTACGGCCTTTTTTTGGCGTTGCGCTATGCTTTTAAGCCGTCTTCAATTTTTCAGTTAACTGCAGTTACACGTAGAAATCTAGCCAGCGACACTAGTTTGACGCCAGCAAACAGCACACCACAAAATTTGAGTATTTTCTTAGGACAATTTCATGACGATAATTATTCGCGTCGAAAACAACATCGAGGCATTTTCATCCGTAGCAACGTTGCCCGAACACATTGCAGACACAGTGCAGTATGTTCAACGACTTTTCGACACAAAATGCTCACGCCCTGAATGGTGCTTTGTTGCCGAGAACTCGGGCGGCGCTATCGCACGCATAGCGCTTTGGTCGTTGCCTGCACAACATATACCCCTCGACTTCGTTTTATTCAATGCGCATTGGGATGCGTATTGCATTGCGCCCGATGATGTGGCGACGCTTTTGCTTTCTCATGCTGAGCGGTTTTTTATCGCAGCAGGTGCTAAGTCAATCGGCCATTGTCAAGATACCCCGCCACGCGAACCGCAATGGCAAACCAACGAAGCCGCGCGACAACAATGCCTAGAACGCGCAGGCTTTCATATCGCGCGACACACGTTGCGCTATCGCTTGGTTCATGCTTCAGTCAAGCCTTCAGTCAACGCATCAATCAGGCCAGCAATCAGCGATTGCATAAATCTCGTTACAGTCACCGAGGCGGATGACGATGCACTGTTAGCGCTCGTCGCGCAAGTCGTTGCTGCATCAGACGATCAACTTGATCGAGAGGGCTGCGCTAGACTGGGGGCTGATGAACATGCGCGCGAACTCATTGCTGATCTGCGCGAAATGCGGATTGACGCCGACTGGTGGCGCATCGCCTTTGCGACAAATACCGACGGTACCATGGGTGCAGCAGTCGGCTTTATTTTACCCACGGCCAGCGCCGACATGGGCACTATCGGCTATATCGGCGTAGTTCCAGCGCATCGCGGTAAGGGCTACGTCAATGCGCTAATAGCGCACGCCACACATATGCTGCAAGACGCGCAGTTTTCACGCATCGTCGCTGATACCGATCTTGCCAACAAGCCTATGGCGAAAGCATTCGAGCGCAATGGCTGGACGTGTTTTGGTGAACGACTCGAGTGGACAAAAAAACTCAAATAATCTAGCGCAACGCAAAGTACAATTTTTTGCTTAACGCGGTAGCAACTACTGCGTATTTTTAACGCACATTTCGGCTTAAAAAATGCTTGAAGATGCCCTATTTTCGGGTGTCTTCAGGCATCTACCGAGCATACTTATACGACCAGACCATTAGCCGCTTTCTTGCATACAAAACGCTTGCACATGCTCCATAAATGCGCGTGTTTTTGCCGGTAGCCATTGCCGTTGCGGCACAATAAAATGCGCTTCGGCGGGTAGGGGCTCCAGCATGTCAAGAACGCGTATCAGCCCGCGCTGTGCCATCAAATCTGGTAGCACTGCAATCCCCGCACCTGCAACAGCTAAGGAATGGGTGAGGCCGATGGAATTGGTTTTAATCACCGCAGCCGATGCAAACGTAATGCTGTCACGCTTAGAGCCAGCAAGGGCAATTGTGCTGGACGACCTCGCTGGCGCTTGGGTTTGTAGCGCGATAAAAGGCAAGTTGGCAAGTGCTTCTCGCGTTGTGGGCACACCATGCTTTTTGAGGAACGCACGGCTTGCATAAAAGTGCCGCGTCATCGAAGTAAGCGGCTTTGCCACTAAACTTGAATCGGCTAATTGACCCATGCGAATTGCCAAATCAAATCGGTCACCAATAATATCGGCAAGATTGGGTGACGCATCAATTTCAAGACTAACGTCTGGATATTTTTGGGTGAAAGACGCAATCGCATCAGACAAAAAGAAAATCGCAAAATCAGCTGGCAAGGCCACCTTCAGCAGGCCGCGCGGTTTGGCATCTTGCTGAGCTAAAAAATTTTGCGCCTCTAAATAGGATTCCACCATCAGTTGCGCGCGCTCGGCGTATACGCGCCCGATTTCGGTTAATTCAAAGTTACGGGCATTTCGGTTAATAAGCTTTGCACCAACGTCCTTTTCAAGTTGCGTCAGCCGTCTGCTTACGGTTGATTTGGGAATATTTAAGCGCTTCGCCCCGCGAATCAACCCGCCGCTACGGGCTATTTCAGCAAATAGATACATATCATCAAGGCTGGGTGTCATGATAATTTTGGCTTTCTTTATTCGTTCCGTTATTGAAACAACATATTCCAAATATAGTATCTTGGCAATTAAATTGGAACCCTTATAATACTCGCATCTTCTACCAATTTAGGAACCCAATCATGTCCGCAATAACCATTCGGCAACGCCTCGACGTGCAACCCATGAAGCATGGAACGAGCCTGCAAACATTTGGTATTCGCGGGGATTACAGCGCGATGGATCCTTTTTTAATGGTTGATCACTATTACATGACCGCACCCACATTCGGGCCGCACCCGCACGCTGGATTTTCAGCCGTCACTTATATGTTTGACGATGCGGCCACTGGTTTTAGCAATCGTGATTCTCTTGGTGAGTCAGCTGAAATTCGCGCGGGCGACACGCACTGGACGGTCGCCGGTTCTGGCGTGATGCACGATGAAGTACCGGTTGAAACCGGCAAAGTAGCCCACGGCTTACAAATATTTGTAAATCTCGCCGCCAAAGACAAGCACATCGCACCGCATTCCATTCATATTTTGCGCGAGGATATGCCGCGCATCACGCAAGCTGGCGGCGCAAAGGTGAAGGTTGGTTTTGGTGCCTACGCAGACGGCGTAAGCGCGTACGCACCCGTGAAGCCATTGCCAAGTGACGCAAGCTTACTGGATGTTGCAATAGCCACGGGCGCCACTTTTGACTACCCAATAGTGGACGGGTTAAACGCCTTTGCGCTACTAATTAGCGGTGCGGTTTTAATCGGCGGTGAAACCGTGAGCGAAGGCCAAGCCGTCGCCTTTGGTCGGGGTGGTGGCGCGTTAAAAATATCGGCTACAGCGGATTCGCAAATAGTAATTTTTATAGGCAAACCATTCGACGAGCCCGTAGTGCGTCACGGCCCATTCGCAATGAGCAATCAGGCAGACATCCATCGCGCCATTGCGGATTATCAAGGCGGTCGCATGGGTCAACTTCGTTAAGCACCTAGGTTTAAACAACTACCTATCCGCGCCGCATCACCCGTGCAAACAATAATGCACACGCCGCCGCCACCAACCAGCTCAGCGCCGTTGCTGATGGCAGCATTTGTTTAAA
The DNA here is from genome assembly GCA_043760555.1 of Betaproteobacteria bacterium. GTDB lineage: Bacteria > Pseudomonadota > Gammaproteobacteria > Burkholderiales > Usitatibacteraceae > JANMDR01. The sequence goes on from JAYUOW010000045.1 coordinate 16,390, forward strand.
CGCAGCCAAATTTGGGTTGCTGCTTAGCATTAGTACTAAGCCAATACGGCCTGCCGTGGCTAACGCCATGAGCGCAAGTGCCGCACCTAGCCACAGCCCAGTCTCACTCGGTGCGCTGGCTTTACCCATCGCACTTACCGCGCTAAACACGGCCAGCATCACCACTGCCCATGCTGCACCGGCTAACACCTGCAACGCAATGAGTAGCGTAAGCGTAGGGGCAACTACGCACGCTACCAACGCCACCGCACCGAGCAATCCGGCGCACCACATCGCTTGCGTGGCGTTGGATATTTGCGCCATCAAATCATGAGCATCAACGCGGCGCTTTAACCATTGCGACGCCGGAAACATAGCCACACTAAACCCCACCCAAAACAGTGGCATTAACCATTCTAAGGATGCACCTGGTTGCACCGCAGTGAAGTATTTGGCTGAGTTAAACGCCACATGCATTTGCACGCCAAACGCAAATAGCGCCACGGCAATAAGCATCGGCAGCGCCACTTTGAAATCAATGCTACGCACTAGCACCAGCGGCTTTTCTGCTGTCTCTACGGGCTGCGGTTTAAACATGGGTCGCAACGCTACGGTAGCCAGTAACAACGCAGCACTTGCCAACGCGAATGGCAGCGCAGGATCAATATTTTTTAACGCAATCGTTAAGAATGGCGCTACCGCGCCAGCTACACCGATGCCAAAAAAATAAGCCGCCATGCCAATCGTCAAGGGTTTACCGTCGTCTTGATTTGCGTTTACCATTTTTGCCATAAAAAATAACGGCGGCACACGCAGCACGGACGAACAGACCACCCACAACAGCACGCCTAAAATTAAAACCCCTTTTGGCGCATGGTCAGCCATGAAAGGCAGTGAAATAAATAGCAGGCAAGCAAGCACCACGGCAGCCATCAGCCAATTGCCAAACTTTTCAAGCAACTGCTTAGCGCGGTCAAGATAGATGCCTATGCCGAAATCCATTGCGGCAAATATTAGCTGATCTGCAATCAGTACCCACGGCAGAATGTTCGCATCAATGCCCGCGCGCTTAAATAGCCCCGGTAAATAAATGACGTACACCGTCCAACTTAAAGTAAAAAATAGTTGTACTAAAGCTAAGCGCCAGACCATGGCTGTTCTCCCTTAAATTCTAGTATATGCACAATTATCCCTGAATCGGGCGCTACGCAAAATAGCGTGATGGCGTAGTATCAAAATCACTTGCCAACCATACTGAAAGTGCTATACTTTCAGTAATTACTGAAAATTCAGAATTAAAAACAAAGGAACACCATGAATATGACGCCCCTCTCGCAAGACTTCGTGCTGCACTTCGGTGAAATGGGTAGCCGCTGGGGCATTAACCGTACTGTGGGGCAAATATACGCTTTGCTGTATGTGTCTGAGCGGCCTTTAAATGCGGATGAAATTGCTGATGCCTTACAGTTTTCACGATCAAACGTGAGCATGGGCTTAAAGGAACTTGAATCTTGGCGGCTAACAAAATTGCAGCATCTGCCCAACGATAGACGCGAATACTTCACGGCACCCGAAGACATTTGGGCGATTTTCCGTACGCTTGCGGACGAGCGTCGCAAGCGCGAAATTGATCCGACATTGAGCATGTTGCGCGACGCAATTTTACGTGGCGCGGTTAATCCAGAAGACAAATACGCGCAAAAGCGCATGAAAGAAATGCACGATTTAATTGAGATGGTCACGCTGTGGTTTAACGAAGTACACCGCTTAGAGCCAGACACCTTGAAGCAGTTAATGAAGATGGGTTCTAAGGTGACTAAGTTATTGGAGATGAAGGACAAACTGAAAATTGTTTCGGGCAAGTAAGAAAATTCCGTTTATTGAAAGGACTAAAAAATGTTTGATTTCGACCCCATCATGCTCGCTCGCGCGCAATTTGGCGCGAACATCACGTTTCATATTCTGTTTCCTACCATCTCGATTGCGATGGGCTGGTTGCTATTATTTTTTAAGCTGCGCTACAACCGCACGCATGATGAAAAATGGATGGATGCGTATAAATTTTGGGTAAAAATTTTCGCCCTCACTTTTGCTTTAGGTGTTGTTAGCGGCATCACCATGAGCTTTCAGTTTGGTACTAATTGGCCGGGCTTTATGGCAACAGTCGGCAATATTGCTGGGCCATTGCTGGCCTACGAAGTGCTTACCGCGTTCTTTTTAGAAGCTACATTTTTAGGCATTATGTTGTTTGGCCAGCAACGGGTTTCAAACCGCGTGCACACCATGGCTACTTTTATTGTAGCGGCTGGCACCACCTTATCGGCCTTCTGGATTATTGTGCTTAACTCATGGATGCACACGCCTGCGGGCTTTGAAATGATTGATGGCCGTGCCCATGCTACCGATTGGTTAGCCATTATTTTTAACCCTTCATTTCCGTATCGCTTCACGCATATGTTGTTAGCGTCTGGCCTTACTGTGGCGTTTCTAGTAGCGGGTATTTCGGCTTATCGTTGGTTGCGCAACGACCGTTCGGCCAGCGTGATGGCCACCTTGAAGACGGGCGTATATCTTGCCGCTGCGTTGATTCCGCTACAAATTTTTGCAGGCGATATGCACGGCCTAAACACCTTAAAACATCAGCCGGCAAAGGTAGCGGCGATGGAAGGGCTTTGGGAAACCACTAAGGGCGTACCAATGCTGATGTTTGCGATAC
>JAYUOW010000046.1:0-6253 GCA_043760555.1 Betaproteobacteria bacterium
CATTCAATACCGTCACCAATTTGGTGAGAGCGCTACGGACGTGATTGCACGAATTTGCGGCTCCCTAGCTGCGTTACTCCTCCTCGCAGGGTGAAGCCTGCATCGTCGTCGCGCCTTGCTAGAAAGCCGCAAATTCGCACACTCACATCCGTCCAACTACCGTTTCTAGGATTATCAAAAATAACCCTTGACATTCAAACCTAAATAACTAATCATGTAGTCATGTACACCGACTACACCAAATCTATTCCACCTGAATGGCAGTCTATTTCTAAGGTTTTTGCGGCCTTGGGAGATGCACATCGGCAGCGGATTTTGTTGATGTTTGAGCCTGCCGAGCGCTTGAATATCGGGCAGATTGTGGACGTTTCTACGCTTTCACGGTCGGCGGTGGTGCATCATTTGCGGATATTGCGCGAGGCGGGCGTGTTAGAGAGTGAGAAGGTGGGTAAGGAAGTGTATTTTTGGCTTAATAAAGAGCCGCTAGTAGAATCGTTGCAGGCGGTGTTGGCGTATGTGCAGGCGCAATAGCGTCGTTTTTTTGGTTATTTATAACTATAAAATTAACTATTTAGTTTTGATAATTGGGGTTTTGCATGAACACATCGAAGCGTGATTTTTTGAAAATGGGTTGTTTTAGCTGCTTTGCGTTTGGCGCGGATTGTGCGGATGCTGGCGTGACGCCTGAGAAGCGCGGCGTGTTCTCGGGCATGTTGCTCAACCCGTGCAAGTCTGGCTTGCCTGCGCAGCTGCGCGATCATCGGTTGACGCTGCGCGCGTTTGAGGGTTTGCAGGCCGATAAAGTTTTGGATGTGCATGCGCATTTGTTGGGCAATGGGGACTCGGGTTCGGGTTGCCAAATTAGTCCTAAATTAGAATCGCTGCTGTATCCGATGCAGTTTTTGCAGAAGAAGTTTTTTTTGAACGGCGCGTGTGTTGATGAAGACCTAAAGCGGGTTGATCTCGATTACGTGGCGCGGTTGCAGTTGTTGATGGCGGATTTTCCGGCGGGTTATAAATTGATGTTGTTGGCCTTTGATCATGCGCATAGCGTTGACGGTGCGCAGCTTACCAAGGATTCCGCGTTTCATGTGCCCAATAAATACTGCGCCAAGGTAGCGAGTGAATCTGGCACGCGATTTGCGTTTGCCGCGTCAATTCACCCGTATCGCGAGGATGCTGCGCAGGCCTTAGGCGATGCGGTGGCGCAGGGTGCTAAGGCCGTAAAATGGCTGCCTTCGGCGATGGGGATTGATCCCGCAAACCCGCGTTGCGATGCGTTTTATCAGGCTGCGGTGAAGTTAAATATTCCGATTATTTCCCATGCGGGCCAAGAGCGGGCGGTGAAGGGCGTGCACGCGCAGCAGTTTGGTAATCCGCTACGCTTGCGCCGAGCTTTGGATCAAGGCGTGAAGGTAATTGTTGCCCATTGTGCCAGCATGGGGGAAGACGCTGATGAGTCTGGCACAATGGTGGAAAGCTTCAGTTTGTTCGAGAAAATGATGGCCGTAAAATCGCACGAAGGCCAGCTATTTGGGGATGTTTCAGCCATTACGCAAACTAACCGAGCGGTTTATTTGCCGCGAATTTTGGGGCATCGTGATTGGCAAACGCGGTTGTTAAATGGTTCGGATTATCCGCTTCCAGGCGTTATCCCGTTGTTTAACGTGGGCAAGTTGGTGAGCAATGGTTGGTTAGCGGTAGATGTGGCGGCGCATGTCACGGCAGTGCGGGAGTACAACCCCTTATTGTTTGATTTTTTATTAAAGCGCCATTTGCGGGTAAATGGTGCAAAGTTCGAAGCGCCGGTGTTTGAAACGGCGCGGATTTTTAATCGCTAAGACTCTCATTTTTTTAACGGAATAACTATGTCTGTAACTGCAAATAATGCAACTGATATTGCCAAAGAAGCGCCACTAGAGCAGCCACCAACGAGCCAATTCGCGCTGCTGGGGCAGCGCCGGTTTGCTCCGTTTTTTTGGACGCAGTTTTTAGGTGCGGGCAACGACAATATTTTTAAGTTTGCGTTTACCGTATTGGCCACCAATAACGCGGCAGAGTGGGGCGGATTTGACCCTAAAATTGCGGGCGTGATTATCGCTGGCTTGTTTGTTTTGCCGTTTGTATTGTTTTCAGCCACCTGCGGGCAGCTTGCTGATAAGTATGAAAAATCGATGCTGACGCGCTTGGTTAAAAATTTAGAAATTGCCTTCATGGTGCTCATCGCCGTTGGCTTCATGACGAAGACAGTGTGGATGCTGCTGGTTGGTGTGTTTTTAATGGGCTGCCATTCCACTTTGTTTGGGCCCGTAAAGTTTGCTTATCTGCCGCAACACATGCGCGATGCCGAGCTGGTGGGTGCGAATGGCATGGTTGAAATGGGCACGTTTACCGCAATTTTGTTGGGCACCATGTTGGGCGGGGCGCTGGTGGATATTCCGGGTATGGGTCCTACTTATGTGGCGATATTTTCGCTCGTGGTCGCAGTCATTGGGCGTATTTGTGCGCAATACATGCCGCACTCTCCACCGCCAGAACCTGATTTAAAAATTAACTGGAACCCAGTTACTGAAACGATTACTAATTTAAAAATCGCGTATAAAAACCGCGCAGTATTTCATTCCTTAATCGGCAATTCGTGGCTGTGGTTTTTTGGCTCGATTTTCCTCACTTCATTTACTGGCTTCAGCAAAGAAGTTTTAGGTGGCACCACTGGTGTGGTCACGCTGCAGCTTGCGGTATTTTCGGTGGGTATTGGCTTGGGTTGTGTGCTGTGCGAGAAGATGTCTGGCCATCAAATCGAAATTGGCTTGGTGCCTTTTGGTGCAATAGGCATGACCGCGTTTTCCGTGGATTTGTATTTTGCGTCCCGTGGATTGCTGCCGACAATTGGCGCTGATGGCAACGTGGTATTGCTTGGTGTGATGCAGCTTTTTTCTAGCTGGAAGTACGTCCGCGTGATGCTTGATTTATTCCTGCTAGCCATGTTTGCGGGCTTCTTCAGCGTACCGCTTTACGCCATGATGCAAGCCCGAAGCGAAAAGAAATATCGCGCCCGCATTATTGCCGCCAACAACATTTTAAACGCCGTGTTTATGTTGGTAGCCGCAGCAATGGCAATGGTGCTTTTAAAGTCAGGCTTAACGCTACCGCAATTGTATTTGGTCGTCGGCATTATGAATGCAGCCGTGGCGCTTTATATCTTCTTGCTGATACCCGAATTTTTGATGCGTTTTGTGGTGTGGATGCTGATTCACACCTTCTATTCGGTAAAGAAAACCGGCCTAGAAAATATACCGAACGAAGGCGCATGCGTGCTGGTGTGCAACCACGTGAGCTTTGTCGACGCCATGGTAATTGGCGGCTGCGTGTCACGTCCGGTGCGTTTTGTGATGGACCATCGTATTTATAAAGTGCCGGTGCTAAATTTTGTGTTTCGCACGGGTAAAACCATACCCATTGCGCCCGCGCGGGAAGACGAAGCCATGCTTAACCGTGCGTATGAAGAAATTAGTGCGGGCTTAAAAGCGGGCGATATTATTTGTATATTTCCTGAAGGCCGCATCACCGATAACGGCGATATGTATCCGTTTAAAGGTGGCATTTCAAGAATTTTAGAAGCCGATAAAGTACCGGTGATTCCGATGGCGCTGCAAGGGCTGTGGGGTAGCTTTTTCTCACGCTGGGGCGGCACTGCAATGCGCTATCCGCGTGGAGTGTTTTCAAGGCTGCATTTAGTGGTGGATAAGCCGTTGGCACCCGAGCAAGTAACGCCTGACGCCTTGCACGCGAAGGTGCTGGCGCTACGCGGGGACGTGAAATAGGTGGTTGAAGATGCCCTAAAATAGGGCGTCTTCAAGGCATATATAATCGAAAATGTAGAGTGAGAAAAGCGCTTTCGCATGCCTACGCGTTGCAGATTGAGAGCATTATTTAGCGTCACGTTTGACCGATACACAAGCAGTTATTAGATTCAAAAAACTATAAATAAACGGGTAAAAATTATGTGGATTGCTGCCGGCGCATTCTTGGGGTTTTTTTTAGGGTTGATTAGCAGTGGCTGGAGCGTGGGGTTAACCGGCGCTATTTTGGGAGCGATTGTCGGCTGGATTATTTCGCTCATCAAAGCAGCAGGTAACGCCAGCGAGGATGCAGCGCAACCGCGCGAAGTCCACGCCGCCAGCTCGCAACATGGGCAGTCACAGCAAATTGAGTTTTTGCAAAAAGCGCTAGAAGATATTCATTGGCGCTTGCAACGGTTGGAGCAAAAAGAAGGATTAAGCGGATCGCCGCTGCAGGGCGGGGCTGCTAAACCTGCTGCTGGTGCGTCTGTTGCACCGCAGGTGCCTAGCCCTGTAGTGATCACTCCGACTGCGACTCCGACTCCGACGCCGACTGCGACGATGCCGAATAGCATGGCTGGAAACGCCCTAAATATCCCGCAAGGGGACTACCTTCGGGTCACGGGCATCTCCAATGGGTTGCCGAGTGCTGCGGCGCGCTTAGATGCGCTTGAGGATGCCGCCGTGTCCGCGCCGGTACCAGCACCTGCGCGCCCACTTGCACCTATACCCGCACCCGCACCCGCACCCGCACCTGCACCCGCACCCGCACCTACACCTGCGATGGCCGCCACCGCACAGCCAACGGCCACGCGTGAAATGCCTTTGCTCGCGCCAGCAGCATCACCTAAGGCTGCAGTCGTGGTACCGCCATTAGCGCCACCGCTGGCACCACCGCTAGCATCAGCACCAACTCCCGCTGCTGCCGACACCTGGCGTGCTGCACCGCTACCGGTAACGGCGGCAACGCCAGTTGAGGCGACCCCCGCTAAACGCGCGCCAATATTGCCAACGGACGCGACAGCATCGGCTACTGCTGCCACCGCCACTGCCACCGCCACCGCCACGGCCACGGCCGCGCAACCTACCCAGCCGCGTCCGGCTGCCGCGACCAATACCGTTGGCGCTTCCTCCGTGCCACCACTGAAGCCACCACAGCCACCAAAATCACCGCAGCCATCCGCTGCAGAACCGCCCCAAGACAGCCTATTTACGCGGCTCTTGGCGGGTAACATTGTGGCTAAAATTGGCGTGGTTGTGCTGTTTTTTGGTGTGAGTTTTCTACTTAAATACGCGTTTGATCGCACCACCTTTCCGCCTGCAGCACCTTTGTTTGCGTCTATCGTTGCCGCTATTGCGATGTTTTTTGCCGGTGGTTGGTTCTTCAAAAAAGCGGGTGATGTTGACACTAAAAATCGCCGACTTTACGGTTTAATTTTGATGGGTGGCGCGTCTGGCCTCATGTATTTGAACGTGTTTTTTGCCATGAAGCAGTTTGGGTTAATTTCGCCCACTGCGGCCTTCGCACTGTTCTTTTTGCTGTGCGTTGGCACCATTGCGTTGGCTGTGAAGCTTGATGCGCGGGTGTTGGCTGCCTTGGCGATGTTTGGTGGATTTTTAGCCCCGGTGCTGGCTTCTACCGGCAGCAATAATCATGTGCTGCTGTTTTCGTATTACCTGATGCTTAACTTGTTTGTATTGGGCGTGAGTTGGTTTAAATCGTGGCGCGAGCTTAATTTAATTGGCTTTGTGCACACCTTTATTATTGCTACCGTATGGGGTATTCGCAGCGATGGCGGCTACACGGCTGAAAAATTTAGCACTACCGAGCCTTTCTTGCTGGCCTTCTTTTTTATCTATTTATCGGTGCCGATATTGTTCGCGTTTCGTCAGCCACCGAAGCTAAAAGGCTTGGTAGATGGCACCTTAGTATTTGGTACGCCGCTGTCGGTGTTCATGGCGCAAATAGCGCTGGTGAATCCGCTTACCACGCAGCAGCCGAATCAAATATTGGCCTACACGGCATTGGGTGCCACGATTATTTATGGTGCGTTAGCGTGGTTTTTGCGGCGCACCGATAGTGGCGAAAATAAGTTCCGTGTGTTGGCCGATGCGCACCTGGCGTTGGCGATTGTATTTTTAACGCTGATACCGTATTACTTGTTTGTTGATGCCAAAGGAGTAGCGCCAACCTTCGCGTTATGGACGCTGGAAGCGGCTGCTATTTTTTGGATCGCTTGTCGTCAAAACAGCCAATTGGCGCGCACCTTCGCGCTTTTGCTGCACGGTGGCGCAGCGGTTTATTTTGCAGTGAATTGGCAGAGCGTTACTCTCGCTGCGCCGTGGCTAAACGGCACTGTGGTGGGCTGTTTCTTAATTGCAGCGGGTGCGTGGTTGCTAGCGTATTTAAT
>JAYUOW010000047.1:0-6188 GCA_043760555.1 Betaproteobacteria bacterium
AAATTGGCGAAGGCGGCATGGGTACAGTGTTTTTAGCTGAACGCGCCGACGGGCACTTTAGGCAAAGTGTGGCCGTAAAAGTAATGCACGGCATGGCAACGGAAGCCGCCACTGCACGCTTGGCGCAAGAGCGGCAAATTTTGGCGGGGTTAACACACCCCAACATTGCGCGCTTACTTGATGGCGGCGCCACACCAAACGGCCAGCCCTATTTGGTGATGGAATACATCGAAGGCATCCCCATCGATGATTTTTGCATGAAGAAAAAAATTAACTTTATTGGCGCCCTTGAGCTGATTATGCCAATTTGCGATGCGGTGGCCGTCGCCCATCAGCGCTTAATTGTGCATTGCGATATTAAGCCCAGTAATATTTTGGTCACTGACGCTAAACGCCCGTCGTTGCTGGATTTCGGCATTGCCAGCTTGCTTAGCGAAGGCACGATATTGCCCGCGTCAGAAATTGAAAGTGAAGAAGTGGTTGCTGGGCAGCGTGCTATCGATGTTTCCAGCAACCCAAAAACTACACTGGTGCGTATGCGCGGCGGCACGGCCATTGCTTTCACGCCACGTTATGCCAGCCCAGAGCAAAAAGCCGGCAAAATACTCACCACGGCAACCGATATTTTTAGCTTGGGCAAAGTGCTCGACGAGCTATGCTTGCTCGACCCGATGTACAAAGACAACACCGCCCGTGGCAGCACCGGTTTGCAGGTGCGTGAGGTGCGTGCCATTATTGCCAAAGCGACGCATGAAATCCCAGCGGCACGTTACGGCAGCGCACTTAATTTAGCGCTTGATATTAAAAACGTGTTGCGCGGTGCAAAGGTAGAAGCGGCATCGAGCTTGACTGCTTACGTCGGGCGCAAATGGCTGTCGCAACATTTGGTAGAAACGGCCGCAGTGGTTGCATTTTTAGCCATGGGGTCTGCATTTACCATACGCTTAATTTCTGAGCGTAGCCGTGCGATTGAAGCTGCAACAGTTGCGTTAAGTGAGCGCGACAATGCAGCGGCCGCTAACCGCTTTGCCACCACCGCGCGAATAGAAGCTGAAATTGCGCAGCGCGCGTCTGAGGTTGCAAAGGACGATAGCGAAACCCAACGCCGCATCGCCGAAACAGCTTTTAAAACCGCTGAAGATGCCCGTAAACAGGCGCTCACCGAGCGCGACCGTGCGGCGGTTGCGCAATCGACGGCAGATCAATTTAACGAAAATTTGATCGCGATTATTGATAGCGTCAATCCCGGTCGGGGTGGCGATAAAAATATTTCTATGCGCGAAGCCATCGCCAAAGCCGAGGCAAAAATAAGTGCGCTCAAGAACACGGCAGGCGATGCGCAAGCAAAATTGCTGAAGAGTTTAGGGCAAATTCAAGCATCCCTTGGCGATCCTAAACTTGCCGCAGCATATTACAAACGCGCAGCGGAGGCTTATGCGCAAGCCGGTGATAAATTTTTGCCGCAACAAGTGGCGGCGCTAACTGAAATAGCAATTTGGCAGCGCAATGAAGACATGCCAGGCGGTATGGAAACGGCGATGGAAGCGGTGCGCCTAGGCAAAATAATTCAGAAAAAAGAGCCCATTGCCTATGCGTTAGCCCTTAGCGCCCTGATCGTTAATTTTCAAAACCACTCACGCTTTGTTGAGGCTAAAAAATACATCGACGAAGCAGACCAAATTATGCGCGCTAACTTAGAAAACCCGTGGGCAGATTCGCGCTATCTTCGGTTGCAAAATGGGGTTGCGCAAAATTTGCGACTGACAGGATATGACGCCGAAGCTGAAGCCGTGTTTCGGCGCATTTTGCTCACTCGCATCGCACTACCCGATAGCCAAGCCCGTGGCATTGCCGACACGCACACGATGATAGCGGTGACATTGCAGGCGCAGGGCAAAAACACCGAAGCCGAGATCGAGCACAAACGCGCTTTGGCCATTAGCCTTGATAAGCTTGGTGAAGACAGCGCGCAATATGGCTATTCTCTAAGCCAATACGCGGTGTTTTTGCGGCGCCAAAAGCGGCTTGATGAAGCGAGCGCTGCATTTGATAAAGCCGATGCGCTATCGATCAAGAAAAACGTCAATGGCTTACCAAACCCCACGCTATTGATGACCAGAGCCACGCTATTGACCGATCGTAACGATGATTTGGGTGCGATTACCCTGTTGAAACAGGCCGCTAAAATTTTTGAAGATGATTTGGGTGAGGCCGACATTAAGCGCTTGGCCGCGCTTGGCCGCATCGTCTATGCGCACCTTCGCTTAAAAAATCTACCAGACGCCCGCGCCGTGGCCGAACAGAGTTTACAGCTACGTCAACGCGCTTACAAAAACAATGAAGCCCCGGTTATTGCGGGCATGCGCACGATGGCTGACGTTGAGTTAGCCGAAGGCAAAACCCTGCAGGCCATTGGCACGCTCGATAAAATTATCGCTAATTTTGGTGAAGTGGGTGTAGCGGTGAAACAGGGCATCCACACCGACGCCGCGCGCGCATGGCAGCGCTACGGCGAGGAGCTTGTCGACGAAAAAAACGTTGGGATCCAAGACGCCACCAAGGTTGTGCAAGCAAAACAAAAAGCCACCTTTCACGCCCAAATTGCTCGTGACTTCTCACTTACAACACGTGGCGAGCAAAGTAATGATTACAAAACGCTCACCGCCTTACTCGAAACCCTAAAGCAACCTAAATTTTGAATGCCTGAAGACGCCCTATTTTAGGGCTTCTTCAGGCATTTAAATTACCATAAGAACACTCAATGACCGCTGCCAACGCCAAGCCTGAAAACTCACTCACCACCATGTTGGAAGCATGGCACGCGTCAAAAATGGGTATGCAGGATGGTGCGTTTAACGCGCTGATTGAAACTTGCTACGAGCAACTGCGGCGCATGGCGGCCAACCGTGTGCGTGAGAGCGGGGCGGTTTCAGTGTCGCCCACCGAGCTATTGCACGACGCCATTATTTGTATCGGCGAATCAGATTCAGACCTTAAAAACAGCAAACATTTTTTAGCCACCATGTCGCTAAAAATGCGCGCCTTGCTGGTCGACCATGCGCGCGCCAACTTAACTGAAAAGCGCGGTGGCGATTTAATGCGCGTGACGCTCACTGATTTAGATGTCGGCGCTTCCGATTCTGCTTATGAATTAGTTGCCCTAGATGACGCGTTTAATGAGCTAGATGCATCCGAGCCGCGTAGCGCGCAGGTGATGCATTTGACGTATTTTGCCGGCATGCAGCGCGAAGATATTGCAAAGTTACTCGACATATCAGTGACCACGGTTGACCGTGAACTCCGTTTTGGCAGGGCCTTTACGATGGACAGCATTCGGGGTGAACAATAAGGGATGCGGAAACTGCCAATATCCCATTTCTGAATTCACCGACGGGCGCATTGCGTCGTTGTTCCTCAGTTGTGTGGCCAGCCACGCTGCCTTCAGAACGCCTAGCACTGCATCCCGCCAGCGCATTCGTAAACGGGACATTAGCAATTTCCGCACCCCTAAACGCGGATTTATTTTAAATGCCTTGATAGGAACGTGTAGGGATTTGCGTTTAGTTAGTAGAGCCGCCAAATTTTGAGCGGTATTTGTATAAATTGCCAAAAATCTATTATCGTCTGGTCGAAAACCCTATGCCACCGAACCTCCATGAACTCTTCGACGCCGTTACCGATCTACCCGAAGACGCCCAATTGGCGGCCTTGCGCAGCCTAACGCAAGATGAAGCGCTAATTAAAAAAGTGCTGCGCATGTGCGGCCATGCGCAAACCAACGCCACCGTCATTGCATCTGTCATTGCCCATGGTGCTAGTGATCTGACTACGGCATTAAGCAATGAACTTAAAGCCGGTGACACGCTAGATACGTGGAAATTGATTGAAAAAATCGGCCAAGGGGGAATGGGATCGGTATTTTTGGCTGAACGGGCGGATGGGCATTTTCAGCAAACCGTGGCCATTAAAGTGATGCACGGCCTACCCACGGCCACAGCCATCGCGCGGCTGGCGCAAGAACGGCAAATATTGGCAGGGCTAACCCATCCCAATATCGCAAGGCTGTTTGATGGCGGTGCCACACCAAACGGGCAGCCGTATTTGGTGCTCGAATACATCAAGGGCTTGCCCATTGATGCCTATTGCCAAAGCAATAGCTTAGGCTTCGTGCAAATATTAGAGCTTATGCTGCCAATTTGCGATGCAGTGGCCATCGCCCATCAGCGTTTAATTATCCACTGCGATATTAAGCCCGCCAATATCTTGGTAAGCCAAGCTGGGCGGCCATCTCTGCTTGATTTCGGTATCGCTAATTTGGCTGGAGAGGCGCAATTATTAGCACCCGCACCGCCTGAATTAGATGCCGATTTATTCTCGCCGCAGCTTGATGTTGCTGACCAACCCGCCCACTTCACCCAAAGCACCATGCGCGGTAACGTGGCCGTAGCTTACACCCCGCGCTACGCCAGCCCCGAGCAAAAAGCCAGCAAGGCTATTACCACCGCCACCGATATTTATAGCTTAGGCCGAGTGCTGGAAGAGTTGGCAGCGCTCGATCCGGTATTTAGGCGCGGTGCTGCGAGTGGCAAAGCGGGCCTGCAAAGCGACGAGCTACAAGCCATTATCGACAAAGCCTGCGCCGACATTCCCGCCGCCCGCTACGGCAGCGCGCAGGCAATGGCGGCAGATATTAAAAACGTTCTGCGCGGCGCAAAAGTAGAAGCCGCCGCCCTTGTGCCCGGCTACGCGAGCCGCAAATGGATTAGCCAGCATTGGCTAAAAGCTGCTGCAGCATTGGTATTTTTTGCGGTGGTGAGCGGCTTCACGCTAAAAGTAATCGCGGAAAAAAACCGTGCAGAACTGCAAGCCAGCAATGCCGAAACCGAACGCAGCAAAGCCGAAATTGAACGTAAAAAAGCCGAGCTAGAACGGGTAAAAGCCGAGACCGAACGTGCGAAGGCGGAAGCCGAACGCGCAGAAGCCGAAGCGCAGCGCCAAACCGCCACGCAAGCCCGAAAAGTGGCTGAAGATGCCCAAAAACAGGCCATCTTCGCGCAGCGCATAGCCGTTACAGAAAAGGCCAAAGCGCAAAAATCTGAGCAAGTTGCAGTGCTTGAACGCGATAGGGTGGTGGTCGCTAAAAAATCAGTTGAGACGATCAACAACTTTTTGGTTTCTATTTTTGAAGGAGTGAATCCTTCCGCTGGCGGCAATCGCAACGCCAGTGCGCGTGACCTTATAAAATTTGCTGAGAATAAGTTGGACGCCATTAAGGCGGCCGAACCGGAAGCGCAGGCCGAGTTGTTTAAATCGCTGGCGTTCATTCAATCAAACTTAGGCGAGCAAAAAGCGAGTGCCGATTACAATGTTCGCGCAGCCGATGCCTATGCTGTTGCTGGCGCGCCGTTTAATCGCAAGCGTGCTTATGCGCTCACCCTCGCATCAACCAGTTTAAGCCGCCTCGACCCACCTAGAGCCGCTACCCTAGCGCAGCAAGCGGTAAATTTAGCGCGGCAAAACAAAGATAAAGAGCCCCGTGCTTACGCCGCTTCCCTCAACGCGTTGGTATTGGGTTTTCATGCAGCGGAACGCTATGCCGACGCGAAATTGGTCATCGAGGAAATGCGCGCTATATACAAAACCATGGAAGGTGATCCTTGGGCAATCAATGGCTATCCGGTATTTCACTACAATACGGCGCAAAATTTGTACCACCTAGGCCAATACGCCGAAGCCGAAACCACCATTCGCGCGCAAATCGCCTATCGCCTCACCGTGACGCCAGTGCATGAGCAACTACTTACAGCCGCTTACCAACTGCTCGGCAATACCCTGCACAAACAAAGCAAAACCGCAGAAGCCGCCGCCGCGTTTAAGCTGGGTCTAGCGCGATCGGCTTCAAAGCTCGGTGAAGATAATCCTACCTATCTTGCGTTGTTGGGTAACTACAAGCAGTTTTTAAAAGAAAGTGGCTATCGCGATCCATCGCCACTACCGCAGCCGCCCATCAAGCCATAACACTGAGCACTTTTCTAATACAGCGAAGGCGCGCCTAAATAGGGGGCTTTGACGATATATATGTTTGATATTTAGTGCCTGACCGGAAACCCCTAGTTTTCAGGATTTCAGCCGTTGCTTGGCATCGGTAAATTTCGAAGTTGGCGCGGTTTTCAGTGCATCGTCGATGG
>JAYUOW010000048.1:0-18848 GCA_043760555.1 Betaproteobacteria bacterium
CCACGGGCTTTGAACGCTCCAATCACTTGGGTGCCACGACACATTGACTGATCGCGTAATACGCTCTGGGTGCGGCATCATAATCGTCACACGGCCATCGGGCGTGGTGAATGCCGTAACGCCTTGTGGCGAGCCATTTGGGTTTTGCGGAAAGCGCTCGGTGACGCGGCCCGCGTAATCCACATAATGCATACCGGTAAGCCAGCGCGTGGCATCTTGCTGGGTTTTAGAATCAAACTCAGCCCGGCCTTCGCCGTGCGCGGTCACGATTGGCATACGGCTACCTTCCATGCCGACAAGCAATATCGACGGGCTTTTACGCACTTCTACCATCACCGTGCGCGCTTCGTATTGCTCGGATAAATTGCGGACAAAACGCGGCCAGTTTTCAGCACCGGGAATGAGTGACTTAATATTGGACATCATTTGGCAGCCGTTGCACACACCCAGCGCAAAGGTATCAGTGCGATTAAAAAACGCCGCAAATTCATCGCGCGCGCGCGCATTAAACAATATTGACTTCGCCCAACCACCGCCTGCACCCAACACGTCGCCATACGAAAACCCACCGCAAGCCGCTAACCCTTTAAACTCGCTTAAAGCCACGCGACCAGAAATAATGTCGCTCATGTGGACATCATGCGGCTCGAAACCCGCATGATAAAAGGCATTTGCCATTTCTAGCTGACCATTTACGCCCTGCTCGCGCAGGATGGCAACTTTTGGTTTAACGCTAAAATTTAAGAAAGGCACCGCTGGTTGGACGCTTGCATCAAAGCTTAATTTGGCGTGCAAGCCAGTATCTTTAAGGTCTAAAATTCGATCGTACTCTTGCAAAGCCGTTGCAGGGTTATCGCGCAGGGATTGAATGGCGTGGCTAGTTTGGCTCCAAATACGTTGCAGGGTAGTGCGTGGCTGTGCGTAAATTGGCTTGCCACTGCGAATGATTCTAAACTCATCTACATCGTTCAAGGTGCCCAATATATGGGCGTTTACAGCTAGTCCCACGTCGCGCAAATGCTGCATTACCGCATCACGATCACTGCGCTTTATTTGCAGCACTGCGCCTAATTCTTCGTTAAACAAAGTACGCAGCACTACTTCATCTGCCGCTAAAGTTTTAGCGGTTTTAGAAACATCGTAATCATCCACATCCGATTGACGCGCGTTAAACGTAAGCGCATCAAGCACGATGCTCACACCCACGTGCGAACAAAACATCATCTCGCAAAGAGTCGTAAACAAGCCACCGTCAGAACGGTCGTGATAGGCCAAAATTAAATCGCGTTGCGCCAGATTGCGAATGGCATTAAAAAACGCTACAAATTGGGGGGGGGAATCTAAATCAGGTGCCGCATCGCCCACCTGCGCCAGCACCTGTGCGAGGGCAGAACCACCTAAGCGCGATTTTCCTGCGCCTAAATCAATTAGCAATAACTCAGTGGCTTCAGCCGTGCGTGCGAGCAGCGGCGTCAGCGTGCGACTTGCATCACGCACGGGTGCGAAGGCCGAAATGACAAGCGAAATTGGCGACACGATATTGTGATCAACACCCGCGTCATTCCAGCTGGTTTTCATGCTGAGCGAATCCTTACCCACCGGAATCGCGATACCCAACGCCGGGCATAACTCCATGCCCACGGCATGAACGGTGTCGTACAATTTTGCGTCCTCCCCCGCCACGCCGCACGCTGCCATCCAATTGGCTGATAATTTAATATCGCCAATGGCCATGATGTCCGCCGCCACAATATTGGTGAGCGCTTCACCCACCGCCATACGGCCTGATGCGGGCGCGTTGACGACTGCGATTGGGGGCCGTTCGCCCATTGCCATGGCTTCACCTTGCAAGGTATCAAAACCCATTAAGGTGACAGCGCAATCCGCCACCGGCACTTGCCACGGCCCTACCATTTGGTCACGCGCAGTTAAGCCGCCTACGGAGCGATCGCCGATGTTGATGAGGAAGGATTTATCGGCCACACTTGGCAGCGCCAGCACCATTTCAGCGGCTGATTCTAAGCTTACGTTTAGCAAGTTAAGCGGTGCAAGTATGGGTGCCAAACGCGTTACATCGCGCACCATGCGCGGCGGTTTGCCCAGCAAAATTTCCATTTCCATATCGACTGGAAAATTATCTGCCAAGGCATCATGCACCTGTAGTTGCTGTGTTTCTGTGGCCGTGCCCAGCACCGCAAACGGGCAACGCTCACGCACACACATGGCTTCAAACTGAGGCAAACTTGCTGGCGCAATTGCCAACACATAACGCTCTTGGCTTTCGTTGCTCCACACCTCGCGCGGCGACATGCTGGGCTCGTCATTTGGAATGGCACGCAAATTAAACTTGGCGCCCGCTCCGCCGCCATGCGCTAACTCCGGCAGTGCATTCGATAATCCGCCTGCACCCACATCGTGAATCGACAAAATTGGGTTCGCGTCACCCAGTGTCCAACAGGCATCAATCACCTCTTGCGCGCGACGCTGCATTTCAGGGTTTGCCCGCTGCACCGATGCGAAATCAAGTGCTGCAGAATTACTGCCTGAAGCCATACTGGATGCCGCACCGCCACCCACGCCAATGCGCATCGCGGGCCCGCCAAGCACAATCAGCAGCGTACCGACAGGCAGCATTTTCTTATGCGTATGGTTAGCTGAAATATTGCCTAAGCCGCCCGCAATCATGATGGGCTTGTGATACCCGAAGCCGTGCTGCTCATAAGTGCGGAAATAGCCCGTTAAATTGATGCGACCAAATTCATTATTAAACGCGGCCGCACCCAACGGCCCTTGAATCATAATTTCTAGCGGCGATACAATACGCGCGGGCTTTTGCAAGCCACTTTTAGGCTCCCAAGGCTGGCCTAAATTTGGGATATGCAAGTTTGAAACCGTGAAACCGCACAACCCTGCTTTTGGTTTTGCACCAATGCCCGTCGCACCTTCATCTCTAATTTCGCCACCGCTACCGGTGGCAGCACCCGGCCAAGGGGCAATCGCAGTTGGGTGGTTATGGGTTTCAACTTTTAGCAAAATATGGGTGATGTCTTGGCTGTAGCCAAACTGCCCTGCGTGGCTGAAGAACCGCGCAATTTGGGCACCTGCAATGACTGCACAGTTATCAGAATAGGCCACCACCGTGCCCTGCGGGTGCAATTTGTGGGTGTTGCGAATCATGCCAAACAACGTATGCGCTTGCGACTGGCCGTCAATTACCCAACTTGCGTTAAATATTTTGTGCCGACAATGTTCTGAATTTGCTTGCGCAAACATCATCAATTCGGTGTCGGTTGGGTCGCGTTTTATGCGCAAATAATATTCAACCAAATAATCAATTTCATCAGCCGATAAAGCCAAACCCAATTCTATATTCGCCTTTGCCAGCGCGGCTTTCCCCTGTACTAACAGCGGCACGTGACCGAGTGCTGTAGGGGCTTGCGAGGCGAATAGTTGCTGCGCTTCGGCGGCGGTTTCGATCAGCGATTCCGTCATGGGATCGCACACAATGGTGCGTAGCGCAGCCGTTGCAACTGCAAGGCAATCTGCTGATGCTGTTACAAAATAGGCAATGCCGCGTTCCACCCGCAGCACATTTTCTAATCCGCAATTATGCGCAATATCGGTGGCTTTTGAAGCCCAAGGCGACACGGTGCCGATGCGTGGAATAACGATAAAAGATGGTGCTTCGCCAAGCGCATCTAACCCAGATTGTGCTGCAATATTGGGCTGCAATAATGCCTGAAGATGCCCTATTTGCGGGTCTTTCAGGGCATCTTTACACGCTAAAAAGTGCACGAATCTGGCTTGCACCTCAACATTTTTTACCACGTCTGGGGCTAAAGTTTGAAGTAGTGCCGCATGCAAAGTTGCAGTTAACTTTTCACGCCTAAAATCAGATAGCGCTAAAACGGAATAAAGCGTAGAAAAATACAGCGGGCTTGACGATACGGTGGCGTTCATTTGGGCTTATTTAGGCTGAATCAGGGAGGAAATTTGAAATTACAGGCAGTGCATGCGACAGGCCAATATTATACGTGACCCAACGCACCCGCATTACGTCCACCGCAACAGCACCCTGCACTGTCTAAATTCTTCTGCGTCGATATTGTCGGGCAGCAGCAACATTTGGTGAGTGGGAATAAACCATGGCTTTTTAAGCGTTTCTGTAAAAACCCGAAAGCGCACGCAAGTAAAAAAGGGTGCTACAAACTGCGTGGTAGTAAGCTGCCCATGCAATATTTGCCCCGCACGCGTTTGCACAAAAATTTCAAGCAGTTCTTTTTTAGCCACAGTCGCTACCGTACCCGGCGCACCACTTAGCACGTCATTTAGCGCATCAGATGCATTATCTAGTGTGTCGAAAACATCAGGTCTGGCCGCTGCATGAATGCCAAAAGCAATAATATCGGTCGAATTTAACGGCTTGAAGATGCCCGTATATAGGGCGTTTGCAGCCAGTATTACCAGCAACACGACGCATATACCAGCGATAAACTGCACCGAAAATTCACCCTGCCAAAACAGCGCTGCCAGCGCACCCACGCCCGCTGCTTGCGCACCCCACGCAAACCAGCGCAATCGACCGGACGCACTGAGCTTGATAGGGGTACGCGCATCGGGCAGCGGTAGCACATGGAGCGCTTTTGGTTTAAATATTGTCACGTTTGGATGTCGCTAATTTGGGGATAAACACACTTGGCGTCGTAGAATAGCCGATATACTTTAATTCTGCAGAAAGTACCAACAATGTCCGAACAATGGCAGCAACATTTACAACAACAAGGCGCACAATTTGATATTGGTCGCGTGAGTGGTTACGCTGGGCAAACAGCGAATAATTCAGAGAAAAAGCTGGTAGATTTAAGCCACTTTGGCCTAATACGCGCGACAGGCGTTGATGCGGCAAGCTTCCTGCACAATCAACTCACTAACGACGTTAACAATTTAGGCAATGGCCACGCCCAATGGAACGGCTGGTGCGCGGTAAAAGGTCGCCTGCTAATGACCTGCGTGCTATGGAAAATTGATGATGCCTATTGGCTTATGATGCCGCGCGCCTTGGTGGGCAGCACGATAAAGCGGCTACGCATGTTTGTGCTGCGCTCCAAAGTGGTGGTGGACGATGTGAGCGATGAACTCGTGCGCGTGGGGCACTTAAGCGCGCCCAATGCCTCGGCCTTGCCGATGACTGTTTTGTCCGCCAATAACAGCATGACAATACAGCTTGATAACGGTGCGATCGTCGTCATCGCCCCAGCAACTGAAGCCATCGCCTACTGGAACAACGCGGCCGCCACAAAAGCCCCCGCAGCCGCATGGGACCTGCACCAAATTCGTCAAGGCGTGCTCACCGTGCTGCCCGAAACCGTAGAAGCTTTCGTGCCGCAAATGGCCAACTTTGAACTTGCAGGGGGGGTGAGCTTTAAAAAAGGCTGCTACCCCGGCCAAGAAATAGTTGCCCGCACGCAATATCGCGGCATCCTAAAACGCCGCATGGTGCGAGTCAGTGTTGCCACCACAACAATAGCGCTGGGAGATAAATTTTATAGCCCTGAATTTAGCGACCAAGCCTGTGGTG
The DNA here is from genome assembly GCA_043760555.1 of Betaproteobacteria bacterium. Taxonomy (GTDB): domain Bacteria; phylum Pseudomonadota; class Gammaproteobacteria; order Burkholderiales; family Usitatibacteraceae; genus JANMDR01. The sequence continues at coordinate 5,579 of JAYUOW010000048.1, forward strand.
AAGTGGCAAACTTTGCGCTGACCAATGATGGCGGCGTTGAAGCTTTAGTGGTGGCGCAAGTGGAAAGCATTAAGGGCGCTAGAATGCGGCTAGGGGCTGTAGATGGCCTATTGGCGGGTGTTTTGACGTTGCCTTATGAGATACCGCAGTTGGTAGCGGCGGCACTGCCAGCAGTTGACTAAACAATAAATTGGAATCAATTATAATCATGGCATCTTCCTCCAACCAAGTCTACGAGAGGTTCAAATGAACGCAGTGATTGCCCCGCCATATGTACCCGTTGGACGAATCAAATCATTCGGAGCCTTCGGGCCTAAGTATGTCGTTGGTCATCCCGTACGCGAAAGCGGCGGAGACTGGCTTATTGAGATTACGATGGTTGAAACCGGAGAAGTGATCCTCTATCGATATGCCCGCATGCTCGACGACCCGGACGCGCGTTGATGTACGCTATTGCATTCGATTTAGTGGTTGCGGAAACTGAAAAGCATCATCCCAAGGGCGTTTCTCAAGCTTATGCCGAAATTGGTGCCATGCTGGGCGAGCACGGTTTCCACCGCGTACAGGGAAGCTTGTACGTAACTGAGAATGAAAATATGGCGGAACTTTTTGCTGCAATCCATGCCTAAAAAAGTCTGCCTTGGCTACCAAAGTCTATCCGCGATGTGCGTGCATTTCGTATCGAACAATGGTCCGACTTTACGCCAATCATAAAAACTTAAGGTAGCGTGCAGATGCCCTATTTTAGGCCATCTCCGATCGTAGGTTCTGTTGGGTAGCATTTTAAACTTGGTCCAACAACCGCCAGCCACCAATCATAGTCTCTGTATTCCACCACCGATGTTGGGCTATCACGTTACATGCCAGCCCAACCTACTGACTTTCATTCGTTTAATTTCTTCGTTTCCTTATGACCAACAAAAATACCGACCTTCGCGGTGCCGCCAAACTTAGCATCGACGCAGTTAATGGCATCACCGATTTAGTAGAAGAATTGCATCGCAATATTTCGGGATTGGCACCTATAGTCGGCGACTCGCGCCAAGGTAACACGAGCGGCATTACGGGCTTGGTGTATCGCAGCGTGCATGCCGTCACCAACGTGGTGGGCAGCGGCTTGGATGCGGCGTTAGCCAAGCTAGCGCCGCTCATGGGCGCATTACCGCAAACTGATGCGGCGTCACCTCAACGCGAAGCCGTTCTGGCAGCGTTAAACGGGGTTTCTGGCGATTATTTGGCGGGCACAAACAACCCACTAGCCATTCAAATGTCGTTGCGCCAAAACGGCATTAAATTGACTGAATTACCAGCCGGTAGCAAGCTCATCATCATGGTGCATGGCCTATGCATGAATGATTTGCAATGGACGAAGGACGGCCACAACCACGGCGAAGCACTAGCAAAAGAATTTGGCTATAGCACCGCTTACCTGCACTACAACACCGGCCAGCATATTTCCACCAACGGTCAAGCTTTTGCAGACCTGCTGGAGAACGCCGTAAATAGGGAATCTACACCTATTGACGAAATCATTCTGCTGTGCCACAGCATGGGCGGCCTTGTCAGCCGCAGCGCGTGTCACTACGCCGCAAATGCCAAACACACTTGGCTAAGCAAACTGAAAAAAATCATTTTTTTAGGTACGCCACATCACGGAGCCTTGCTCGAACGCGCGGGCAATTGGGCCGATATTTTTCTCGGTATTAGCCCATATGCCGCACCCTTCACCAAGCTAACCAAAATCCGTAGTTCTGGTATTACCGATTTACGCTACGGCAATTTAATTGATGCCGATTGGCAAAACAAAAACCCCGACACCACCCGCGATGTGCGCACCTACGTGCCTTTGCCCGCGATGGTGGAATGCTATGTCGTGGCCGCGAGCAAGCAGGTTGCGCCACCGAAGAAAAACGAGCGAGTGTTTGGCGATGGGTTGGTCGCCGTTAAAAGTGCGTTGGGGCAGCATCAACAAGCGGGGTTGAGCTTAAAAATAGTGGAAGAAAATCAGCTATTGGTTTATGGGGTGGATCATTTTCAGTTGCTGTGTTGCAAGGAAGTTTATGGGCAACTAGAAATTTGGGCGAAGCCATGACGCTTCAAATACTTGTTCAATCCGCTGCCAATGAAATCTTTTTATACATCCTTTCCAATTCTCCCAACAGTTCTTCCGAAAGCACACTCAGCAGAACGTTTCTGGGTGTTTGCAGGATGTCACGCATTAGCGACATAGCCGAGTCAGGCGAGAGTTTGTATGTAAATTTCACAAGAAAAAACGCAGCGCAAACCCAAGGTAACAGTAATGCTCTCTCATCGCGCCCGCGTGCGATCTCACGTAAGTCGTCCAGTAGTGCGCGCGCAATCTCCAAATCCGCGAATACTTGATTATCGAACATATTCATCACTCCTCTAGCCCACGCTTCCCAGAAGATGGGGTCATTGCGTGCGACTGCTATCGCACGCAGGTCAATTAACAATTTTCGCGCTAATTCACAGTCTACTGCACTTAGCGAACGGAGGAAGTTGGCAGCTCCTTTGGCTAATTGCACCCAAAGCTTTGACTCACCGCGCTCGTTTGTAATCGCAAATAGGTCATCTAGCAACATCTGCCCAACGGCTAGATCGGCAACCCCCACGTCGGCAAGAAGCTGAACTGCACTTCTAGCCCACAGCTCCCACAGTACCGCTTCTTTGCGAATGCCCGCAGCTTCCCGAAGTTGGTCAAGCAACTGCATCGCCGCTTGCATATCCGCGCGACATAGTTCGCCGAAGACATTGTATGCACCCTGAGCCCACGCCTCCCACAAACTTTCCTCATTGCGCATCCTTGCCGTTACATGCATAAGACGGTTTAGCATTTGCGCGCTTGCAATATTGGCGGCAGCCAAGTAGGAAAGCACATTTACGGCTCCCTTAGCCCACAGGCTCCACAATCCCGCGTCGTCGTATTCCTCTGCGGCATCCCGCATGTTACCGAGTAACTCCAATGCCACTGCACTGTCTGCTACTCCGAACTTATAAAGCAAATTAGCGCTAGTGACAGCCCACCCTAGTTGTGGAAGTCCCCGTGTCGTGGGTAGGGAACGAAGCCAAAGCAACATTGGATTCGTGGGCAAATCACGATGTGCACGCTCGCTAAACTGCGCCATATTGAAAGGCTCCAGTCGCCATGCCAGATCGCACAAGCGAGCCCGATCTGCCTCACTTAAGTTTGCGCTTTCCAAAATCGAAAGCGCAAAATGCTCGCCAACAATATCCGGCTCCATTGAGTGAACGCGCTCGCCCGCAGGCCTACCCGTCATGGCGCCAAAAATTGCGGGATGCGTGTCAACATCCCATTTAGGTAACAACGTTTCTGCCAAGCCTCGAATTACCGCAACAGAAATACCGTTGGTCATTGTCGCCAACGCCAACAGCCGTTCATCCTTTGCAGTGGCACCCGCTGGTTGCCAAAACGCTTTACGGTTTCGATCTATCACCAAATCAAGCAATTGCGCTGCATCGAAATGCCGCACGTCGTCACCTCTGGCAATCGCGTCGGCCATAAAGTAGGCAAACAAGGGTCGCCTTTCAATATCAATCTGCGCAAAATTGGCTAAGGTATCGGCTTTATCAGGCAGGGGTTTGCTGGCTTTGTTCAACACGTACTCAAAAATTGGCCAACAATCATCAATGGTATTTAACGCCAAGTCCGTTCCCGCGTGCGCTGCATTCACGCGCGCTTTGGTCGTCCCCGTGCCTACGACTTTATCTAACCAATCGCCGCTACCTGTCCGCTCTAGCAGCACGATGCGCACGGGTGCGGCGAGTAGCGCAGTGCCGTCTTCCCGACAGCGCCCGGCCAGCGCGCGCAGCATTTTGCCCGTACGCTCAGGATCGCGTGCGGCATAGTCAATCATGATTAGCGTAGGCAGCATCGGTTGCCACGTTCCCCAATCAGGCTCTTTGCCGTCCTGCGGTAAAAAACCGGCGTGCCATTCGCTGCGCAACGCCAGGCAAAGGTCAAGCGCTAAACGGCTTTTACCTACGCCGCCTGAGCCGTGCATAATCATCCACCGTAGCGGCTGCTCAGGGTTGCCAAAAAAGCGTGAAAAGCCCTCAATTTCGGCCTTGCGGCCAAAAAGGGGCAATACCCGAGCCCCATAAATAAACCGATTGGCGTCATTGATTTCTAAATAGTTTAAACGGAGCAGTGGCGCACGATAGTCGGCTTCAACACTGCCGATAAGCGCATCATTTTCAAGCAAAAATTTCTTCGCAATGATGAAGCTTGAATGATCGACACTGTCGGGTTTTACGATAGAACCATGCCCAACTTTGCTCATCACTTCGTAGTCGCTATTCCACTGCCCCATAGCGCTTACTTGGCCGACGATTACATCCTCGGCGGCAGCTACAAATTTTGTGCGCACGTGGCGTTGTGGATTCGCCTTGCCCCACGCCTCGCTCAGTTCCCGTAAAAAATTTGAGTTTGGGTCTAAGTCGTCAATCTGCGTGTTTAGCACCATGGACAACAACTTGGCGGGATGCGCCAAGCCCGACCCGCTGTGTGGCGTGGCAAACGTGAGCAACTTTTTAACGCGGCATGGCTTGATGCCATCAAGTAGTTTCGCGATGCAATACTTGGCAATCAGCCCGCCTTGGCTATGGGCGATTAGCGTGATATCGACAAAGCTGGCATAGCGATTATTGATCTCCGTAATCAAGCTTTGCGCACATAGAGCTAAAGATGGCTTACCAGCTAATTTACCGGTGGTGTACTCAAACATAGCCACATCAAACTGGGTGCTTAATTCAATATCGTCTTCAATCAATTTAGGAAACTTCTGCCACGTGCCCTCAGCATCGCCGCCGAGGCCGTGGATAAACAAAACGAGTTTGAGCATGGAAATTTTGCTTTTGATTGTATGTGACGATTGTACTTCAATTGCCTGTATTCAATATCGCCGCATTTGGGTGGCGCATGTACCTGCATCAACAATGTATACTTGTTTTCGTATCTATTTTTACGGAGCGAGTATGCTGCCAACAGCCAAAGTATTCACCACCGGTAACAGCCAAGCCGTACGCTTGCCCAAAGCGTTTCGGGTGGGCGTGCAAGAAATGTGGATCGCCAAAAACGAGGTCACGGGTGAAATTACCTTGACGCCGAAAGCGAACGAAAATCAACGTAAACGTGAGCTTGAAATACTACTCAAAGCACTTGCAGAGAACCCATTGCCGGACGACTTTTTAGCGGAGTCAACACGCCGAAACCGCCCGTTGGGTAAGCCTCGCAGCCCGTTTGGTGATGGCACTTTATAATGATTCGTTATTTAGCGGACACTAACATTATTGGCTATTTTGCGCGCAGCACCAACATTGCACTGCAACGCAAGATGACGAAAGCGATGCTAAAGCATGAGATTGCAATTTCAGTGATCACTTACGCTGAAACTCGCTATGGCTTGGCATTGTTAAACGCAGACGATAGGCGTCTAGCGGCCATCAATTTACTGTTGCAAGCGTTTCCTGTATTACCTTGGACAGTAAGTGCCGCGAACGAGTACGGCAACATTGCTGCTGATTTGCATCAGCGCGGCAAAGCGATTGGCGAAATGGATACGCAAATTGCGGCACATGCTTTGGCGGAAAACCTAATTCTGGTGAGCCACAATACGAAGCACTTTGAACGGGTACCGGGATTAAGACTTAAAGACTGGATCGGTTGAAGCACATTGCCCATCACACCACTTAAACAAGTTGCAATTCGGTTTAATTTCCCTATACATGTCTGATCCCATTTCAATTGCCACCCTCCCCAACCTAGGCCCAAAATCCCAACAAATGCTGGCGTGCGCAGGCATTACCACCGTCGCTCAATTGCAAGCATTAGGCGCGGTTGCAGCTTATGCGCAAACGAAAAAATCGGGTGTCGCCGTGAGTCTAAATTTGCTTTGGGCGCTTGAGGGTGCGCTTTCCGGGATGCGTTGGCAGGACGTCGCACGGGCGCATCGCACAAGTTTATTGTTCGCGCTGGAACAACACGAGCGCGACGAAACCACGTAGCGTGAGTGCGACTGACTCGTCGTTTAAAAAATTTACCCTCGCCACTTTTTTGCCACTATTGGCGCACATACTCTAAACTTGATTCTTTATTACACCTTGTAGATTCCCTATTTTAGGGCGTCTACAAGGTGTAAATTTAACTTATTGAGGGTGCCATGCCTTATAAATTGCTAGTATTCATTGCTTCACTATTTGCGCTTAGCGGCTGCAGCTACTACATTGCACCTGGGGCTAAAGCGGATTTAGACGTATTTGCACCGGCGAATATTCAAGCCGGATTTGCTGTGAAAGCCACGGCACCCTTCCCCGCCAGCATTGCCGCTATACGTGTGCAGGCTCCAAGTTACACCAACCACAACTTGCGCGGCAGTGGCGGTAATTATGGTGAGGGGCGCTACACGGTGATTACCAGCCGCGAGGTGGAAGAACCAGCGCAATTTGATCGTATTGCCAAGCTAGCGCAGGTGGCGGGCATACTCAATATCAACCGGATGCTGCTGCCACAAAAGCTGCAAAGTGATGTTGAAATTCGCGAAGCGGCGTCGCGTTTACAAGCGGATTTGGTGCTGATCTATACGTTTGACACCACATTTTATGAGAACGACTTTTCTCGTCCGTTAACGATGATTTCGCTGGGTTTCGCACCTACGCGCAAGGTGTTTGCCAACACCACTGCCTCTGCTTTATTGATGGACACACGCACCGGCTATGTGTATTCGGCCTATGAAATTACCACCAAAGCCGAAACCCGTGCCAGCGCATGGGGCAGCGCCGAAGCAGCTGACGAGAGCCGTCGCCAAACCGAGCGTGAAGCGTTTGCAAAGTTGGTGGATGACTTCGTTAACAGCTGGCCTAAAGTATTGGCGCGCCATGAAAAACGCGGCTGACTGAAAGTTTTTCGCTCGACATACCACCCTGAAGACGCCCTAATATAGGGCGTCTTCAGGGCATATATCATGAGAAATTTTTGAGCAGGATGCGTTGAATATTGCTACACTTAGCAATCTTTCACCCCTCAACGCGGATAAAATAAAATGATAAAACTCTACCAATACAATCCCACCTTCGGCCTACCCAATGCCAGTCCGTTTTGTTTAAAGCTAGAAACTTATCTGCGTATGACAGCCCTGCCCTTTGAAGCGCAAGCGTTTTCAATGCGCGATTTTGGTAAGGCACCGAAGGGTAAGCTGCCTTATATTGATGACAACGGCAAAATTATTGCGGATTCTACTTTGGTAATTGACTACCTCAAAGCAACCTATGGCGATAAATTAGATGGCTGGTTGAGTGCTGAGCAAAAGGCGATAGCACTCGCTTTTCAACGCTTATTAGAAGAAAATTTCTATTGGGCGGTGGTGCATACGCGGTGGGTGGAATCAACCGGTTGGGCTACGACCAAGGCCGCGTTTTTTCCTGACCTACCAATTCCGTTAAAGTGGTTTGTGCCCGAGCTTGGTCGGCGTGGGTTGATCAAAGCCATGCACGGGCATGGCATAGGTCGTCATTCTGAGGCGGAGATTTATGAAATCGGCAAACGCGACATTACGGCTTTAGCTGAATACTTGGCGGAGAAGCCCTATTTTATGGGCTCTACAGCGTGTTCGTTTGACGCGACGGCCTATGGGTTTTTAGCCAATTTGATGCTGGTGCCGATTGAATCACCGCTAAAAAAACACGCGTTACAGTATCCGCAATTGGCGGCTTATTGCGAGCGGATGCGGGCGCGGTATTTTGGGTGAGTTGTCGCGATGATGATTCGGCAACTTTTAAGCGCGGATGCGCAGGCGCTGAAAGCGCTGCGTATTGATGCGGCCGCGACATCGCCGCGCTCGATTTATCCAACGCCCTCTGAGATTGCGCTACAGACTTTAGAGTCGTTTCACGACGAAATTACTGCTGCTACTACGATCGCAGCGCTTGGCGCTTTTGTGGATGTTGCGTTGGTTGGCTTTGTGGGCGTGCGCCGTGATGTGCGAATGCAGGTGCGCCACAAGGCGCAAATTTGGGGCGTTTACGTGAAGCCTGCTTACCGGCAGCGGGGCATCGCGCGGGCGCTCATGTGCGCGGCCGTAGAGGCGGCGCGAGCATGTGCTGATGTGCGGGTGGTGTTGCTAAGCGTGGATCAGGCGAGTGTGGGCGCGACGCGGTTGTATCAATCGCTGGGGTTTTGCGTGTACGGTGTTGAGGAAAATTCGATGCTGGTGGAAGGGGTTTGGGTGCATGAGGAGCGGATGCGGTTAGTGGTGGGTTGCGACCCATCGGACTGCAAAATAGTTTCGGTTCCGAATGCATCGCGCTGACACGGAATAGCGCACTGTTTGTAGATTCCCTTTTTACATGCAGCTGCATCGGTATTTTGTGGAAGTAGATATGGCATTCAAACATCGCGCATCAGTCACGAGGGCGCATGCAATGCGCCCCTACACGAGCACGGTTTGGCTTCTGCTAGTATCACAATGCTTGCAGATGCCCTGTTTACGGGCATCTACAGAGGTTTTTTGCAGACTTTAATTTAAATATTTGTGCACCGAGCATACGTCACAAGGGCGCAGGCAATGCGCCCCTACAACGGCGATGGTGCCATCGTTACGGCTTTTTCACCGGCCCAATGATTTTTTCCAGCTCGGCCAATTTTGCCTTCGCCAGATTCACGTCATTCAAATATTCACGCACATATCTATCGCGTTCTTCACTTTGCCATTCGGCGTCGGTGAAGCCTTCGAGTGGATATTGTTTGGTGGTGTGTACCGCCCCCATGAGCCTTGGCATTAGGGCGCGATCCGGGTTTACATCTTCTAGCAGCAAAAAGCCGTCAACATCACGTAGTCGTAATGGCTGCGGTGGGTTGGTGTCGTGGATCAGTTTACCGTAGGCGCGGAACAATATTTCTTGCGGACCGACTGCTAGTTCTTGGTTAAATACCGCTAGTGCAAAAGATTTGCCCGTTTTGTCATCAAAACGACCCGTTGCTACGTACCTGCCTGCTGTTTTTACGTTTACCTTCATGTAGATATTGAGCGAGCCGTTTTCAACCACTTCGCGCAATCCGCCTGCCCAAATTGCTGGCGGGGCTGGTGTGTAGTAAACGTCGAAATAGGTGAAGCCTTGTTGGCTTTCTACTTCAATATTCATGTCGAGCCGCAACAGGCCGGTGAAGTTAGCAAAGCCTTGAGTGGCGGGGCTAAAACGGAATGACCATACGCCGTCTGCACCAACCGTAAATGTGGGTTGCAGGCGCTTTTGGGTGGATGGCGCGTTGCCTTCTGGTGGGTCGATGATGCCCGCAGCGCTGATATTTAGCGGCACAGGTTTGCCTTCGCCATCGATAGCGGCAACAGTAAACAACACGGTTTCAGCACCGGCGACAAAAATGCGTTCCTGTGATGTGCGTAAGCGTATTTTGCTGGCAGGGTTGGCGGCTGCGTCACTCCCCGGCTTGTACAAACGCTTTTCTTCGACGATGGCTTGGTTTGGATACATTTGATCGCCGTGTTCGTCGGCGGGGCGTGAATCATAGGGATATTGGGTCACGCGGCGATAATTATCGAGCACTTCTTGTGCACGCTGTAGGCGCTTTTTCCATCGCTCTTGTTGCGCGAGTGGGTCTTGATTTAACGGTAGTTCATCGGGATTTTCCATCGTACCCTGCGCATTCATGCTGTATTTTGGGCCACTGGCATTTGCTGATGCTGCAGTTACGCCACCTCTACTAAATTTTGCGGCGGCGCTGGTTTCGACTGTCGCACTTTTCCATTCACCCACTTCACTTTTAGCAACGCTACGCCAGCCAAACCACGCTAGCAATATCAATATCGGCACGGCAGCTAAGCGCCAGCGGCCGCTTTGATTCCGCTGTAGATGCTTGAAAGTGCCCGATTTACGGGCGTTTACGGGGTATTTTATCGAATTATTCATGGCTTGATGAAAATCAAAACGAATGGTTCAAAAAAGAAAAAGCCCCTCGGAATTAGATTGCCGAAGGGCTGATTTTTACAACGATACCGCCTGTACTTTAAGGAGCAGGCTTAAAAATACTTTAGCTAGTTCTACTTCGCGTTGTTAACCATATCAGTGCGCATTGGAGCAATAATGCCAGCCCAGTTACCCGCTGCGTAATGGTTGTAAATCTGGCTACTGTCGCGCACTTGCACGTTGTGATTTGTCCACTTTGCACGACCATTGGCGGTTGCTGCGGTGCCTAGGGATAGCACATCGCAAAACCAGTCGCCAGGGTTGCAATAGTTACCTTTGGTGGTGCCAGACACTGCGCCTGAGGAATGATATTCGATTACTTCGTCATCTTGACCCGACAGGACGCCTGAGTACAGCGTACCTTTAGCGCCAGCAAACATGTAAAACGTAGTGCCACGGGTGTTGTTATGGTCATACAAGGCGCGGGCTGTAGAGGTTTTTAGGTTCTGTACAATCGGCTCGGATAATAGAAGGCTGCCGACGTCTGCTAGCGTAGTGCCACCCGCTGCGCCGCCTGCTGCGTTAACCCATTTAATGTTCCAACCAGTTTGTGTGGTGTTGGCGGAAGTTGCATTGGCACAGGCGCCACCAGCGATTGGTGTCGGCGCTTTGATCGAGCGAGCCGAGCCGCCGTACATCGCCAAGGTGTAACCGAGCATCAAATCACCAGTGCTGTGGGTTGCGATGTAGCACCAATTTGGGCCTGTGCAAAAGCAATCAAGTGCATTACGAACAATACCGTTTTGGTTCGAAATGCTGTTGTAGCCGTCCCAATTTACCGCTTTTTTGTTCACACCACCGGCTGTGGCCGCTGGGCCCCAATATGAAAAGTCGTTGTAATTGCCTACTTGAGCCGAATTGCTGCGGCCATTGATCCATAAAGAATAATTAGCTGCTTGGGCGATGGCTGAAAAGCCAAGAGCGGATAAAGCGAGGATTGCAGCTACGATTTGTGCACGAAAGTTCATTCAAAATCTCCAGTTTTATTACCTGCGGCTCTATTGGCTGCAAGCTGTTGTTGTACAAAAAAGCGCAACATCAAAAATTAAAACGGTCGTTTGAATGAGTTGCGAGCAGGCGGATATTAGTGGATAACCGTGCAAACAACAACGCAAATTGATTAACAACTGTGTCTGCAGGCGAACTTTTGCACCTTCAGGGTGCGGGCGCACCAAAACGGGGTGATGGGGTGTGGGGTAAATGCGACAGGAGGGCGCTCGAAGGACGTCACGAGGCTGTCGTTGGCGGGATTGGCGCGCTAAATCTGTGAATGGCTTGGTCGGCTTGTTGCTCAATGCTAACGAGTGATAACACCTGTCGGGGCAAACATTCGTCAATCAAAATGCGCATTAAGCAGCTTCGGCCATTTCTAAAAGTAATTCAGCTTGCTGCAATGCGGCGATGGCTTGCTCACCCTTCAATGTAGGGTAGGAATCCAATATTTCTTCCAAACTCAACCCATTTCCAAGATTTTCAAACAGCACGGCCACGGGCACGCGCGTGCCTGCGAAAACGGCAACACCGCCCATTACTTCTTTATCAACGGACACTATTTTCGATTTCATTTAGATCACTCCTATAAATGCGGTGAAGTAACTAGACGCGTGTGATTACGCTGCCAAACCAACTTCTATAAATTGGCTTTTGGTCAACGCAGGCGGGATGGGGTGCCCTTCAGCGGTTAAATCTTCTAGGTGAAATTCGATGGCTTCGGTGATCAACTCAATGACCTCTTCTTCACTTTCACCAACGGCAACGCAGCCGGGAAGATCGGGTACAAATGCACCAAAGCTCGTTGCGCCTTTTTCGACTATTACTAAATATTGCATGATTACTCCTTCAGACTCGCTTGTTTGAGCACACTATTCAAAGTGCCTCGCGGAACCTCAACGCTTGGCTTTCCCGCAACGGTAACCGTTCCCGATTTGCTCAGATGGTGAAATTGACGATGGCTTCCTCGTTGCCGCACCATAAACCATCCATCCGCTTCCAACATACGCAATAACTCATTTACTTTCATTTAGGACTCGCATTTTTATGAGTATAGCGTCAAAGCGGATTAAATCCATACCGCTAGGCGCGACTGGAAACTTAAGCTTTCGCATCCGCCCTAACTTCCCCCAACACCGGCATTCCGCTGTCACTTGCCGCTGTTAACAACCCCGCCTTGGTGTAACCCTGCAACTTCTCGCGCGTGTCCATGATGTCCAAATTACGCATGGTGAGCTGGCCGATTCTATCTAGCGGTGAGAATGCAGATTCGCCTTTTTCCATCGTTAAACGCTCGGGGCGATAGGTTAAATTTGGGCTTACCGTGTCTAGCAACGAATAATCATTACCACGCCGCAATTCAATCGACACTTCACCGGTGATTGCGGACGCCACCCACCGCTGCGCGGTTTCGCGCAGCATCATGGATTGCGAATCAAACCAGCGGCCTTGATATAGCAAGCGCCCCAAACGACGGCCATTGGCACGGTATTGCTCGATGGTATCTTCGTTGTGGATGCCCGTCACTAGGCGCTCGTAGGCGATGTGCAGCAGCGCTAATCCAGGGCTTTCATATACGCCACGGCTTTTCGCTTCAATGATGCGGTTTTCAATTTGATCCGACATGCCAATACCGTGACGCCCGCCGATGGCATTCGCTTCAAGCATTAGGGCGACGGCATCGGTATATTCCACGCCGTTCAGCGACACCGGCTGACCGGCTTGAAAGCCGATAGTGACAACTTCAGACTTCACGACTACATCATCACGCCAAAACGCCACGCCCATGATGGGCTGCACAATTTTGATGCCTTTGTTTAAAAACTCTAGGTCCTTCGCTTCGTGCGTGGCGCCCAAAATATTGGAATCGGTTGAGTAGGCTTTTTCACCACTCATTTTGTAGCCATGCCCACATTTGGTCATGTAGGCCGACATTTCAGCGCGCCCGCCCAGCTCGTCGATAAATAGTTGGTCTAGCCACGGTTTGTAAATTTTTAATGACGGATTAGCCAGCAAACCGTAGCGATAAAACCGCTCGATGTCGTTGCCTTTGTAGGTGCTGCCGTCGCCCCAAATATTTACGTCATCTTGACGCATTGCCACCACCAACATCGTGCCAGTTACCGCGCGACCCAAGGGCGTGGTGTTGAAGTAGGTATTGCCTGCCGTGGTGATATGAAACGCACCGCTTTGCAGCGCGGCGATGCCTTCGGCGACGAGCTGCTTGCGGCAATCAATTAGCCGCGCTTCTTTGGCACCGTAT
>JAYUOW010000049.1:0-18804 GCA_043760555.1 Betaproteobacteria bacterium
TTGATGATGGTGACGGTTGAATTAAATAATTGCTGGCACGATGCGCGGTCATAGTAAGTACCCGCTTGCTTGTAACCGAAGGCGGAGCCGCCGTTGCCGCCTTGCTCAGTTGAGTCCGTACGAAACGTGGCTTCAAACGCAGAATTTGGTTGGAACTTTAATGCTAAGCGACCGTATTTTAAATCTTGATCGAACAAATCAGCGGCAGAATTAAAGTCGTTTTGTACATAACCATCAGATTTATCGTAAGCCGCTGCGACGCGCACGGCAAACATATCATTCACCGGCAAATTAACCATGCCTTCAAAACGGGTCTTATTGAATTCACCGAATTGCGCGCTGGCAGAACCTTGAAACTTTTTAAACACGGGCGCATTGGTGAGCACTGAAATATTGCCGCCAAACGTATTGCGGCCATACAGCGTGCCTTGCGGGCCGCGTTGAATTTCTACCCGCTCCACATCCACAAAACTTGCCAGCGCTTGTTGCGCGCGTGATTTATAAATACCATCGATAAAATAGCCGATAGTGGTATCGCCGTTAATCGCGACGTTTTCAGTGCGCACGCCGCGCATGGCAGGGCGCGCATCGCTGCCAGATCGGCCAAAGGTAAAGCCGGGCGACATGCCTTCCATTTGGGTGATGTCGGTGATATTACGGTCAGCCAATTGCTCAGCAGTCACAGCGGTAACCGACACCGGCACGTCCTGCTTATTTTCTGCACGGCGCTGCGCTGTGACGACGATTTCGTCCAGCGCTGTTTTTGTCGCCGGCGTAGTTGCGGGCGCAGGCACTGGGGCTTGCGCTGAGACGTGTTGAACGATGAGACCATTCGTCGCGCTTAGGGCAGCGATAGTCATGGCGATCTGCACGGCTAATTTCTTACGGGTAAATATCTTCATTGCATTCTCCCAAACGATGATGACGAAACATCGGCTAAAAACGCCAACGACTGAGCAAAAATAGAGCACTATCGGTACTTCGCTACTAGATAATGTACTGCGAATGCAAAGAAATTGGCGTGGTTTGCGCAATATAATCCTGATGCATTGCCTGTTTGTGGCATAAAACAAACAGTTTTACTGCATTCGCAGTCTATTTTAAGCACTTTAGAGCAGAAGCGTTAAGATTACAATCATGCTTCCGCAGTTCAACTGCGCAATTTAGTAAGTAAAAAATGGCCGCTAAAAAATCTAGCTCTGCACCAAGTTCCGCTAACCATAGCGTGACATCCTACGATGTGGGGTTGCGCGCGGGCGTGTCGCAATCGGCGGTTTCCCGCTGCTTTAAGCCGGGTGCCAGTGTGTCTGACGCAATGCGAGCCAAGGTGATGCAGGCGGCCCTTGATCTTAACTACACGCCCAACGCGATTGCGCGCAGCTTAATTACGCGGCGCACTAACTTAGTCGCCGTTATTATTTCTAATCTAACCAATTTGTACTACCCAGAAGTGCTGTCTGAATTGAGCCATCAATTTGTAAAAAACGGCATGCGGGTATTGCTGTTTACCTTGCCCCACGAAGGTGACGTGGACAAAGTAATCGCCCAAGTGTGGGAGTATCAAGTAGACGGCGTGGTTGCGGCCGCGCGCTTAACGCCGGAACAAGTAAATGAGTTTGAGCGGCGCAAAATTCCGATCGTGCTTTACAACCGTTCACTGCGCGATAAGCCCGTAAATGCGGTGGTTTGCGACCAAATAGGTGGGGCGCGCACCGTTGTTTCGCGCTTAGTGGCGGCAGGGCATAAACGCTTTGCCATCATCGGCGGCCCTGACGATTCCGTAGTGGGACAAGAGCGCACGCAAGGCACTTTAGAGCGCTTAAGCGAGCTTGGTCTAGCTGCGCCAGTCGTAGTGCATGGCAACTATGATTATGAAAGCGGCGCACGCGGCTTACGGCAAATTATCAAAACGCTTAAACGCCCGCCTGACGCGATTATTTGCGGCAATGACGTGATGGCGATTGGCTGTGTGGACACCGCTCGGCATGAGCTTAATTTGCGCGTGCCGGAAGACTTATCAGTCGTCGGGTTTGACGGCGTGGAGCCTTCTACTTGGCTAAGCTACAACCTCACCACGCTGCGCCAGCCGGTGCAAAAAATGGCACAGGCAGCGGCAGAGATGGTGATTTCTTTAATTAGCAACCCTGCGGCTGCGGCCGAAAAACGGGTATTTTCAGCGCAGTTTGTAGAAGGCGGCACTTCAATTTTAGGAGATATTGCATGAAAAAAATACTAACTACCCACGTTGGCAGCTTGCCGCGTTCGGAGCAAGTCGCAGCTCTTATTTTTGCCCATGAGTTAGGCAGCCATTATGATAAAACCGAATACGACACCACCATGCGGGAAGCCGTAGCGCATGTAGTTGCGCGCCAAAAGGCGGCTGGAATTGATTTAGTGAGCGATGGCGAGCAATCAAAAATTAGCTACGCTACCTATATCAAAGACCGTATTACCGGCTTTGAAGGCGACAGCCCGCGCCGCACGCCGCAAGACCTTGAAGCCTTCCCGTCGTTCATGAAGCGTCTCGCTGCTGGCGGCGGTAGCCCAAGCTATAAACGTCCGCGCTGCACCAGTGCGGTTGCACCAAAAACACTGGCACCGTTAGTAGCCGACATCGACAATATGCAATCCGCATTGCGCGCTAGTCCTGTCACCGGTGCCTTCATGAACGCCGCTTCACCCGGTGTGATTGCGCTGTTTCAACCCAATGAATTTTATCCAACGCATGAAGCCTATTTGAACGCATTAGCCGAAGCGATGCGGCCGGAATACGAAGCGATTGTGGCAGCAGGATTCACGCTGCAACTTGACTGCCCGGACTTAGGGCTAGGACGTCATATGATGTTTAAAGACAAGCCTGAAGCCGAGTATATCCGCTTAGCATATCAACACGTAGAAGCCCTAAACACGGCGCTTCGCAACATACCCGCTGATAAAGTACGAATGCATATTTGTTGGGGAAATTACGAAGGCCCGCACCATTGCGACGCGCCGATGGATGTGGTGTTGCCCATCGCATTAAAAGCCAAACCGCAAGCGCTATTGTTCGAGTCTGCCAACCCGCGCCACGCCCATGAGTGGACGGTGTTTCGCGACAGCAAAATACCAGATGACAAAATTTTAATCCCCGGCGTCATTGATTCTGTAACCAATTTTATTGAGCACCCACTGTTGGTTGCCGAACGGATCGAGCGCTTTACCAATATTGTGGGTGGCGATCGCGTGATTGCTGGTACTGATTGCGGCTTTGGTACGTTTGCGGGCTTTGGTAATGTCGATCCAGAAATTGTCTATGCAAAATTAACCGCGTTGGCCGAAGGTGCCGCCATTGCATCTAAACGCATTTGGAAAGCATAGCTAAATGATTATGCCGCGCAGTGATAGCTTTCGCGCTCGCTTACAAGCGCTTGAGGTAATGATGGGCACGTTTTTAAAAACACCCTCCCCCATTGTGTGCGAAGTGCTTGGTTTAACGCCCCTTGCCTGCGTGTGTATTGATGCGGAACATGCTCCCTTTGGACGCATGGAGTTGGACGGCTGCATCGCTGCGTTTCGTGCAGCCGATATGCCTTGTTTAGTACGGGTGCAAACAGCTAATGCGGGTGAAATTTTAACCGCACTGGATGCAGGCGCGACCGGTGTGGTGTTTCCCCACGTATGCACCGGCGCGCAAGCGGCAGCGATGGCGCAAGCCGCGCGCTACGCTGATAAAACCAGCAACTTTAACGGCACACGCGGCTACGCGGCATCCAGCCGCGCTGCGCGCTACACCAATAAAACCATGGGCGAGCACATTAGCCACAGCAACGCTACCACCGTTGCTATCGCCCAAATTGAAGACGCTAAAGCACTCGCGCACTTGGACGATATTGCAGCCACCGTGGGCATCGATTGCCTGTTTGTAGGCCGTATGGATTTAACGGTTTCATTGGGTGCCAAAAACGCCACTGACCCAATCGTCATGGCCGCCGTTGACCAAATTTGCGCAGCGGGAAAGCGTCACGGTAAGCCAGTCGGCATGTTTTTTCCAGCGAGTGAAACTTGTAGTTTTTGGCAGACTAAAGGTGCTACGTTTTTTATGTTGGCGTCCGATCAGCAGTTTTTACAAGATGGTGCCAAGGCTTTAGTTGAGCGTTTAAAACTATAAATTGGTGCCTTGAAGACGCCCTATAATAGGGCATCTTCAGGGCGTTAACGCTTATTTTCTAACGTCTAAAACTTGCATCCACAGTGCAATATCGTCAATCAACACCCATTCGCGCAGCACGCGGCCTTGATAAAACTCTACGTGGTTTATGCCCAATATTTCAACTGGCTTTCCCGTGGGCTCACCATAGCGGCCATTGCCTTGATGCAGCGTTTTAGCGCGCCAGCGCATAGCTAACCTATCCGCACGGCCACCACCAGTTTGAAACGCTAAATGCTCAATTTGTAGCGACTGCACCACAAGGCTGCTGAACAATTGCTGCCAAAATAACGCCACTTCATCTTGCCCAAAATAAGTGGTGCCGCCGGGGCCGATATGGTGCACCGCATCGTCATACATTTTTGCAGAAACTGCGCAACCTGCTGCAAAGTCTTGCAGGCTTTGCGCGTAGCGTTGCGCGAGCACTTCCGTGCTGATGTGCGACATATAGCCATCGGGTGCAACACCCGCAATTGGCTTGTTCCAGCCACCCGCTTTGTCTAGCCACGCCTGCGCCAGCGCACGGGGTGCCATACCGATTTGCAACGCAATAGCGGCTTGATCCCGCACTAGCCATTCATGCACGATGCGGTTATTTTTACACACGCAATCAGCCACGGTACGCACATGAATGCGCTTGTTCGTGGGCGCGCCAAATGCACCGCTGCCGCGATGCGTCATGGTGGAAATAATGCGGTGCGAGCTTAAAAAACCGGTAGCTGCGTCGCCCGACTGAATCACATCTTCAGCCAATAGCCGCCGGTCGGGAAACATCGCCAATGTGGCTCTGGTGCCGTTAACCACATCGATAAGCGGGGTGCTAACGGAGGACGGCGTTTCCACTATACAAGGGTCAGAATAGTAGGCGTAAATATCGTCAATGCGCCCGCCTTCCCATATGCGCGCGGTGATCACGCGAATGTAGTGGTCGAGATTTTTAAATTCCGCGTCGAAGCCAGTCATCACATCTTGGTTCGCTGTATCCATTTTTATCCTCAATTTTGCAGGGAACTTTTGCCCGTTAAACACTATTATTGCAAATATTTAGACTGCGAATGCAACTAAATTTCTCAAAGGCTACCTGCGCAAAGACTTACTTTATAGTCTTGGCTATAGAGAACGAACAATTTCTTGCTTGCATTCGCAGTACAAAATGGGTAAGAATAGGAATATGTTAATTTTAAATGCAGGCAGAGCGTCAAGCCTAAGGAGTAAATCGAGTGATTCAATATTTAAAATCCGGTAAAACCAGCGATCAAAAAGCTGCTATTAACGCCACGGTACGCACCACCGTTGAAGGTATTTTGGCTGACATTGAATCGCGGGGTGACGCCGCAGTGCGTGACTATTCGACTAAGTTCGATAACTGGACGCCAACTTCCATGCGGTTGACCGACGCTGAAATTGCCGCCTGTATTGCCTCACTGCCACAACAGGCCATTGATGATATTAAATTTGCCCAAGCGCAAATAAAGCGCTTTGCGCAAATTCAGATGACATCGTTTCGCGATGTTGAAGTAGAAACGCTACCCGGCATAATATTAGGGCATAAAAATATTCCGATTCGCGCGGTAGGCTGCTATGTGCCGGGCGGCAAATATCCGTTGCTGGCTTCCGCCCACATGGGCGTGTTGACGGCCAAGGTAGCAGGCGTGAAGCGCGTGATTGCATGCGCTCCGCCCTATGAAGGTAAGCCATCAGCCACGATCGTTGCAGCAATGGCGATGGCAGGGGCAGATGAAATTTATGTGGTGGGCGGCGTGCAGGCTGTGGCAATGATGGCGCTGGGCACTGAAACCGTTGCCCCAGTTGACATGCTGGTAGGCCCCGGCAACGCCTTTGTAGCGGAAGCCAAACGGCAATTGTATGGCCGCGTGGGCATTGATTTATTTGCGGGGCCAACAGAAACGATGGTGATTTGCGATGACACGGTCGATGCGGAATTGGTGGCGGTAGATTTATTGGGCCAGGCCGAACACGGGCCAAATTCTCCGGCAGTTTGCATTACGACCAGCAAAAAAATTGCCGCTGAATTGCCCGCGCAAATTGAAACCGTGTTGCTACGCTTAGCCACCCGCGATATTGCGAGTGTGGCGTGGCGCGATTATGGGCAAATTATTTTGTGCGACACCGATGCAGAAATGCTGCTTGAGGCCGAGCGTATTTGCTCGGAGCATGTGCAGGTGATGACGAAAAATCCAGATTGGTTTTTGCAGCACATGACAAACTACGGTGCACTATTTTTAGGCCATCGCACCAATGTTTCTTATGGTGATAAAGTCATCGGCACAAACCACACGCTGCCGACCAATGGCGCGGGGCGTTACACTGGCGGTTTATGGGTTGGCAAATTTATTAAAACCCACACCTATCAACGCATACTCACCGATGAAGCATCAGTGATGATTGGCGAATATTGTTCGCGCCTGTGCGAGCTAGAACACTTTGCAGGCCATAAAGAACAGGCCGATATTCGCGTGCGCAGAATGGCTAAAGCCTAACCATGAGCACCACCCCGCTAAAGGGCAAAGTTGCCTTAGTGACCGGCGGCGCGGGCGGCTTAGGGTCGGCGATTTGCCATGCCTTAGCGCGAGCAGGTGCGACGATTATTGTTGGCTATAACAGCTCAGGCGACGCTGCAGAAGTGCTTGTAGATGCCCTATTTACGGGCGTTTCCAACCATCATATGGCGGTAGCAGCACCCGTTACTAATTCTGCCGCATTAGCAGAACTTGCCACGACGATTGAAGCGAAATTTGGGCGACTAGATATTTTAGTGAATTGCGCGGGCACGACGAAGTTTGTAGCGCACCCAGATTTAAACGCGCTGGATGATGATTTAATTGACGCAATTTTTGCTACCAACGTGCGTGGCGCAATTGCTTGCGTGCGGGCGATGCAGCCAATGCTCAAGCGCAGCGGCGCAGGCTTGGTGGTCAACATTTCGTCTATCGCCGCGCAAACAGCCATGGGCAGCAATATTGCGTATTGCGCATCAAAAGTGCACTCGATAATCTGACAAAATCCCTCGCTCGGGCGTTAGCACCGGAGATTCGCGTCGTTTCGGTCTCGCCCGGCTTAGTGGATACCGAATTCGTTAAAAAAATGGATGTAACCTGGCGCAATACCCAAGCTGACAAATCGCCGCTTGGGCGCTTAGCAACACCGGATGAAATAGCGCTAGCCGTCGTTGCCACCGCTACCCATTTTAAGTTTTCAACCGGCACTATTTTTGCTGTGGATGGCGGACGACCGTTGTTATGAATAGACCAACTTACGCCACGTCATTTTTAAAGGAGCTTGCGTGCTGATAGCTTCAACACTACAAATTACGCTATCGGATGCGTTGAACGCGCGCCTTGTGCGCTACGCCGATTTGCGACCCTGCATCAACGCCTTCATTGATGCACGCAGCCCCGGCAGCGACAAAAAAGAGAACTTCACCATCATCGGCCCGGGCGTTGCTGAGAATCCAAACCAATACGTACACATTGCCGAGCCGCACGGATTCAACATTGGCGCAGCGCGCCAGCCACCGCACTGCACTAACTCACTCCATAGCCACGATAGCGCTGAGGTGTTTATTATCCACACGGGGCAATGGCGTTTTTTTTGGGGCGAGGATGGCAAAGACGGCGAAGTGTTTTTAAACCCCGGCGATACGATCTCAATTCCCATTCATGTGTTTCGCGGTTTTGAAAACATTGGTGCCACCACGGGCTTTATGTTTGCGGTGTTGGGCGGCGACGATCCCGGCCGTGTGCACTGGGCACCGCATGTGATTGAGCGTGCGCGCGGCTATGGGCTGGTGTTGCTTGAGAACGGTGCTTTAATCGACACCACGCTGGGCGAGAAGGTGCCGGAAGGTGCTCAGGCAGTCCACCCAGCCACGCGTGCTGAAATTGCCTACATTCGCGTGCCAACGGGCGCCGAGATGCACAGCCGCGTCGTGACGCACAACGCACTGCAGCCGCGCTCACACGAAGGCATTACCGAATCCATCATTATTGACGATGGCAACGCGGTTGCAGCAATCGCCACGTCCGTCGTGCCGCATGGTTTTACCGTAAGCCATATGCACCTTGCTGCTGGTGCGCAAACGCTGCGCAGCACGCGCGATTACGCTGAGGTATTGCTGGTACACGCGGGATGCGTGACGTGGGACAACGACGCTGGCCAACGCATCGCACTGCACGCAGGCGACACCTTTACCGCGCCGCGCGGCATGAGCCACCAACTTAGCGCCAGCGAGCAAACTGAATTGTTTGTAGTGCGTGGGATTGCGGGCTAAAACAGTACGCATGCGCTTAAACCCAGAAACAGCAGGTGACCGCTCGGATTGCTTGGAGAAGCCCGTGTTTATTGATGTAGCCGGGTTTCTATACGCTCACCAGTTGGGTGAGAGCGCTACGAATGCGATTGTACAATTTCTGCGCTTCCCAGCGGCGTTGCGCCTCCTCGCAGGGTGAAGCCTGCGTCGTCGTTGCGCCTTGCTGGCAAGCCCATAAATCGCACACTCGCATCCGTCCAACTGCCGTTTCTAGGTTAAAATTTTGACTCCTCCATTGACCGCAACGCTGCTTTTTTTACCCGGCACCGCCTGCGATAGCCGCGTGTGGCGTCCAACTGCTGCGGCGCTGCAGCCCCCGACTGCCGCGCACTTTATAGATTTTGCGCATGCCAACACCATTCGCGCAATGGCAGAAATTGCGCTTGATTGCGCCAGCGCAATTGAGGGCACCATTATTCCAATTGGCTTATCGATGGGCGGATTAGTCGCGCTAGAAATGTGGCGACAAGCGCCGTCTCGCATTGCCGGCATGGTGCTGTGCGGCACCGATCCCAGTGCGGATTCACCCGCACGTCGCAGCGTGCGGCAGCAGCAAATGGAAATTGCCACCACGGCAGGATTTGGCGCAATGCTTGAGACGCTGCGGGAAAAATACTTCGCACCCGATGACGCTGCGACGTTGATGGCACTGGAGCACTGTGCGATGGCGATGGCGCAGCAACAAGGCATACCAAAGCTCGTTGCGCAACACGCGGCATTGGCAAGTCGCAATGACGGTTGGCCGCTGCTGCCTAGCATCAACGTGCCAGTGCTGGTGCTGTGTGGGGACGCGGATCAAATATGCACGCCAGCAACGCATCTGCGCATGACGGCGGCGATTCCTAAGGCAAGCTACAGGCAGATTTCTCAAGCAGCGCATTTAGCGCCGCTGCAGCAACCGCAACAAGTAGCGCAACACATTGATGACTGGTTGCGTCTGCTTGTAAACCGATGAAATTACGACGCGGTTAATCGCGCAGGATTACGACGCGGTTAATCGCGTTAAGGCTTCCCGATACTTAGCCGTAGTTTGCGCGGCAATATCTGCTGGCACGGCCGGTGCCGGTGGCTGCTTATTAAAGCCGATAGATTCTAACCAATTTCGAATATATTGCTTATCAAAACTGGCAGGGCTGCTGCCTGCCGCGTAGGTGTCCAAGGGCCAAAAGCGCGATGAATCGGGCGTGAGGGCTTCATCCACCAAATGCAGCTTGCCTGCGGCATCAATGCCGAATTCAAACTTAGTATCGGCAATGATGATGCCGCGGGTGAGTGCGTAGTCAGCAGCTGTGGTGTATAGCGCTAATGCTGTGTCGCGAATTAAATTGGCGTAGTGGCTGCCGACGGCTTTTTCGCAATTCGCGAAGTCAATATTTTCATCATGCTCACCGGCTTCGGCCTTGGTCGCGGGGGTGAAAATTGGCGTTGGTAGCTTTGATGCGCGCACCAAGCCTTGCGGCAATTTAATGCCACAGACGGTTTGGCTTTGTTGGTATTCCGCAAAGCCTGAGCCTTCTAAATAGCCACGCACCACGGCTTCAATGGGCAGCACTTTGTATTTGGTGGCTACCACCGCACGCCCACGTACTTGGTCACGCTCGTTGGCTGCGACAACTGTTTCGGGGTCGATACCGGTTAAATGGTTGGGTACAATATGCTTTAGTTTCTCAAACCAAAAGTTTGAAAGTGACACTAAAATTTCGCCTTTTCCCGCAATGGGCGTGGGCAAAATCACATCGTAAGCGCTTAAACGATCGGTAGTGATGATAAGCAATTTATCGTCGCCAATTGCATAAATATCGCGCACTTTGCCACGCGCAATTAAGGGAAGAGATTTAATCGATGATTCGTACATAACTTAATTTAGCCTATGAAAACAACAACCAAAAGTACTGTGGCAACAATGCCTAAAAAAGTGGGATACAACATTGCCAGCACTACATACCGCAGCGCGCTCATCCACCAACGGCCGCCAAAAAAACGATGCAACCCGATTAGGTAGTAAATTGCTGCGAACACCGCCAACGCCCCCGCTACAGCCGCATGGCTTAGTACCATCGCCAGCATGGTAAAAAAAGTGAACGCGTGAATGTGCAACGCGTAGACAAAATGCTCGCCAAAATAATAACCTCGACGCACATAAAGCAGCTTGGTGAATAACGCAAAAAACGGCAACGCTAGAAAAATGGCGTAAGGCACGTTTGAAGCCAAGCCAACTTTTACGGTTGCCCACATTTGATCGTCGGTTTTACCTGCGTACTTTTTCTTCAGCCTATTTTCGAGCCACGCGCAAGAGGTGGGCGTGTCCCAGCGGTCGCAGCCTAAATTGAAACTACCTGATTTTTTCCATTCTTCAACGGCAACATTTACTGGGTCGGGCGCAGCAGTAGGATACGGCGCTTCTATTTTTGCTGCATCCATTGCCGCCGCTACTTTTTCGTTCGACTTTGCATCCTCTTTGTCATCACCAATACGAATGCGTAAAGCAGAAGTTTCTGTTTTTTCACCCACTGCGTTCGTGGTTACGTTATCTACCGCCAGATTACCTACATCCAAAAATTTAAATACCAAAAAAAACAAAAAACTAGCAGTGATGTATAAGCGCAATGGCGAGATATAGCGCTGCTTACGGCCTTCACGATATTCTCTCGTTAGCTGCGCAGGCTTAAAAAATAACAGCAACAGCGTTTTCCATAGCTTGCCTTCCAACGCGACGTAATGGGTAATAAATTCATGAATGAATTCCCAAAACGAGGGCGGATGATTGAGCGTATCTTGGCCGCAATTGGGGCAAAATTTTCCGGCTGGTTCACCGAGAAATGTTCCACAATTGCGGCAATGGCTGCTATTTAAACCCGACATAGATCTTTACGTGTTTTTACGTATTAGCGTACGATTGGGTTCAACGAACCCGATGCATAGTGCCCCGCCATCACAGCCAATGTCATTGGCGCAATTTTAGCGGCTTGACCCGCGCAACCAAATTGGGTGTAGCGCTGAATACAAATTTCTTTAGCGGCAGCACGGGCTGGCTTCAAATAATCGCGCGGATCAAAATGGCCTTTGTTTTCGTTCATAAATTTACGAATTGCGGCCGTCATGGCCAGACGAATATCGGTATCGATATTAATTTTACGCACGCCGTGTTTAATACCTTCTTGAATTTCTTCCACCGGCACGCCAAAGGTTTGCTTCATTTCGCCGCCGTTTTGGCGAATGATTTCTAGCAAGTCTTGCGGCACCGATGATGAGCCGTGCATGACTAAATGGGTATTGGGCAAACGTGCGTGGATGGCCTTAATACGGTCGATTGCGAGAATATCGCCAGTGGGTTTGCGGGTAAATTTATAGGCGCCGTGAGACGTGCCAATGGCGATGGCCAAGGCATCGGCTTTGGTAAGCGAGATGAAGTCTGCCGCTTGATCCGGATCGGTTAATAATTGCTCGCGGGTCATTTTGCCGTCGGCACCGTGACCATCTTCTTTGTCGCCCATCATGGTTTCAAGTGAACCTAAGCAGCCTAGCTCGCCCTCAACCGATACACCTTGTGCATGCGCGGCAATGACCACTTGACGGGTTACATCTACGTTGTACTCGTAGCTGGCTACTGTTTTGCCGTCGGCCTGCAACGAGCCATCCATCATCACGCTGGAGAAGCCTAGCTTCATGGCGGAATCGCAAATGGCGGGGGACTGACCATGGTCTTGATGCATCACCACGGGAATATGCGGATAAGAATCGACTGCAGCTTGAATTAAATATTTAAGAAACGTTTCGCCCGCGTATTTACGCGCACCGGCGGATGCCTGCATGATCACCGGGCTGTTGGTTTCGTGCGCGGCTTCCATGATGGCTTGCACTTGCTCTAAATTATTGACGTTAAACGCGGGCAGACCGTAATTGTTTTCAGCGGCGTGATCGAGGAGTTGGCGAAGGGAGACTAATGGCATGGGGGTTCCTTTGGTTAGATGATTTGATTTGAAGTGAAGGCTAGTCAGTTAAAAGGCGGGCTGGATTCCAGCCTTCGCTGGAATGACGGCTAAGGGATGCTATGAGCTGAAGATGCCCTAAGCACGGCGGTTTTCACCGACCTTCAAAATTTTCATGGTGTTGGTGCCGCCTGATTGACCAATTGGCTCGCCCATGGTGAGCACGACCAAATCGCCAATTTCAACCACTTTATTGGCCAGCAAAACCTGCTCGGCATCGTTCAATAATTTTTCTCTATCGTGCCCTTCGTAGGCCAATACAAATGGCCGCACATCGCGCATCAAGGCGCACTTGGTGAGCGTAGCAACTTCTGGCGTTAGGGCATAAATAGGCACGCCTGAATTTAAACGCGACATCCACAATGCGGTGGAGCCTGATTGCGTTAAGGACGCAATGCACTTCACACGCAAATGGTGCGCGGTGAACAATGCTGCCATCGCCACAGATTGATCTACCCTTGCGAAGGTGCGATTTAAAAATTCACGGTCAAGACGCGCGTCGATACTGCGCTCAGCGGCTTTGCACACCCGCACCATCGCTTCAACCGCTTCCACCGGATACGAGCCTGACGCTGATTCTGCGGACAACATTACCGCGTCCGTACCATCTAACACCGCATTAGCAACGTCACTCACTTCGGCTCTGGTTGGGATGGGCGACGAGATCATGGATTCCATCATTTGCGTGGCGGTAATCGTAAGCTTATTCATCTCGCGCGCCATGCGGATCATGCGCTTTTGCAGCGCGGGCACAGCCGCATCGCCAACTTCCACTGCCAAGTCGCCGCGCGCCACCATGATGCCATCGCAGGCTTTCATAATGTCTTCTAGCGCTGCCGTAGTGACGGCTTCAGAGCGTTCAATTTTTGCAATCAACATGGCTTTGCCACCGGCCGCGCGCATGAGCTCGCGCGCCATGTACATGTCCGCACCACTTTTTGGAAACGACACCGCAAGGAAATCAGCCTTAATGGCCACGGCTGTTTTAATATCGTCCATGTCCTTTGCGGTGAGCGGCGGCGCGGTTAATCCCCCCCCTTGGCGATTGATGCCTTTGTTGTTCGACAACACACCGCCCACCCGCACTACGCATTCAATTTTGGTGCCGCGTACATGGCGAATATCAAACACCAACAATCCATCGTTTAGCAGCAGCACATCGCCCGCTTTTACGTCTTGTGCGAGTTCTTTGTAGTCAATACCCACTACCGTTTGCGTGCCCAGTTCACAGGCAGCATCCAGTGTAAAAATGTCGCCGTTTTTAAGTGTGATTTTGCCGTCAGTAAATTTGCCCACGCGAATTTTAGGGCCTTGTAAGTCTGCCAAAATAGCCACGGTGCGGCCTACTTTTTTGGCGATGGCACGCACGGTATTGGCGCGATCGATATGGTCTTGTGCTTTACCGTGCGAGAAGTTCATGCGCACAACGTCAACACCAGCAACGATAAGCTTCTCCAGCATTTCGGGAGAGGTTGACGATGGTCCTAAGGTGGCTACAATTTTGGTGGCGCGCATGAAAATCCTCGTTTGATTATTTAATATTGTTCGTTGCTACAACATGGTGCGATAGCCACAAATGCAACGCGCACTTTTGCGTTCCTTATTTAATGCCACGCGTGCCTTTGCGTTTCTTACCCAGCGCGGCTTTCTAAAATTTCAACCGCAGGCAATACTTTACCTTCTAAAAATTCTAAAAATGCACCGCCGCCAGTGGAAATATAACTGATGTTGTCTGCAATATGATACTTCGCAATGGCGGCCAAGGTGTCACCACCGCCCGCGATGGAGAAGGCCGTAGAATGGGCGATTGCGTCCGCCACAGCTTTGGTACCGCCGCCGAATTGATCAAACTCAAACACACCCACAGGACCATTCCAAACAATAGTGCCCGCGCCATTTAAAATATGCGCAAAGTGCTTGGCAGTATCTGGCCCCACATCAAAAATCATATCGTCCTCCGCCACTTGGCTAACCGTTTTAGTGGTGGCCACCGCATCGGCTGCGAAGGCTTTGGCACACACCACGTCGGTTGGAATAGGCACGGCTGCGCCGCGCGCGTTCATCATCGCGATAATTTCTTTGGCTTCTTCAACCAAACTTGGCTCGGCTAATGATTTGCCGATTGGGTAACCCTTAGCCAATAGAAACGTGTTGGCAATGCCGCCGCCAACAATTAACTTATCTACTTTGCCGGCTAACGACTTCAAAATAGTGAGCTTAGTAGATACCTTGGAACCCGCCACAATGGCTACTAACGGGCGTTTTGGCGATGCTAGCGCTGCGGCCAAGGCATCCAATTCAGCCGCCAGCAATGGCCCCGCACAGGCAATTTTTGCGTATTTGGCGATGCCGTGGGTGGTGGCTTCGGCTCGATGCGCGGTGCCAAAAGCATCGTTGGCGTAGATGTCGCACAAAGCCGCCATTTTTTTAGCCAGCTCATCGCTGTTGGCTTTTTCACCCACATTGGTGCGGCAGTTTTCTAGCAGCACCACTTCGCCAAAATTAACATCCACCCCATCAACCCAATTTTGCACTACCTTAACTTTACGACCTAACAAATCTTCCATGCGATCGGCTATGGGCTGCAGCGAATCCGCCTTCGTAATCGTACCCTCGGTGGGACGACCTAGGTGTGAAGTCACCATCACCGCAGCACCAGCTTTTAGCGCGTGCACGATAGCGGGCATGGATGCGCGAATCCGCGTGTCGTCGGTAATTTCACCATCGGCATCTTGCGGCACATTAAGATCGGCGCGGATAAATACGCGTTTATTGGCAAGCGGTAAATCGGTTAGACGCAAAAACTTCATGGGTTGCCTTAAAAATATTGAATACAGAAAGTGCCTGAAGACGCCCTATATTAGGGCGTCTTCAGGCACAATATAGAAGCTAAAAGCTTACTTTGCGCCCATCAGCGCAGTAGTCGTATCCAACATGCGATTGCTAAAGCCCCACTCGTTGTCATACCAGCTGGATACTTTTACCAAGCGGCCCGACACTTTGGTGAGCGTGGCATCAAAGGTGGATGAATGGCTATCATGGTTAAAATCAACACTCACCAACGGTGCTACGTTATAGCCCAAGATGCCCTTCATTTCTGGTTTTTCAGACGCGGCTTTCATGATCGCGTTTACTTCTTCTACCGTGGTGTCGCGAGCGGCCACGAACGATAAATCAACGATAGAAACGTTGATGGTCGGCACTCGAATCGCATAGCCATCCAACTTGCCGTTAAGCTCGGGCAACACCAAACCAACAGCCGTGGCCGCACCGGTTTTGGTCGGAATCATGCTGGCAGGGGCGGAGCGTGCGCGACGTAAATCTTCGTGCATTACATCCGTCAACACTTGATCGTTGGTGTAGGCGTGTACGGTTGTCATCAAGCCGTTTAGCAGGCCAATTTCTTTATGCAAAGGTGCTACTAACGGGGCTAAGCAATTTGTGGTGCAGCTGGCATTTGAAATAACGGTGTCGGTAGCTTTCAGCACGCCGTGGTTTACGCCATAAACGATGGTGGCGTCCACATCTTTACCGCCGGGTGCTGAAATAATCACTTTTTTAGCGCCGCCTTTTAAGTGGGCAGAAGCCTTTTCTTTAGTAGTGAAGAAGCCAGTACATTCCAGCACTACATCCACATTTAATTCGCCCCAAGGAATCAAGGCTGGGTCACGCTGCGCAAACACTTTAATTTTGTCGCCGTTCACAATCATGGTGTCGCCTTCCACAGCAACCGTGCCGGGAAATTTACCGTGGGCGGTGTCGTAGCGAGTTAGGTGCGCATTACTTTCGGCATTACCCAAATCATTAATAGCAACAATTTGAATATCGTGCTTTTTGTTGCCTTCATAATGGGCGCGCAAAATGTTGCGGCCAATGCGGCCATAGCCGTTGATAGCGATGCGAATTGTCATGGTAAATTTCCAGAGTTAAAGAAGAAGTCGCGCAGGCTTGGTTAATGCTGCAGCGCTATTTTAACGCATCCTGCGCGCGGGGCGGGCTAGTTTATTGTTGTCGCGTAAAGTTTGAAAAGCTGGATTTTTAGCATGGTAGTCAAATTGAATGGAACCTTTGAGGACTCAGAATACGTGTAGTGCCATCTGGCGTGAATGGGCACCTGCAAAAGTGTTGATTGCATTAGTGATTGCGCTAGTCGCCTTATTCGCCGCGATGCGCTTTATCGGCATGTTTTGCGGTGCCGCGTGGCGCTGGATATTGCCGCTTAGTTTTGTGTTGATGGCGCAAATGCCGTGGCTACTGCTGAGCCAAGCTGGGCGGACACAA
This sequence comes from Betaproteobacteria bacterium, assembly GCA_043760555.1. Taxonomy (GTDB): domain Bacteria; phylum Pseudomonadota; class Gammaproteobacteria; order Burkholderiales; family Usitatibacteraceae; genus JANMDR01. The sequence goes on from JAYUOW010000049.1 coordinate 16,787, forward strand.
ATTGGTTTGCAGCGGCCAGTGCAAAGCTACTATTTATTGGCGGTGGTGTTGGGCGGATTGGCAGCTGCTGGATGTTTTGTATTGGGTGTTGCGCTTTTTGGCGCGGGGACGGATAACTGGTTTATTTCCATCGCCAACAATTATCGCGGCATGATGAACACCACCGGTTTTCCGCTTTGGAAACTACATTTAATTTTTACTTTGCCAGCGCTTATTTTTAGCCCGATCGGCGAGGAGTTATTTTTTCGTGGGTTGCTGCAGCGCACGCTTGAAGAGCGGCTTAGTGCAAAGACCAGCACCGCAATTGAATGCAGCGCGTTCGGACTGATTCACTTGTGCCATCACGGTATTTTAGCGACTGCCGCTGGGCTTAGTTTTATGCCGGTATCAGGTGCTGTATGGGCGACGCTAATGTTTATGGTGGCATATTTATTTGCGTGGTTGCGGCAGCATAGCGGCTCGCTTTATACCGCGATGGTGGCGCACGCATCGTTTAATTTATGTATGAACGCGTTGATTTTTGCGTTTTTATGGTGACCGATTAGTGCTTGAAGACGCCCTAATATAGGGCGTCTTCAGCCTACCACCGTTATTGAATGCACTGGGATTCAAAATCGAACTGCAATTATTTTCCTTCTTTTTGTCTTAACCCAAACCGAATGATTTCAAGATGCGCTTCACCATTTGCTCAAATGATTCTTTGGGTTTCAAGTCTTCAAAATTGCTTGCTTGCAGCTTGGCAACAATTTCGTTGATATGCTTACTGATGAGATTCACGTCAAAGCCTAGCTGATACGCATCACGAAGAATCGCATCTTCCGCACTCCCTCCACATACTGCAAGGGTTGCGCAAAGCTTGTTCGCAGCAATCGACCCTTCACCACAATCTTGCCCTAGGCGACAAAGCGTCAAAACGAGCATCGTTTGATCAAGGTACAGTGGCGCTAGTTTGTTCTGTATGAGTGACGTATCCGCATAGACGCGATCAAAACTAAGGTTTTTCGATAACACCTCATTCAAATGATCATACAAGCCTTCACGGATCATCACTCGCAGCAAACCTTTACCTTCATTTGTTTGGAGGGCGGCTGAAGTATTGGTGGCTTGGCGCAATTGGCGGTACGGAAGATTTCGCCGCGAGCTCTCTTTTGAAAACCGCTGGGCATCCTGTAACGGCGGCGAATTAAGAAATTGGCAGCTTTCTTGCAATTGGGCGACGGCACGCGCAGGCGCTTCGGTATACCAAACAATCGTGTTTTTATTTGGCGCAAAATTAATATAGGCTTGACGGCGCGTATCCCAGCGCGACTCATAAGAACGCATATTTAGAACGCCGCCTTCGCAAAGTATGGATAAACGACTGAGTTCGTCCTGTTCGCCCAACTGGGATGACTCATTAAGCTGATGCAGATTCTTTTGATATCGGCCATGCCCTGTAAGGACGCTATAGTTACGCGCTATAGCACTTGCGCTATTGCTCAACGGCAGCGCACTAAGACTATTACTTTTTGCTGTAGCAATTCCTAGGTTACTAGACTCACCCGCATTAGAGGAAACAACCCCATTGTTATTGGCATTCCGTCCAGCTTCAACAGCCCCTTCTCCTGTTAAGCGTTGCGTACGATTCCAGAAATACCCCAACAGCGCAGCTAAAAACGCCAACAAAAACATGGCTTTAATACTACGGATAAATAGAGAATCAGGCTTTACCATTTGAATACCTTTAATGGGTATATTAGATCTGACAGGATGAACGCCGACAAGGCAACAAACTAAACGTCAAAAACGTAAACTTCGCAATATCGCGCAATAGCGTGGGGTCCAATAGCGTGGGTAGAGTAGAGAGCAGCCCTTGGCTGCCCTCCCTCATCAAACCGTGCAAGCGATTTTCTCGCACACGGCGTTCCGATGTATTTCACTCCTAGGCATGCGCTGACTTCCAGCCCGCTTTTGTCGGTACTTTGTATAGCCCATGACGTTCATAAAGCTGAACACTCGGGAATCTGCCTTCGCCTATT
>JAYUOW010000050.1:0-6151 GCA_043760555.1 Betaproteobacteria bacterium
ATGCAACTGCCGCCAATTGCGCAGCGGATCACCACCTGCATTTTTATCGTTTGCAGGCGGCTCGATTTTTATCACCTCCGCCCCAAATTCTGCCAGCAAACGTCCACAAAACGGCCCAGCAATAAGCGAGCCCATCTCCAGTACTTTTAGGCCTGAGAGTGGCGCTAAGTTTGGCGTTTCGGTGTTCGACATAAATGACTCGTTTTAAATTTGTTAAGGGTGGCTGCTATTATCAGCGCTGATTATTTTTATGGCAACGCAATCATGAGTGCAACATCGCCGCAACTGAACGCCACCCACTTCGACGTTTGTATTATTGGCGCAGGTATCGCAGGCCTAAGTGCCGCGCAAATCTTGTGCGCAAAAGGCTTAAACGTAGCCGTATTAGAAAAAAGTCGCGGGCCTGGTGGACGCATGGCAACCCGTCGAATCGACGGCGCACAGTTTAATCACGGCGCACCTAGTTTTACGCTTGAAAGCGACGAGTTTATTACTTGGGCGCGGGCAGACGCACGTAAAGATAGCTTAAAGATAGCCGTAAATAGGGCGCTTTCAGGCACATTTGTGGCAACGAATTCAGCAAATGCCAGCATGAATTTGCTTGCGCGTAGTGTGTTCACGCCACCAAATTTGTACACCCTGGTTCGCGTGACAACAATCGAGCTGACGTTAAAAAATCAATGGCTAGTCAAATATCAAGTTGAAACGCCGCAAGGCGATATACTCGACACCGGCTATTTAACCGCCAACAAAATCGTCTTAGCCCTACCCGCGCCACAGGCCGCCGCCTTGTTGACACCGCTTAAAAATGCCATGACAAAGCTTGCCGCCTCTGTACCCTACGACCCTTGCTGGGTAGCGATCGTGACACTGCCAAAAGCAAGCGACATCACGTGCGACGAACTAGGTCAAGCCGCAATCAACGCAGACGCCTTACAATTTGCCAAGTGTATTCGCCAATCATCAAGTACAGACGCAACAACGGAGCATTGGGTAATCTATGCAACCGCTACTTGGACAAAAGCGCACTTAAACGACACCAAAGAAGCGGCTGGAAACGCCCTATTTATGGGCTTCTCCAAGCACTTTAATTTGCCAGAAAAACCACTATTTTGTGCCGCACATCGCTGGTTGTATGCGCAGTCGGCAGTCTTTGTAACGTCACAAGCCGAGTACGCCGGGGGCTTTAATGAAGCCGCTGCACAAGGTTTGTTTTGTGTGGGCGACTGGGTATGGGGCGATGGCATCACGGACACCATGTGTAGCGTTGAGCGCGCGCGGGTGAGTGGGCGGCGATGCTCTACGCTGATGTTAGCTACCTACACCAGGGATGGTAAAAATACTTTAATTTCACATCAGGCTTGAGCGAACTGAATGTTAGTGTGATAATTTCGTTTAACCGAGCGCGTCAATAGAGATGAGAGCATATGTCGAATGAGTGAGAAGGCACTTATAGTTGTTGTGGTAATCGTCGTTGCTTTAGCAGTGATCGGTAGCGGTAAGCGCGCTGATCAAAACGTACCAAACAATGCCCAGCAAAACTCAGCTGCGGCACAAACGCAAGCAAACCGTGGTGAGGATACGGCCACGCATACCAACACGCTTTGCCTTACGAGCGCAGGGGATGACCTTGCTAGACGACTTGAGTGTCGGAAAGCGCAATCCGACGTAAACGCACCCTATATTCCCTCACCGCATGAGCAACCTTCGCAAGGAGTGGTTGAGCACACAGAGATTGAGGCAGTATGCGGGGACATTGGTGATCCTCATTCCGGCCCAAGCTCAACGGAGCGGAGGGACGCTTGTGTAAGCGCTCAGCAGACTTCACGGCCAGACCCCCCAGTACCCGAGCGTCGGCAAAATGAAAAGGTAGAATCATTGCCTTTGCAAAGCTCAGATAATTCAAGTGTTTTGCCACTCGCTTTTAGCGGTAAAGATTCAGGAAAATCTGAAGCTAGCTCTTCCTTATTAGAACCACAGGTAGACGTACAACCCTTACCAACGGCTCAACCTCAGAATCTCGCATTAGTTCTTGTACTTCCTCGCTCAGATAATCGGCGGGACACAGTCCGGATCATTCAACGTCTGATCTCAAGTTTTGAACTAAATCCGTTGTCCAACGAGCAACGTAGACGCTTACTGAGTGGGGAGGTGAGCCAGGAAGTTACACTTTATCCATTTACAAACGAGTTAAAACGCGAGGAGGCAAAACGATGGTTACGAGAGAACGGTGTCGAGCTTTAAAAAGACTTTTTGTAATCGCGAACATTCTTGTATTGGCAGGATGCAACACGAGAGTGCATGTTCCCGCACCCGAGCCGATTGTGAGCTCAACTGAAGCAGCTAACCGACCACGGGCGACAATTCAATCGCTGTACGAACGCGCACCCTCTATTACGGAGGCTTTTGTAGGCTGCGGCAAACTAGACGGCATCGCAGTGCCAGAATTATCCAGTGGGACATTTTCAGGATATATACCTTGTGGTGCAAATCGTATCGCACGGTACGCAGCTGTGCCTGCCCCAGTCGAAACCTACTGGTTTGGTGAAAAATGCACAAACAACAAAGTCGATGGCTATGGATACTTGCTCGTTTGTGCTGCGGGTATCGATTGCCGGTACGAGAGCACCCCCGTTTTAATTGCGGCAGTAAACGCGCGCCGTGGTGATGCGTCTGTTTGCCCACTGATGCTTAATGACCGTGATCAGCGATTTAGAGGAGAACTGTACCCAAATGGCGCCTACAAGCTTGGTATTTTGATTCGTACTCCCCTAGCTCAGGGCGGCCGAGTGCAGGGGGAAGAATTTGTTGGCTTGTTTCGCAAGGATCGACCAAATGTTTTTATGTCTGGCTTCGTTCGTTTCAAAGGAGCGATCTATATGTCGGAGTCGTTTAATTTAGAAAGTTTGTTAGACGGTGAAACGGTGGTTATCACCGAAGGAGCCGAAGGCTATCTAGCCGATTGCCGTGGGTTCACATGTACAAAAAAAGATGCCCCAATACGGCTCAATGCAAGTGAAGTGCAGTACGTTGAACGCAACTTCCTTCGCGGTATGGCATGCGGCATCGAAAAACGAGCGGTCGAAACTCTTATAAGGATGGTTGTTCGCGTGGGCGCCGGATGGCCAAGTGCTCTTCTTTCTGTAGCTGTGGACAATGCCATTTCCAGCGTATGCTAAACTTTAGATACTCTATCGTTTTAATCTGTTTTTTTTCGGCCTTCATCACCCCTAATTCCCAGGCTTCCGACTACAAACAAACAGTTACGGCTTCTGGTTCGACTGTCTCAAGTCGTTTTACCGGAAATCATCTTTGGAGTAGCGGGAGTAGCGGAGAGTATGCTCATGGGTTCGACGGAACGTTAACTATCCTCACGCGGGATTGGCCGTCCAAAGCCAAGATTGCGGTATTTCACGGGGATGTGATTTTGGGTCACTTTGACGGTTGGGTAGAAAGTTACTTCCATCAAGAAAGAAAATACTGGCTTGGTGATTTATCTGAGATGCAACCAATCGGATGCGGAGTGAGTACAACTCTTGATGCACTTGGGGGGCGTATCGACAATGAACTCAAGGTAATATTCGTTCCTTATCGCGGTGCAAACATCATAGAGCGTGCTGCTTGTCACCCATTTGTGCAAGAAAAACTGGCAAGAAAAGCTGGAAAAGCGGTCGGTCAGTTATTGTTTGACTGTATCGCCACCAAAAAGCCAAACTGCTTTTCGTGGAAACGGAGCCAATAAATGGATGCAGCGCGGGGATGAACAGTATTCAATTCGACACTACATGAGATGCTTTTCAGGCACAATCAAACGCGGCCAAACACGGCGTTACCTTCGCTGTAGCAGCGACAGTATTGCTTGATTCATTCGGTCTAACCACGCTTCATGCGGAGCATAGCGAATTTGAAGAACGATGGTTTACGCTCGTGAAGCAACCAAGCGCGAACGCAAGCAGTATGAAAATGAAGCTCAGTAATTTGATGCCTGAAAGGTGACCATAATGAATACACAATCCACACCGATTGACGACGATATGCCCGCTGAAATAGATTTTTCAACTGGCAAGCGCGGCAACTTCTACAGTGCCACGGCTCAGTTAAATTTGCGAGTGTATTTGGATCATAAGGTCCAAACAACGCTGGCAACGTTAGCGAGCGCGAAGGGCTTAGACTAGTAGGCACTCATCAATGATTTGCTCAAAAAAGACATTGAGCTTGCTGAGATGGTGCGCTAATACCGAGTGCGCCATTAGAGCTAGCAAGTCGCTCTGCACTACGCGGCATTAGCAGCAAAAGCTAGCGCCGTATTGAACACAAAAATTGCGTAGGTTCTTCAGAAACACTCGCAAAAAGATGCTCCGCCGCCATACCTACCACCCGTTCGTAATTCTGGATAAACGGCACTCATCCGCCCGCTTCGGTTGCCGTGCGCACATTTGGTGAGGCAGGCCTTTGCGCCACATTTCGCGCACGTTGCTCAACCCCCCATCCCCGCCCCCAATACCCCCACCATATGATGCAGCTTTAACCCCGTTTCGTCATACAACGCATCTACCCGTTTTTGCAGGGTTTTCGCATTCAGCTTTAAGGGTGCTAATAGCCCGAAGGTGGCCGTGTTTCCGCCTTCTATGGTGTTTCCGGCTAACACCATTCCGCCAATTTTTTCACACTCATTTATCAAGGCTTGGTGGGCGTTGCCGATGCCTTGGCCTCGGCTAAATAGGTTGATTGACAGCACGCCGTTTACGTTTAGGCGGCTTAAGCATTGTTGGTAGAAAGGGCTGTGTTCTAGGGATCCGGCTCGGGCATGGGCGTCGAAGCCGTCGATAAAAATAATGTCGAATTTGGCTTCACAGGTTTCAATATAGTTTGTGGCATCGGCTACGATAATTTCAATGTTATCAGCCACCGGCAGTTTAAAGGCATGCTGCGCCATGGCAACCACTGCGGGGTTTATTTCGACGATAGTTTGTGCGGTGTCGGGATAGTTGCGGTGTAAAAATTTAGTGATAGAAGCCGCACCCAAACCCACTTGCAGAATGCTTTTTGGCCATTTTCCTCTGGCTTGTGTCAACACAAAAGCGGCCATCATGTCGCGCGTGTAGGCAAGCTCTAGCGCGTAGGGTCTGGCGATGCGCATCGCCCCCTGCACCCATTGATTGCCGAAGTGCAGAAAGCGCACACCATCTTCTTCGCTAAATTGGATGCTGTGTTTCGGTGTTTTGCTCGTGACCATTAGGCGTTTTTGTCGTCGGCAAAAAGTGCGGCCACATCGGTGGCTTCATAGCGATACACTTCATTGCAAATATCGTCGCTGACTTCAATCACGCCTTGCTCGGCTAGCGTGGCTTCTACTTCAGTTTTGCCTAGCGATCGCAGCATGGTGTTGACCTTTTCGCGGTCGTGTTTGCAGGCATAACTGATTGGATTGACCTCAAATAGCCGTATGTCTTCTTCGGCGAAGAGGCGCGATAATAGGCGGTCTACGGGCAAATTGATAAGTTCGTCGTCGGTTACGCTTGCTGCTAATTGTTCTACCCGCGCCCAGCCATCGGCGTCGCGCAAGTCGGCGTTAGGGAGCTTTTGCAGCAGCAGTGCGGCAGCCCCTTGTTCATTGGCGGCAAGCCATAAATGCGTGGGCAATTGTTCGGATTGATCGAAGTAATATTCAAAACATTCCGCCACGCTTAAACCCGAAATTGGCACCACGCTTTGGTGCAACCGGTTTTGCGCAAACTGCAGAATGCTGATGGCGAGCGTGCCGGCGGTGCTTCCCACGCCAACCCAATCGCTAAAATTTTCGCCCGTGTGCGCGTCTTCGGCCGTGACGCGCGCCATGCCGCGAATGCCTAACTCATTGGTGCAATCGAGCACGGCGCGTGGCGTGCTTTGCGATTGCCCGGGCTCAACGGTATTGAGCTGCAGCGATACGCGTCCCGCAAACTTTAAGCCGCCACCCAACAGCACCGACACGCACGCCAAATGACCTAGGTGTTGACTCACATGGTCAGGGTAATTTCGGCCGGCTTGCATACGCTCCCACGCGTCACCTAGGTGCACTACTTGGCCGCGAATATCTAAATTATCGAGAGTGAAGCGTTGGGTTAAATCGGTGGTGTTTGGCATGGCTAGCGCTTTAAAAAATGATTAC
>JAYUOW010000051.1:0-6125 GCA_043760555.1 Betaproteobacteria bacterium
CAGGAGCATTATTTGCCGCCGCGCAAACTAAACAGATTTTGCTTTGTGTTTTTAGTGCCGCAATGCGTGCGCTTAAATACAAAAAAAGTAACTCGACACTAAAATCCCGCATTGCTGTTTTAACAAAACATGCGCGCGCCATTTTGTTGTTGAGGGTTGAACATGAGATGTTCGTTTTGCGCGCTGCTTTTCCGTTTTTTCATATAAAAAATAAAAGAACGATGTTGCAGATTTAATGGCGCGGCAGACGGAAATTGTCATGCTGAAATTGCTGAAGTGTTAAAGCGCGTTCGTTGAATATTCACGAGCTAAACTTAATACTTTAGATTCAAATTTCAGGGAGGTGGTGCGATTTATCGCTGTTCCGTTGTCGTTTTTAGGCTCGCGTTATCCACGCAAGCGCCCTAAAATAGCGGCTATGCAGCAGTTAGAGCGCACCAACATTCCGCAACAACCGCAAAGTCAACACGCCACCTTTTTGTGCCCCTTCATCCGGTTTTACGGCGCGAGAAGGAGACCAACATGAAACGCATGTTATTTAACGCAACCCAAGCCGAAGAGCTACGTGTTGCTATTGTAGAAGGCCAGAAACTCGTTGATTTAGATATTGAATCAGCTGGGCAGGAACAGAAAAAAAGCAATATTTATAAAGCCTCCGTCACCCGCGTTGAGCCATCGCTCGAAGCTGTGTTTGTAGATTACGGCGCTGACCGCCACGGATTTTTACCGTTTAAAGAACTTACCCGCCAATATGTACAAGGCGAAGATGGCGACGGCACGCGTGCGCGCATAGCCCAAACGCTGAAAGTTGGCACCGAAATTTTGGTGCAAGTTGAAAAAGACGAGCGCGGCAACAAAGGCGCCGCGCTAACCACGTACGTTTCTCTAGCTGGTCGTTATTTGGTGTTGATGCCCAATAACCCACGTGGCGGCGGCGTATCCCGTCGCGTCGAAGGCGATGACCGTACCGAGCTGCGCGAAACACTGGATCAATTAAACGTACCAGACGGCATGAGCATCATCGCTCGCACCGCCGGTATTGGCCGTACGGCCGAAGAATTGCAGTGGGATTTAAGCTATCTGCTCCAGCTTTGGGAAGCCATTGATGAAGCTGGTAAGCAAGTACGCGCGCCTGAATTGATCTACTTAGAATCAAGCTTGGTGGTTCGTGCCATTCGCGATTTGTATCAGCCAGACATTGGCGAAATTCTAATCGACACGCAAGAAATTTTTGAGCAAGCCCAGTCATTCATGTCTACCGTGATGCCTGCCAACGTATCAAAAGTAAAGCTGTATAAAGACGACGTGCCGCTATTTTCGCGCTTTCAAATTGAGCACCAAATTGAAACCGCTTATCGCCGCGATGTAACACTACCTTCCGGTGGCGCGATTATTATCGACCACACCGAAGCGCTGGTTTCTATTGACGTCAACTCCGCCCGTTCCACACGCGGTAGCGACATCGAAGAAACCGCGTTCCGCACCAATTGCGAAGCGGCAGACGAAATTGCCCGCCAATTGCGCTTGCGCGACTTAGGTGGCTTGGTGGTGATTGATTTCATTGACATGGAATCAACCAAAAACCAACGCGAAGTTGAAAACCGTTTGCGCGATGCGCTGCACTATGACCGTGCGCGCGTACAAACTGGCAAAATTTCGCGCTTTGGTTTGCTGGAGCTTTCGCGTCAACGCTTGCAGCCAGCTCTATCTGAATCAAGCTATATGCCTTGCCCGCGTTGCCACGGTGTTGGCCATATTCGCGATACGGCATCGAGCGCGTTGCACATCTTGCGCATCATCCAAGAAGAAGCAATGAAGGAAAACACGGGTGCAGTACACGCACAAGTGCCGGTTGATGTTGCGACTTTCTTGCTGAACGAGAAGCGTCAAGAAATCCATAATATTGAAACGCGTTTCCGCGTAAATGTATTGTTGATTCCTAATATCCATTTGGAAACGCCAAACTACGAACTAGAGCGCCTGCGTTCTGATTCTGAAAAGCTTGAAGCCCCGACGCCGAGCTATCAAATGATGTCGAAGCCATCGGCCGAAGTCGCAACTGAAAAAGGCAACGGTAATGGTAATGGCCACAACAAGGGCAAGCCTGAGTCTGACGCCAAGCCAACTGAGCGCCCCGTACCGATTGTAAAAGGCATCACGCCTTCGCAACCCGCGCCAATGGCGGCTGATCCGGTTGAGAGCCGCAATAAAGTGGTAGCACCTACGGCACCGGTAGCCGTTGTCGAAAAAACCTTATGGCAAAAAATTACCGGCTTCTTCTCTAGCGAGCCAGCACCGGTAGTTGCCCCCGTTGCGGTCACACCTGCACGTAGCACGTCTACGCGCGCGGACGGCAGCAAAACGGAGCGTGGCGATCGCGGTGAACGTAAAGATCGTAATGATCGGGGCGATCGCGGTGATCGTGGCACTAAGGGTCGCAGCGAACGCGGCGGTAAAGGTCGTGGCGAACGTGTAGAACGCGGCGACAAGAACGATCGAACTGATCGTGCAGACAAAAATGCGCGTCGTGATCGCGTGGACGGCAAACCAGCGGATGTTAAAGTTGAAGGCGATAAACCAGCGTTGCTGCCTAAAGCAAATGACTTGGCACCGATAGCCGCCGCACCGCAATTAGCACCTGTTGAAGGTGCTGAAAACGCGAAGCCGCGTAGCAGTCAAAAATCAGCGCTTGAAAACAAGCCAGCTGACGCAGACGGCGACGCTGGTGAGGGTGGCGATGGTGACGCCGGTACGCGCCGCCGTCGCAGCCGTGGTGGCCGTGGCCGTGGCCGTGATCGCGATGGTGAGCGCGGTCCGCGTGCAGAACGTGGTCCCCGTAACGGCGGTGGCGGTGGCGAAGGTGTTGCAGCCAGCGAAGGCGGCGGCGATGACGGCGCACCAACGCATGTAAGCCATGTAACGCCAACCATCTCAAACAATATTGAGCCGGCAGCAGTAATTGCGCCAGCACCACAATCCAGCCGCAATGACGCACCATTGTTTGCGCCTGAAAACTTACCAACGCAAGCTGCTGAACGGATTACACCTCCGCCAGCTGCACCAGCACCGGTTGCTTCAGTGCAGGCACCAGCTCCAGCTCCAGCGCCCGTGGCCGCACCGGCACCGGCACCAGCGCCAGCGCCGCAAGTGATTAACCAAATCGCTGAAGCTGCGCAAGCGGCAGGGCAAGGCAATGAATCACGTCGCTCACGCGAAGGCGCATCACGTCGTCGCCCTCGCGGTGGTGCTGGTTCCAGTGGTTCTGCTGGGTCTGCTGGTTCTGCTGAAGTAGCAGCACCAGCTGGGTTGGTATTTATCGAAACAGATTCTGCAGCCGCAGCACCTGCTGTGTTGACCGAGTTTCCAAAGGCCAACAAGCCGCGCAATCCACGGCCACGTCGTGGGAACACCGGCGGTTCTGAAAGCTTAGTGTTTGTAGAAACGGAAGCAGCAAGCACTACTACGCCGCCTAGCAATACTTAGTTTTTAGTAGTTTGACTATCTGATAAATGGCTGGAGATGCCCTAAAATAGGGCGTCTCCAGCCATATCAATTAGTAGAATCCAGTAGAATTTTAACAAAAGTGAAGCGCGCGATGGCGACAGCGATTGATTTTTATTTTGATTTTTCATCTCCGTATGGCTATTTAGCCAGCGTGAAAATCGACGCACTCGCCGCTAAATTTGGGCGCGATGTAACGTGGCGGCCAATTTTGTTAGGCCCCGCATTTAAGCTATCCGGCAACGCCCCGCTAATTGGTCAGCCACTAAAAGGTGACTACTCAAAACGTGATTTTGTGCGCACCGCAAAATTCATGCAAGTTCCGTTTCAACTTCCCGCTGTTTTGCCTATTTCTACGGTTGCGGCAGCTCGGACGTTTTACTATTTGCACGATCAAAATCCGGCGTTGGCTAAAACCGTTGCCAAGGCACTGTTTCACCGCTATTTTGCAGAAGGTGTCGATATTACCGGCGTAGAGGAAGTAGTGGCCGTGGCAGCGCAACACGGTGTTAACAGCGCCGCCCTCGCCGCTGCGTTGGCTGATCCAGCTGTAAAAGAAAAGCTCAAAACCGAAGTTGATGCGTCCCTAACCCTTGGCGTGTTTGGCTCGCCCTACATCATCGTCGACGGCGAAGCCTTTTGGGGCAGCGACCGGCTTGACCAAATTGAAGCGTGGTTGGCTCATGGCGCGTGGTAACGGCTTGAATAAGCACCAGATAACATCGGCGCAGACGCCCGAATTACGGGGCTTTCCAGCCCGTTTTACGTTAGTTTTTTTAGCGTTAGCTTCGCTCATCACGGTGTCTGCGCAATCTGCTTTGGCGCAAGATAAACCAGTGACTGAGCCTGCGGCTGTGGTCGCGCCCACGGTTCTGCCAACACCTACAACGGTGCCAAGCAAGCCAGCGGAAGCATCGCCCGCTGACAAAACTGACAAGCCCGCAGCTGCGCCGCAATTGTCGCTAGAACCAGCGCCGCTGCCAACCATTTCAAAGCTCGCGCCAATTGAAGATATTTCGCTGGTTCCGCCAAAGCTCCTCAACGATGGCCTATTAAGTTTAGGCGCAAAGCCCGAGCCCATCATTATCGACGCAGACCTGTGGAACCGCATCCGCAATGGCTTTGCGATGGAATCGCTCGACACCCCGGCCGTCCAAGAACACGAACAATGGTATGCGGCGCGACCCGATTACATTAAGCGCTTCGTCGAGCGTGGCTCAAAATACTTGCACCATATTGTTGAAGAAGTAGAAAAGCGCGGCATGCCGATGGAAGTGGCACTGCTGCCCGTGATCGAAAGCGCATTTAATCCACAAGCCTACTCGCGCGCCAAGGCTGCTGGCATGTGGCAATTTATACCTTCAACCGGCAAAAATTTTGGCTTGCAGCAGGATGCACTCAACGACCATCGTCGTGACGTGTTGGCGTCCACCACCGCTGCCTTAGCCTATTTACAAAAACTTTACGGCATGTTTAACGCTTGGGACTTAGCCTTTGCAGCCTACAACTGCGGCGAAGGCTGCGTAGGACGGGCGATTGCCGCGAACCAAAAGCGCGGCCTGCCAACAAATTTTTTAGCACTTAATTTGCCCAAGGAAACCAAGCAATACGTCCCAAAATTGCTGGCCATTCGCAATATTGTGTTGTCCCCCGGCAGCTATGGATTGGTGCTCGATACCGTGCCAGATCAACCGTATTTTGCGAAAGTTGCAGCACCTGCCCGCATTGATTTAAAACTCGCAGCCCACTTGGCGGAACTTAGCTTAGAAGATTTTAAAGCGCTGAATCCATCGTTTAATAGGCCGATTGCATCGGGTAGTTTGGGCTATTTTTTGCTGCCGCAAGACCGCGCAGAAACCTTCCGCCACAACCTAGCTGCCTACCAAGCCACCCGCGCGCCGCTGGTGTCGTGGGCGACTTACACGGCACGTGCAGGCGAAAATTTAGATGTGATCGGCAAGCGCTACGGCATGACCGGCTTAGCCTTACGTTTTGCCAATCCGGGACTAAAAGAACGGCGTGGCAAGCTCGCGCAAGCCGCCACCCTACAAATCCCGTTGGGTCGCGAAACCGCCAGCATTGCCGCGCAAATACGCCAAGCGCCAGCGCCGCGTCCGGTCGTGCCGCAAACTAATTCTATCAGCGCGCCTTTCATCGCCAGCGCTCCGATTATTGCCGCAACACCAACACCCGTTGCAGAGCCTTTAACCAGACCACAAATTGTCCCGAGCCAAAGCGTAGCGATCAACCCGCCCGTGCAAAAAGTGCTGCCAGCACCCGTGTTTATTGAATCCACACCAGACACGATTACCGTCAAGCCGGGCGATTCGATCTTTAGCATCTCCAAAGCCACGGGCGTGTTGATGGCCGATATTAAAGCCTTCAACAATTTAACCAGCAACGCTATCCGCGTAGGCCAGCGCTTAAAATTATCCAGCGATTCCGCCAGTGCCGCGCCGACGCAAGCCGCAACAGCCAATGCACCTATCATGCGCGCCGCACCGGCAAGCCACACCGTACGCAGCGGCGATACCTTATCGGGCATCGCGGATCAACACAGATTGCCGCTCGATGATTTGTTGCGCGTCAACGGATTTACGATGCGCACGGTATTGAAGTTGGGT
>JAYUOW010000052.1:0-6099 GCA_043760555.1 Betaproteobacteria bacterium
GATGCCGAAGTCTGGCCACATGGCAAACGCCCACGGCAAGGCCTGTGCAGCGGCGATAGTCGCCTTAATGAATGGCGAGGAACCTAACCCTAGCCCAACGCTCAGCAACACCTGCTACAGCTTCGTATCGGCCGACAAAGTGGTGCACGTGGCCTCTGTCCATAAATACGATACCGTCGCTAAAACGATGCGCACGGTGCCGGGCTCCGGTGGCATCTCGGCAGCGGCCAACGAGTTAGAAGGCCAGTACGCGATGACATGGGCTAAAAATATATGGGCTGATTCGCTCACTTAAACACGTGCTGTTGTAGCGTAATTTGAATTAAAAATTGTTGCATAATATGCCTGAAGATGCCCTATTTTAGGGCATCTTCAGGCATTGTTTATTATGGTTTTGTGCCTACCCAAGCAGGCCCGCGTAACGCTTGCCCCGCCTTCGCGCTGGTGTGTTTCCCGTCCGTAATTGTTGCCACACCGTTTACCAAAACATGGCTAAACCCTTGCGAAAACTGGTGTGGATTTTCAAACGTGGCTTTATCAATCACGGTGGCGTCATCGAAAATAACGATGTCGGCCGCAAAGCCCTCGCGCAGCTGCCCGCGATCTTTTAGCTGAAATTTTTGCGCTGCAAGGGACGTCATGCGGCGCACCGCATCTTCCAGACGAATCACTTTTTCTTCGCGCACGTACTTGCCCAACACCCGCGCGTTGGTGCCGTAGCTGCGCGGGTGCGGCATGCCTTTGCCATCTTGTACGCCGCCGTCGGCACCGACCATATTAAACGGATAGCGCATAATGGCTTTTACATCTTCTTCATTCATGGTGTGATAAACCATTTGTGCGCCACCGGCTAAAATAATTTCCAGCATGGTTTCAATCTCGTTTTCAGCCGTGGGCGTGCGGCCTCGGCTTAAGTTTATTTGCGCAATGTTTTGGCCGTTTAATGCGGGGTTTGCATCGTGTCGCGCCACTACGGCATAGCTAAAATCGGGGCGTTTCGCGCTGCGCATGTTGGTGAGCATTTCTTCTACAATTTTTGCTTTGGTGTCGGCCGCTACGATGCGCGCTTTCGTTGCGGCAGGCCCGTCGGCACCCGCCCAATCGGGCAGCATCACGCCTAAATTAGTGGAGCTTGCGGTGTACGGATATTGATCGATCGTTACATCCAATCCATCGCGCCGCGCGGCTTCGATTAGCCCCAAAGTTTCAGTGGAGCGCCCCCAGTTTGCTGGCGCGCCAACTTTAAAGTGCGAAATTTGTACGGGTAACTTTGCCTCGCGACCAATGTTGAGCGCTTCGCTAATAGCCTCGCTTACTTTGTTGCCTTCGTTGCGGATGTGTGATGCGTATAAACCCCCGTGTTTAGCGGCTGCGCGAGCTAATCCAATTACTTCATCGGTGTTGCTATAGGTGCCGGGCAAATAAATTAAGCCAGTCGATAATCCCACCGCGCCGTCGCGCATGGCAGCTTCCACCAAGCCTTCCATTTTTTGCTGTTCCGCTGTAGTGGCGGCGCGATTGGCTAAATCGAGCACCGCGCGACGCACGGTATTGTGACCAATAAGAGAAGCGACATTGATGGAAATTTTATCTTTGTCGATACGCGCAAAAAATTCCGGTAGATTCGTCGCTGAGCCGCCACAGTTGCCGGTTATCACGGTGGTGACGCCATCGTAAATAAAATTATCAGCCGTTGGCGTGGCAAATAAACCCATCTCAATATGTGCATGCACATCAATAAATCCGGGTGCAACAATTTGTTTTTTTGCATCAATGGTGCGCGTGGCGCGCATCTCGCCAAGCTTGCCAATTTTGATGATTTTGCCGTCGCGAACTGCTATATCGCCCCAAAACCAACTATTGCCGGTGCCGTCCAACACACGACCGTTGGTGATGATGGTGTCAGCGGTTTGGGGCAATGCCCCGTTAGCACTAACATGCGGTGTCAGTACGCTTAAAAGTAGGGTCGCCAACAACAGTGGGGTGAGGTGGTTGCGGCGATGACGTTTAATTTTTAGCATTTAGGTATAGGGGGGGGTATAAGGTCGGAAGTTAAATTAAAAATGAGCAGCTGGATCAGTAGGTCTTCATGCTACAGCAACAACATTTTCTGTGCGAAATTACGCTTACTTCTATATAAATGCGACGTAAATGGGCAATAAATACATGAAGTTTGCATGACCTGCATAGATAAGCGTAAGCTAGCATTTCGCGTGTTTATTTACGCGTCGCGTGGTGGAGAGTTGAAGACGCACACGAGGCTAAAACGAAAGCGCGATGTAGGTATTAGCGATGAGGTAGCTGCGATAGAGGCATCCGCCACACCGCGCAAAATATGAAAATCATTGATTAACAAACTTATAACGAGGAATTATTATGACAGTCGCACGCGTAACGGAAGTCATTGCTGCTTCCAAAAAGAGTTTTGACGATGCAATTGAAACGGGTGTGTCCCGCGCGAACAAGACGCTAAAAAACGTCACTGGCGCATGGGTAAAAGACCAAAGCATGGAAATTTCAAAAGGCAAAGTCACGCTGTATAAAGTGGTATTGAAGATCACGTTTATTTTGAACGACTCATAGTAACCACGTTTTGTAGCACAGCCCGTCGCAAACAAGCGCCAATTGCGGCGGGTGTAGTTGGTTTTTAAAGTAGCCTTGGCAATTTACATCGAATAATTTTTGTTGGGAACATGATGCATACAAACCGCCCTATTGTAGTTTCACGCACCGCGCGCCTAAATGAAGTGCCAAAAAAGCGCGCTAAAATATTAGCCATCGCGTCGTTGTTGGTTGTCGGCGCAGCGCTATTTGCCGCCCAAGCCGCCTTCGCGCAGACACAGACGAAGCCGAAAAAAGGCACGCCTGTAGCTGCGCAGCCGGCCACTGCGCCTGAATCCGCACCAGCAGCCAACGCGGGTGAGCCGGTGCTGACAAATCGCGCCACTGAAATGTATAAAGCGGCAGATAGCGATTCGCCAGTAGTGGAAAAATTGTCGTCTAAAACCCAAGTGCGCGTAGTCGAGCGTAAAGGTAAATGGCACCGCGTGATTGCTGCCAGCAACGCGACGGGTTGGGTAAATATGATGCATTTGCGGGGGGAGACGATTGTGGTGGCCTCTACTTCGGAGCCTGGTTTTCTTTCCGGCATAACCGGTGCGCTTAGCGGAGCCAGCGGTAGCGGTTCACAGAAGTCGCAGGGTGCGACGTTGGGGATACGCGGGCTTACAGCTGAAGATTTGCAAGGTGCGACGCCTAATCCGGCTGCGTTGGCAAAAGTGCGTAGCTTTAAATCAGAGTCTAGTGAAGCCGAGCGGTTTTCGCGCGAAGCTAATTTGAAAAAAACCGAAGCTAGCTTGATCGATTCAAACGGTAACCCAACTGCGCTTAAGCTATAAGAGAAGAATATGAAGACTAAATTTAACTTGATTTTGATGGCGGCACTTATCGGTTTATCAAGCGTGAATACGCAGGCGATAGCGCAGTTTAATCTCGGTGGCTTTTTGGAGAAGGCAAAAAAGGCAACGGAGGTGGCTAAAGACTTGACCGAAGCGAACAAGGAATTCACCGACGAGGAAGAAGCGGCGCTAGGCGAGAATTTTGCACTGACTTTTTTAGGTGCTGTCCCGCTCCACCCTGACGCAAATCTTCAGCGGTACGTGAATAAAGTAGGTAAGTGGATTGCGGCAAATTCGGAACGCCCGAATTTAAACTGGTCGTTCGCGGTTTTGGATATGCCCAGCGTCAATGCGTTCGCAGTGCCAGGCGGTACGATTTTTGTATCGTCCGCATTAGTCAAAAAAATGAAATCTGAAGCGGAGCTCGCCGGCGTCCTAGCGCATGAAATTGGTCACGTCCTGCTAAGGCATCACGTTAATGCCTACCGTAACAATAGCCTGAAATCAGGCTTAGGAAAGGTTGGAGGGGAGCTTGTTGCGCGTTCTAAAGGATCGGCGCTTAGTAAGGAAGCTATCGGATTGGTTGGAAATTTTGTAGGGTCTTTATACTCAAAAGGCTTAGACAAAGGCGATGAGTACGATGCAGATCGTGTTGGCGTAATGTTGGCCGCCCGCGCAGGCTACGACCCTTACGGTTTAGTAGTTGTTTTGCAAAAGCTCGCAGGGTTATCATCGGATAAAGACATCTCGATGATGAGCACCCACCCATCAGCCGCTGATCGAATGGCAAAAATCGAGGAATTTACCAATGTCCTCGACCGTTTTTCCACGCAGCCGCAGGTTGAAACGCGGTTCCAACGGGCTACGGCAAGTTTGAAATAACGCCCACTTATCCCGCGCAACCCCAAACAAAACCCCACAAAAGTGGGGTTTTGTTTTTCAGGCCATCTCGTCGCCTCCTTGTCGAATCAATTCGGCGCATTTAAGGCACTTTAGTCGGCTTTTTCTGCACTTCATCACCCAAGCCTAGCGAACATGCGCTTGCAATCGCACAATGGCTCAACTTCAAGACGCAGACAAGTTTTGAAGCCCACCGATTATTTAATAACTTAAAATGAAATGGGAGTCCAAAATGAGCCAATCGTCCCGCTTTACCCGTGTATTTATGTTTTTATTACTTGCAGCTTTGTTACTGTTGGCCGTGTCTATTGGACTTTCCGCTTACTTTGGCGAACATGCGCACAATGGATCGCTGATGATGTTTGATGAAGATATGTCTGATTCAGCGGTGGCTTGGTTTGTGGCCATTCCGATCGTGGTGGTGGTGTTGGCACTCACGGCGTTGGTGACCATCGGCGCGTTGATGTTAGCGCTGTTGGCGGTGGTGGTCGCGGTGGTGTTTGGGTTGTTGGCAGCGGTGGTTGGTATCGCGTTGACGCTGTTGCCTTTGGTGATACTTCTTGCCTTTCCAGTGCTCGCGATTTACGGTTTTGTGAAGCTAATGCAACGTAATAACCATCCGCCTGCAGTAGTATAGGTGGAAATTTAAATGCCCCAAGACGCCCTATTTACGGGCGTCTTGGGGCATTGTTATGGGTAATATTTTGAGTTTAAATAAAGCGAATTGGCTTAGCCTTAGCAGCGCTATCCAGACTTGGTGCCGTAGCAGTGCAAGCACTCAATTCGCTATCTTCATCAAACGCAATATCACCCGCCGCATCGGCCTCACCTGTGGCTGCCACGCCCACAAAGTCAAATAGCTCGCGGTCGAGCATGTGTGATGGGACGATGTTTTTCATCGCTCTGGTGATGTTTTCAATCCGGCCGGGAAACTTCTTTTGCCAATCGCGCAGCATGAGTTTTACTTGCTGACGCTGTAAATTGTCTTGGCTACCGCACAGATCACACGGAATAATCGGGAACTGTTTTAGCGCAGCATAGGCTTCTAAATCTTGCTCTTCAACGTACGCTAGTGGGCGAATGACGATGTGTTTGCCGCTGTCAGAAGCCAACTTTGGCGGCATGGCTTTTAAGCGTCCGCCGTAGAACATATTTAAGAACATGGTTTGAATCATGTCATCGCGATGGTGGCCAAGCGCAATTTTAGTCGCACCAATTTCTTCAGCCACGCGATAAATTGCCCCGCGCCGCAGGCGTGAGCACAGCGAGCACATGGTTTTGCCCTCTGGAATCACCCGTTTTACGGTGGAATAGGTGTCTTGCACCGCAACTTGAAATGGCACCCCAAGCTTAGTTAAATATTCCGGCAAAATGTGCGCGGGATAGCCGGGGTGTTTTTGATCCAAATTAAACGCAAAAAGGGTAAACGGCACCGGCGCTTTTTTTTGCAGTGCCATCAGCACGTCAAGCAGGGCGTAGCTATCTTTGCCACCGCTTAAGCACACCATAATTTTGTCGTTCGCTTCAATCATGCCGTAATCGCCGATGGCTTCGCCCACTTGGCGGCGTAGGCGCTTGGTGAGTTTATTGGCCTCGACTATTTGTCGTTGCGATAGATGCTGATGCGCTACGTCAGTTAAGTCACTGTCGAGCGCTTCGGGTGCGGTGCTTTGTATTAGATCGTCCATGCGCGCATTTTACCGCATTGCACAAAAACTGATCTAATTTAGTTTAAGGGATGGTTGGGCGTCAATAAATCAAACAATGTACGCGCCACCACCTTCGTTGCACGCCGCAAGTC
>JAYUOW010000053.1:0-18578 GCA_043760555.1 Betaproteobacteria bacterium
CTTGATTACTCAAACGCCGCTCTCTTGAACTACCAAGGTGTACGGACAACTCCTTGGACGGGACTTTAACCCGCTAGGTCGATTAATTGTTACTGCGAAGGGTCAGACCTTGATTCTTGCTTCACAGGCGGCAATTATCAATCGACCATTGTCTTAAATCGGGTGAAACGCTTGCATACTGGTATCATATCTATACAATGAGTGCATTGATAGTTATAGATGGAGGTATACCAAATGGCAAACGTAAATGTAAGAAATCTACCCGATGAGGTGCATCGAGCCATCCGAATCCAAGCCGCCCACCATGGCCGCAGCACCGAGGCGGAAATCCGCACTATTTTGGAGCAGGCGACGCGGTCCGAGGGTCGCGTGAAACTTGGCTCGCTTTTAGCTTCCATTGCCCGCGAGGCAGGCGGACTTACCGACCAAGAACACGCTTTGTTTGAGACCGTGCGCATTAAGTCGAAAGCTCGTACGGTGAGCTTTGAATGATTCTGCTCGACACGAATGTGATTTCGGAGCCACAGCGCCGGGAACCAAATGCCCGCGTCCTTGACTGGATCGACGCGCAAGCGCTGGAAACGCTCTACCTATCTGTGATAACGGTAGCCGAGCTGCGTGCGGGCATCGGGCTAATGCCGGCAGGAAAGCGCCGGGATAGTTTCCACGAAAACTTGGAAAAGCGCCTTCTTCCGATGTTCGCTAATCGGGTGCTGTCGTTTGATATGCCTTGCACGAAGGCCTATGCCGCGCTGCTGGCCAAGTCTCGCGGTGCTGGCTTGGTCATTGAAACGGCCGATGCCTTCATCGCGGCCATCGCCCTCGCCAACGGCTTCACCATCGCTACCCGCGACACCAGCCCTTTTGAAGCCGCTGGGGTGAACGTCATCAATCCATGGGAAGCGGCACATTGATAGCCCCACGTCCGACCTTTGTTCAGTGTGCCCCGTCGCGCCTTAGATAATAGATAAGGGTAACGGTTTGTGGTGCTTGGCCGGTGATGGCGCTGGCTATCGCGAGGTTTAGCCGCCGACCGCTTGGCTCTTACAGACGCGTTATCTGGCGTCAAGTTCTAAGGCTGCTCGCCTTGATTACCAATCGGTATTTTGAATGATGTAGCGTATTTGTCGATGCACAGTTTATTAAAATAGCCAGTGAGCGCTGATAGTTTTGCACCCTGTAGACGCCCTAAAATAGGGTATCTACAGGCGTTCCTAAACGCTAACTTACTCCAATTCCCATTCACCCGACCGTGCAGTTAGCTGATTCACTGCATCTTCAATCAACAGCCTCAAAGTTTCATCCATGCTGTCGCGCGTGGTTGATTTGTTCGATACGTCTGGCGTAAAACCACCGGTTGATTTGCCTTTTGCGGCCAGCACGTTATCTAGCAGTGCGCCCACGCCCGCAACGGAGCTTGCGGTGGATTTGATGGCGCGTTTTACATTGATGGCGTCTAGCACTTCGCCGGTAGACGCGTCTAACACACGCACGTCGATGCCTATGCCGTCTTCGGCTTTGCCGCCGCCTAGTTGTAAGCCGCCGATAGAAAACCCGGAATCGCTGGTGGATTTACCGATTGCCACTTCAGAAATAGTGGCTTCAAAAATTACGCCGGCGCCTTTTACTTTTTTGGTCGCAGCATCCCCCGTGGTGATGCCTTGGGCGTTTAAATCACGCTCTTTGGCAACACCGTCACCAATACGTTGGCGTTCCATCACGCGGAATTTTTTGGTTTTAACTAAGGCGGTGGTAAACATATCTGTAGCGCCCCGCGCGGGAATTTCGGACACGGACGAGCGCATCTCGTATATAGCTACGGGAATGCGCGTGGGCTTTTTAACGTCTTGCGCATAGGCGGGGATGAATGCGCAGGCAAGCAATAGAGAACCAAACATTTTGGTGAGCGACATAATATTTCTCCGTTAGCTATTTGCAATCGCCAAGCCGTGTCGCGCTTAGCTTGGTTTTCAGCACGGCGTCGTTCATTTCATGCTGGATTACTTTCATTTCAAAGTTAATGCCGGTGTCGCTCACCGAGCCCGAGCCTTCTGCCGTCATTTTGGGTTCGGTACAAGTGTATTTCACGGTAATGTCTTTGCCTTTGCGCGTTACCACGGGTGGGGTGCAGCCTTTTTGCCCTTGTTGATTGACGTAGGCGCTGTTTGAATCAATGTCTTTTTGGGTTACACATTGTTTGAACGAGACGGGAATGGTGATTCCAAACATTTCGGTTTTGGTTACGTATTCATAGTTGCCAGGTTTCATGTTTTCGGGGGTTGCCGCTGTGCAATTTGCGGCTATTGCGAGGCAGGTGAGGCTTAAGATGTTGCTTAAAAAGAATGATGTTTTCATTTTTGACTTTCTAGAATGTTGGTTTAAATGCGGTTCACTTATTAAGACGCAGTAGCTGGCGAAAATGCGACATTTACTTGGCTTTGCTGAAGTAAAGCGAGGGTAAACAGCCCGGATTACATGCTTTAACGTCTACTTTCCATTCGATAAAAACATCGGCGTCTTTCATATCTTCAGTGCGTTTAAAGGTTTTTTCAATTTGCATCTTATCTTTGCTGGTCACAACCTCAAATTCCGGTTTGGCGCGCATGCCGCGACTAAAAATAAATTGCGCTTTTTCCAACGGTGCTTTGACTTGTTGCACGCTCGGAATGGGGAGCGAGGGTTCCATAAACACGTACAAAATTTGGGCTTGAATCGCATCGCTCAGGTCTTTGGTGGCTTCTTCAAGCTTGAGCGTAATTTTGCCTTTATGTAATTCACCTTTTACGGGGATGTAAAACCCTTGCGGTAGCGCCAGTCGGGCCATTGTGCCGACGTCTTCTAAATATCGCACACCCGGCGCGCCGATTACTTTACGGAGCAGTACGCGGCTTGCAAGTTCAGGATTAATAATGATGGCGTTTTCGGCGTATTCGGTTGTGACTAGCGTGCCTTCTATTTGACCGGTAAGCGCTATAGGATCGTCCGCTTTCCGCGCCGCGTCCTTCGCATAGCGCAGTTGAATTTTGCCGCGCAAATCGAATTTATAGGTGAAGTAGGGCTTTGATTTGTGCCTAAATTCGGAGCGATATTGTGCGTAGACGGGGCCTTCAAATTTTTCGCAATACTTCGCAAATTTTAGTTGCGTCCAAAATTGGCCAAGGTCTCCAGCAAAGCCGATAACCGCAGCGCTGGCCGCTATGGGTCCGCCGGTTGCGCCCCCAACCAAAACGCTGGCGCTGAGCTTAATAGATTGCGTGGCGTGAAATTTCGCCGCATCGGTTTTTAGGTTCATGGTGTCGACCAATTTTCCAGGTCCTTTGTCTATTACCCAATTTTTCAAGATAGCCCATGGGCTGCCAATCATATTCATGCTGGTAGAAATAGCGGAGAAGGCTTCCGTAGCGGCCTCTATGTTGTCGCATTGGACATTCTTTTTGGCACCTTGTGCCAAGCGCTTTTCAAAGCTATCGTTCTGCGCTTTGATGGCTTCATTGGCAGTGGCTAACGCATCAAACAAAGGTTTTAGTGCCGGTAGGCTTTCGGGATACTTGGTACCTAGATCGTAGATTTTGGCCAAGGCATCCTCATATTGTTTTTGCGCCGCAGGAATTTCAGCCAGTTTTTTCTTTAGTTCTGCCGATTTTTGTTGAAATTCGTCCTTCGCGGGTGACGGCGGAAGCGCCGCAATTTGGGCGTCTCCAGCCGTTTGCCCTTTTTGCATCGTGGCAATTAGCGCATTGGCGGATGCCGATTGGGAGCCAGCTGCAGCCAGCGGTGTTGCCACTTGCAAGGTTGCATTAGCGCTGCCCTTGCCGTCTGGCGCGGTGACGATAATTTTAAATTTGCCTTCAGTGTTGGCGCTAAACTCAGTTTTAAAATTGCCAGTTGTATCTATTTTGGCTGTTAACTTGACTGGCGGGGGCTGGGCAGCGCCACTTTCCGGCGCGACCGCAATCGTCACTTCGTTATTTTTGCCCACTATAAGCGACGTGCCGCTCAGCGTTACTTTGCTTTTTACGAGCGCTACGTCGGGCGACACTTTTACGGTTACGGGTGCGTTTACAGGCTCAAATGCAAGGGCGGATGACGACGCGAGCGTCGATGTTAAAACCACCGGCATAAGCCACATTGCCGCCGATAACCAGTGCATTGTAAGTTGCGTTGCTATTAGTTTTTTGAACCTCATTTTTTCGCCCCCGCTTGAATTTTGGCATAACCGTGGCCGATCAAGGCCGTCAATTCTTCGCGGCTCAACCCGCCGTGGCGCACCGCAATTTGGGCGTCTTTGGCCACTGTGGTGAACATAATTGGGCTATCTACAGCGGCTTCCCATGGCCCATCGACGGTCTTCGCGTCTTTTAACCGCACACTGCCGTCGCCCATGGCGTTAATGTTTGCAGTGACTGCGGCGAAGGTGTTGTTTTCGCGCCGAAAATTGCGGTAGCCATTTGATAGCGTCACCATGGTCATAAACATTACATCGCGGCCTTGCTTATTGGTGAAGGTGCGGGTGCAGGTGTTGTCGCTGCGCTCGGGTTTGCCCTTCAGCGGACCTAACAATGTGGTGATGTCGGCATCCGTCCAAAGGCTGCATGGGTCAGCGGACGAGTAGCGTGCCAAAATGCGTTTTAAGCCGGAAGTGAGCGCGGCGCTGCCATCAATGGCCAGCGGTTTGGTCAACCGCCCGAGTGCTGTATTGGCCAGCCCGCCCGCATCGGCGGCCTTCACGGTTAAGCTGCCGCCAAAATCAATTTCTACCATGCTGTCGCCCTGCAAGGCCATAAAATCGCAGCAGCCCAACACCTTCACTTCATCCCAGTCGCCGGTCAGTGCGGTGCCGTCTTGCAGCTTTAACATGCCGCCTGCGGCTTTTTCGGCTTTGGCCAAATAGCCGCCGACACCGGCCATAATCGCGCCCGCGTTTTTCCATTCCGCTTTAACGGTTAGGTTTTTGCCCTCCGCGGTGAAGTACCAGCAGGCCGCACCGTCTTTATCGGGAATGGCGGCGCGGTCGCCAATGGCCTGACCACCACGATAGGGCGGGGTGACCAAGGGCGCACCCAGCACGGCTTCAACTTCTTTAATTTCTAGTAGTCGGCACGGGTCTTGGGGGTCGGGTGCGGTGCTGGCTGACGCTGAAGCAGCGGGTGCAGAAGCGGTGGACGAGGTGTCGGTTGCCGTTGGCTTATCTTTGGACTCACCGCAGCTGGTGAGCAACGCTAGCAGGAGCAATACAGACGCGGTGGTTTTCATGGCGTGTGTCCTTAAGTAGTAATGACGTAATACAAATTTAAGCGCTAACTACAACTGCGCGATAATTCCACGCGGCGATTAGCCGCCCGGCCTTCAAGCGAATCATTGCTGGCCACTGGGCGTTTTGCGCCTTCACCGCTTGCCTGCAACCGCGACGCCGCGATTTTGTGGGCGGTCGCAAGGGTGTCGCGCACGGCATTGGCGCGACGCGTAGACAGCGCCGCGTTTTGCGCGTCACCACCCACGTTATCGGTGTGGCCTTCAACGCGTATGCTCCAATTTGGATTTGCCGCCAGCAGATCGGCTACCGCTTGTAGCGCGGGCGTGGATTGCGGCAGCAACGTGGCGCTCGCAAAATCAAAGTAAATACCGTTTAAGTTAGTACGGCAATTTCCGCTGGATAAAGCCTGTTGAAGGGTGACGGTTTGTAGCTTAGCCGTTGGAAAATTAATGCGCACGGTTTGGCCGAAACTCTTGCCCTGCTGCGACTTCAACACCATTGGGTTCTGCGCATCATCAAGCACCCAAACTGCAATTTCCATGCGTTCGTCCCCGACGCTAAACAATCCCTTGCCGTGAATAGTCGGCAGCACCGCCGTCACGCCGTTTACCTGCACCGAGAGCGGCACGGGTGCAGTTCCCACGCGTTCGAGCGTGCCGCGAAAATACTTGCGACCAGCGGCAACGGCCATAATGCTGGCAGGGGATTCTTGTTCGCTGTAGTTAGCAATGGTGCCAACGATGAGCGATACCTTACCGTCGTTTTTTAATTGCTGCAGCGATGCGAATGAAAGCTGCGAAAGCGTAGCGCCGGGAAACAGCGTTGCGTCGCCGTCTTGAAACACCAAATTAAGTCGATTTGAACCCACAAAATCTTCGCGCCGCACTTGGCGGGTTTTGGTTGTCGACTCAATCTTGTCACCTACCAAGGTGCGAAATTCAACGCTGAACGTAGTGAGCGCAGGGGTGGCTGCAGTTACCGTCATAATTTGCTCTTCATCGCCCGACGCACGCGGCACGGCACTTACGGTGGTAAGGCCTTGCACCAACGGAATGACGGGGATACGTGGCGGTTCTGCTGCGTTTGTGGAGGTGTGCACGAGCAGCACCGATAGCATCGCCAGCATCCCGAGTAGGTGCGTGGGATACGTTGTTGCGCACCGCGCAGCATGAAAAAGTTTATCCATCGATGCTCCTTTGCGCTGTGCCGTAAGGCATTATTTTTTAAGCAACCCATCTGCATAAACAAAGTCTTTCAACACTGGCTTAGAAACGGTGGGGGAGGTTTCATGCATTAGCTGAAACGCGGTGCGAATGCGGCCAGGCTTTGGATTTTTTTCGGATTGCTTGTTTGCCAGCATCACAATTTTTGAAGTGACGCCGTCGGCACTTGGCCAGCCATCTACACGGTCTATGGTTAATGCATTCAAGGTTGTTGTGCGCGGCTGATCGATAAAGCAGGTGTAACGTGGATATTCCGAGTGGTTTTTTGGTGGTGGTATTACTTTTATGGTGCATTCAAACCCCACCTTATATTGGTTGGCTGCAACGGGTGGAAACTCGGTAGGCTTTACTTCAATTTGCTTGACGGTGATGGAAGGGGCTGCAAATAAAACGCCATGGTTTTTTAACGATTCGTTTATGGTGGGCTGTATGGCTCCGGGAGCTGAATTAGAAAGCTGTGGTGCTGCCACTGTCGTACGCAAAGGTTGATTGGGTTGCATGGGTGCGCTTAAGGGCGTGCTTAGGGGTGTGCCTTGGGCTTGCACTCCCGTGGTGGCGAGCAGTACCAAAGTGCTTAGGATGGATTGCCGAAAAAATTGTTTTTTACACATATTGAATCTCCTTAAAGGCGACGAGTTGAAAGTTCATTCTGCGAGCAAGCAAACAGAGGGCTATTAGATAAGACGTAACATCGCGGAAAAATCCGACAAATATTTTTAAATAAATAGTTGATTCAAGTTCGATGCGCAACGTTGAGCAGCGTTGGAAAAGGATGAATCTTTGATGAGCGTTGGTTAAAGAGAGTAGGTCGGGTTAGGCGTTTTTTGCCGCTTGGCACCCCTTGAGGGTGTAACCCGACGCATTCACCGCCGCGTCGGGTTACGGCGCAAACAACGCGCCTAACCCGACCTACGTTTGCCACGTTTGCGCAAATCATCAACCAGTGCCGCAATTTGCGCGCTAATAACGTGAAAAAAGTTGCACTTCGATTTTGAATCGAAATATTTCCTAAACAATCATATGTCTGAAAATGCCCTAAATACGAGCTTCTTCGGCCAGTCTAACGGCATCAATACTGCCGGTCTTCAGCCTTAAACGTGCCTTCAATCATTGTCAGCTTCGCTTTGGTTTTTATCTCCTGCATTTCAAATGAAAATTTACCTTCAATCACTTTGCCTTTAACGGAAGTAATTTCGAGCGTATTTTTGCCTTCAATTACGCTAAATTCAGCTTCAGGATCACCAAATGGTTTACGGCTTTGGCCTTTATAAAACCGTGCTTCGCAGACTTTTGAATCGAAATCGTTTGCACTAAACACAATAGGCACTAACTCAAAACCGCGACACACAATACTTAGTCGATCGCTGAGCGCTTTTGGCGGCGGATAGGCTGATGCGCCCTTGGTTGAAGCTATTAAATTCAGCGTGCCTTTGGTGGGGATAAGGTAAGTAATGCCGTTGTCATCGCTTTCAAATACCGCGCCGTTGATGGTGGTTTTTAGGGATTGCGTAATTTTGTTAGCGGCAAAAGCGGGGACGGCAGATAATGCGCAAACCAGCGCGGTGAGGGTGGTGATTGCTGTGATGGAAGCTTTCATAATAATTCCTTATGGTTGTAAAAATTTAAGCTACGGTTGGATTGCTGGGGTTTCGATACGGATTATGGCGTCACCCGCGAAAGTAAGGCGCACTAGTTTGCCCACAGTAAGCAAGCCGCCATTTTTTGCAACAAGCGGGAAGGGCGCACCGACCTCATTTGATTGGTAGCTAATTTCTTTGCCAGCCACTTCAATTAGCTCGTGGGTTATACAGTGTCCTCTGTACGACGCCCTTTCGTTTGCCAAGTTTCGGCTTTGGTGAGCACGCCTTCGATAACATTAATTTTTTCTTGCTGCAAATCCTGCCGTAGCGTCCACCAACCCCACACTTGCGGTCCGCTTCCAGCCAGCCCTAAGATGGTGATGAAGCCTGCAATTTTTAAACATAGCGGCGGGTTGGGAATAAAGGTGGTGTTGTTTCGCAAAAATTTAAACTGCGCTTCAATAGGCTTGCGCCGTAAAAACGCAAGCATCAAAAAGCCAAATGCAAAGATCAGGAATATCGACGGTGCCAATAACCCGGATGGATAGTCCGCATTTCGTTCAAAAATAACTTGCGATAAATTTTGAGTAAAAGGTGTTGAATTTGACATTTTAGCTTATCCTCTAATTGCCTGAAGACGCCCTAAAATAGGGCATCTTCAAGCATAAAAAGCAACTATTTCTTCTTATAGACGTCGGTAGAAGTGCGGCGGCAAGTTTGCAGTTTTCCGCTATCGACCAAGGGCTTGCATGCTTCGAAGCTTTTATCGGTATTGCACAGCAGCTCCGTCGCACGGCCTAGAAACAACACGCAACCATCAATTGCGATTGGCTTGTCAATTGGCTTTGCGATGGCGCCGACGGGTGGATTTAAAGCGCTTATCGTAGGCTGGGTCGGCTGCGTTGGTGGTGGCACCAACGCCTGCAGCGGCGGTTTAAATGCAGGCGTTGGAGGTTTAGGTGCAGGTGGTGCCGGTAGCGGCGGAGCAGGTGGTGGCGTTAAAGCGCTGATAATAGGCTGCGTCGGTGGTGGCACCAACGCCTGCAGCGGCGGCTTAAATGCGGGCGCTGGTAGTTTGGGCGCAGGTGGTGCCGGTAACGGAGGAGCAGGTGGTGGTGTTAGCGGTTGTATGATTGGTTCAAAGGTACCAACGGGCGGCTTAGGTGCAGGCGGTGCCGGTAGCGGCGGAGCAGGTGGCGTTAAAGCGCTGATAATCGGCTGCGTCGGTGGTGGTACCAGTGCCTGTAGCGGCGGCTTAAATGCAGGCGTTGGTGCGGGAGGTGTGGGGGGAGCCTGTAGCGGGCGCGGCGCAATCTGCGGCAGTTTTCCGCCCGGCGGCACAATATTTATTGTGGTACCGGCGGTGCCAGCAGGGTTTCCGGAAACCGATATGACGGCCGATTTGCGATCCCAAATTACGCAAGGTGCTTCTACCCAATGTGGGCTGCGCGCTGCTTCTGCTGCCGTGCATTCATCGGCATTTCCCTTGCCCATTAATTGTTCTGCCAATTTAAAGTTTTGATGGCTCGACGCAATTGGGTCACCCGGACAGCGGGCAATTAGCGGGTCAGTGGCGTCCACCTTGCAAGCACGATACTTCGTGTTTGAGGGTGGCGTTGGAGTATTCAAATTTAAATTGAGCACAAACCCTGGCGTAAGCACTTCTGCTAGTTGCGGCATGAGTTCTGCCCATTTTTTCTTCTGGGGCGTGATGCGGTGTTGGCAATCCATCACGCCTTTTTTGGGCATTATGCCGGTGACTGCATACTCTTTACGCAACATGGCATCGCATGCCAATACGTCGGCTGGAGAGTCGCAACCTATGGCGTTGCTGTTCCACAAAATGTCGTATGAGCACGCCACATTTGCTTTTTGGAAGCGTTTTTCTTTATGCCACCGCAGCATTTCAACTTGTGCAGAAGTTCCCCTATTTTCAGCGCACGGGTTGTCATCTATGTCGCCACCGCCAAATATCGTGCGGCACGCATTTATTTCTGCAACTGTGTCGCATAAAAATTGTCCATTTGCTACTTTGCAGCCGGTTGCGATTAGGTTGTCGAGTACCGCTTTGGTTGCTTTTGCCGCTTTCGGGACTTCAACCGAAAGCCATTCTTGCGCAGCACCATCAATGTTTAGGGGGAAGTCATAGTAAACGATACCTGTGTTGTGGCTGCCTTTCGCGACTGCTTTGAAATAGGGCTCGCGCACAAAGGTTTCGGCGCGTGCAAATGAAGTGCTGCCGGCAGTTCCCCAATCCAGGTAGCCCGGATAACTTGACGGGTCAGCTAAAACGGAACTCACTGTGCCATCCGCATTTTTGGTGCTCAACTTGACTTTACGTAACCCAAGTGCGTTGATAATCACGGTACGCATAAGCGGCGTGCCAGCGGGAAGTTGGGTTTGAATTTTTGCGGCTTCAATGACGGCAAGCTGCGGATAGCGGTTTACCAATGCAACCGTAAAGTAGCGATGCATCACCGCAGGATGAAACATATTGTCCCGAATACGATCGCAATATTCTTGCGCCACAGCTTCGCCATTTTTGCACCAGTCGTGCGGCGCGAAGGACCGCGTGTGATAGTAGTTTTTGCATTGATTCCAACGTGGTTTGACAACGGGTGTCCAAGAGTCCGCGCTTAGGTTCTTCTGCATACCGACAACCACCGTATCAATGGCTGGTGCAAAATATAATTCATGGTATTTTGTAGTGGGCATTGTGGCGTCGCATGACTTTCTAACACTGTTGAGCGCGGACTTTATGGGTGCGGGCACCCAGTCTGGCGTTTTCCCTTGGCCGATGTCATTGGCGGTATCGACCACGGCTTTGCCCGCAGCATAAATTTCCCCCAAATAGCTGCAAAGGTCGACGCACAAAAAATAGTCAATCAATGCGCAAGCCACCGTCTCGCCCACCTTTGCCAGCAGCATCCAAAAGTCTTTATCGCGAATCGCCATGTATACATCAAACAGCGAATTTACCCAGCTTGGTACACTTAGCTCAGCGTCTTTGGCAATGGACGAATCTAACACCATATCGGCGCACACAATGGCATCGTCAATGGCATCTGTTGCCCCGCTTGCGGTCAGGATAGACGCGCAGTGGGTAATAATTTTTTGCGCTTCATTTATTTTGGTGGTGTCAAGGCCAGTGCCATTTAGTAGCGCTAAACATTTTTGACTAATGGGTAAGCCTTCTTGGGCGCAATTCAAAATCACGTCCACCGTTGAAGGAATATCACTACCGCTAACTGCGCTTACAATGCTAATTGCGCACGCTAATTCATCACTGCTGTGAAAGCAGTTATTGGAAACTGATTTGTAGGCAGGGCCGCAAATTGCGCCGTCGGCCAACCCACATACTTTATCCATTGCTTCAATTGCGTTCATCGCTTGCGCTTGTTGAGGCGCGGCGATAACGCTGATTACGGCGAGTAATGCACCGATCAACCAGCGCCGCATTGGTAGTTGGTGTTTTAAAAGTAGCGTTATCATTTGCGAGCTCCAAAAGCTGGTGCTGCGTTCATGCGATCAACCAAGCCGCGAGGGTCACGACTTGCCTTTAACTGGCCGTCGATTAGGCGAAGTTGCTCGGCAGTAAATTTATACTTTCCTACCTGTATAAGTTCCGAGCCAGGGCGCGTAAGTGCTTGCGCCATGGTTAAATCAGCACCTACCGTGCCACTGGCTGGGACGTTTGGCTGCGACACAGGAATTGCCAGTGGTTTGGTGAGTCGTTTTTCACCCAAACGCGCATAGATTTTTTGTATTTGCGATAGCTGCGCACTATTGGTCATTCGCCCATTTGGCAGCGCAATGCGAGTACCAGCGGGCGTAGCCGTTAAGCTGCGCAATGATTGATTTTTTTGCGCCACAATTATTGGTCGCGCTGTGTTTAAGCGTGTTTCAAGTTGCTTCATACGTGCAACTGATATTGATTTGCCTGACGCTGCCTTTAATATTTGGTTATCGGGCAGTGCGCGTAAATCGACCAAATTGCCGTTGATTTTTAAATTTTGAATCCGCAAGTTTGAGACAGCGACGGGTTTATTCGTAGGTGTCGCGACCGTGCCTTGAGCCGGTATCGGTGGTCTAAGTGGCGTACTTTGCGAGATCGCAGGCGCTACGGCGGTAACGGCGAACAGCGCCGTTAAGCTCAGTATGGCGGCTTTTAGCGGCTTCCAAAAACGCATAGTTTGTTTGGCAATGGCAATCATGGCTACTCCTTAAAGGGATGGACACAAAAAGGTGTGTCAATCGTTAAGACGTAGTGACTGCCAAAAGTACGACATTTGTTTTTCGGTGTGGTTTTACGGCTGCAAAAGAGCAAAATAAAATAGGCTGAAGACGCCCGAAATTAGGGCGTCTTCAGCCTATTGTTTGGTGAAAAAAGCGTTTAAAACCAGCTACAGCCCGAACCAAATCGTTGATAGCGGTAGCTTGGCGCGGCGTCCGGCTCGGGCTTCCAAGGTGGCCAACGCGGCGGCGGCGGCGGCTTTGTCGCCGCGGGCGGTAACCATAGCTTCCACATAGTCATACGTGAAGTTGGT
Organism: Betaproteobacteria bacterium; assembly: GCA_043760555.1. Taxonomy (GTDB): domain Bacteria; phylum Pseudomonadota; class Gammaproteobacteria; order Burkholderiales; family Usitatibacteraceae; genus JANMDR01. The sequence goes on from JAYUOW010000053.1 coordinate 12,605, forward strand.
GGGATGACTGGCAGCGAAGCGGGCTTTAACGATTGGCCGCGTAGTGGCCATTTCGATGGCGGCTTGGTCAAATTGCCCATCGAGTGCGAGCAGATAGGTTTTGATGCCCCGCAAACTGGGAACGTTCACATAAGCAGGTATTTTGAGGAGCTTTTCTATCTCCACCAGCGCTTCAGTAATTTTGCCTTGTTGCGCTAAAGTTATTGCGCCAGCCGAAGAAATAAAGAAGTTTTCTGGTGCTGAGGGGGTTAAATTCAATGCGCGGGCTAAGCGCTGCGCACGCGGGGCAATAGTTGCGACTGCCTCGCTCGCGTCGCTATCGTCGCGATCAACGGCTATAGAAAGCAGTGCGCTTAAGGTGCGCAGCACGTTGCGCTGCGGCGGTTCGTCGTTCGTCGTGAGACTGGTGGTGGCGCGGGTAAACATGGCTTTGGCTAAGGTATTGTCGCCTGCCAGTTGGGCACAATAAGCGGCTTTTGAAAATACGTCCACGGTGAGTGGGTTGGTTTCGCCACTTGCGCGTGCTCTTAAGCTGCCTAACCGCGCGAATTGCGCGGCGCATTCGGTGTATTTGCCGCGCAGGCGCAATATGTCGTTTGAAAACCACATCAACCGCAAGGTAATTTCCGCGTCCTCGCCCAGCAATGTCACGCCATCGGCGACCACTTCGGTTAGGCGACGGCTGGCTTCGTCTAAATTTCCCGTGCGCATATACGTAACGGCGAGATTGCTGCGAATAGTGAGCGCATCTTTTTTGCGACCAATCGGGGGATACCCTAAAAGTGGCTCAATACTTCTTAATACTTCGCCTTCTTCTTTAAGTTTTGCTTGGCTTGAATACAGCACGGCGCGGGTGTTTTCAACCTCCACAAACGCCCAGCTTTTATCTCCGTGCGCGGCAATTACCTTCGCGCGCAAATTGTCGAGTAGTTGCTCGGCCTGCGCATACTTGCCTTGTTTTTGTAGTGCGCCTGCCCAATTGGTTATGCCACGCAGCATCACGTCACCGGTTGCAGACTCAATTGGGGTCAACGTTGGTATCGAGGCTTCATAGCTAAGGTTGGCATCAGCAAATAGCTCGGCATCGGATTCTGCCAGCGCCTGCGCGAAGCGTGCACGAGCGTAAGCCACTGACTTTACCCCATCGCGACTGGCCGCCGCTTTGCTGGCTGCAATTAGTAGCGGCAATGCGGCTTTGGGTTGAGATAGCGAGGCGTAAGTGCTGCCCAACACCGATTGCATTTGGGCTAAGGTTTCCGGCTCGCTAGCAAATTGGGTGGTCAGGTTTTTAGTGCCGGTGTCGAGCACCTCGCGCAGCGTCAATTTGTCGCCCTTCGCACGTTCAGGGTCGGCCGATTCAAAAAGTGTGGTGAGATAGGCGCTGACGGCCTTGGCTTTAGCCGCTTCAGACTTCGCGGCTTGGCTTGCAGCTGCTGCGGCAACTTCCGCCTGCCGCGATTTAGCTTCGTTGGTGCTCGCAAGCTTGGCGGACGCACGCGCGGCTACGGCACTTTGTTCAGCTAGTTTTTCAGCATGGATGGCGTTGGCTTTGGCGGCTTCACTATCGGCCAGCGCGGACGTGGTTTGGGCGGTGGCAATTTCGGCTAAGCGGCGCTGGGCGACGGCGGTTTCGCGCTCGCTATCTGCGCGTTTGGTTTCCAAGTTGGCGCGCGCGGCGGCATCATTAGCCCGCAGGGCTTCATCATTCGCCCGACTGGTTTGCGTCAACGCGACGACCAAACCCGCGCTTACGGCGGCAAAGGCGGCCGTGGCCACAACGGCTATAGCCGTGTTGCGCTTGAGCCAAAGTGTAGTCATGTATTGCCAGTTGCCGCGCCTAGCCAATACGGGTTGATTGTTTAAGCAGCGGTGTAAATCGCTGGCTAATGCGCTGACTGTGAGGTAACGATCAGCGGGGTTTTTACGCAGCGCACGGGCAACGATGGCTTCTAAATCACCGCGTGCATTGTTGGCGTCAATGGGCTGCAACCCAAGGCTAGGCTCAAGATGCCCTAAAATAGGGCGTTTTGAAGCATCTAGTATTTTGCCGATGCTGGGTGCTTCGGTGTGGATGATGGCGTGTTCAATAGCGGCGCGGCCACCCTCGGTTTTAAACGGCAAGCTGCCGGTCAAGCTTTCAAACAGCATCACGCCAATTGAAAAGACATCTACGGCAACACTGGTAGCCTCACCCGTTATTTGCTCCGGCGCGCAATACCCTAGCGTGTAGCCGCGCCCATTTAGGCGGGTGAGTGCGGTTTGGGTGTCTACATCTTCCTCACTTTCGATTATAAGTTTGGCAATACCAAAATCTAGTAGCGACGGCTCACCAGCGGCGTTTACCAGCACGTTATTGGGCTTTAAATCGCGATGGATAATTAGCTGGCTATGGGCGTGTTCTGTGGCTCTACAGACTTTTAAGATTAAATTTACGCGGTCAATTACACGCGGTCCGTGCGTCCGTGCCCATGCGGTGAACGGCGTGCCGTTGATGTGTTCCATCACCAAATACGGCTCGCCTTTGTGCGTACCCGCGTCGAGCATGCGGGCGATGCCGGGGTGCGTTAAGCGCGCGAGCAAGCGGCGCTCGCGCAGGAAGCGATCAACAATTTGGCTCTGCCCAGTGCTGGATGCCAAATTTGACGCGCTAATATCGGCACGTAAAAATTTAATGGCCGCTAGCCCTTCAAACGTGGCGTCAGCGCGTTTGGCCAGCCACACTTCGCCCATGCCACCTTCACCAATTTTATTGATGAGCTGCCACGCACCGACGGTTTCACCGGCGGCTAAATGTTGGTTGGTAGTGCCGGTTGCGCTATCTAAGTGCGCGGTAAATTGCTGGGCAGGTACACCAGCCAAATTTAAGTTTGTATCGGTTTGTACCTTTGCGTTATCGAAGTCTTTGAGCATTTTTGTTAATGCCAAAGCATCGTCAGGGGCGGTAACTGATAGGCTGGAAAGCCACGTATTACGGGCGTCTTCAGGCATATCGCAGGCGGCATCAAACAATGCTGAGCGGCGTTGCCAAGTATCGTTGGCCGATTGAGCGGTCATGCAGGGCGCTCTACGAGGGTTTCGAGCAGGGTTTTAGCTTTCACCCAGTCACGGTCGATGGTGCGGCTTGCTACATTGCGCATGGCAGCAATATCAGCCACTGACAGCCCTGCAAAATAGCGCAGCTCAACTAACTCATACAAGCTGGCGTCCATCGCTTTAAGGTGTTCTAAAGCATGGTCTAGCAAAAACCAATTATCCCGACCCACGGCGGCGATAGATTCAGCGTGCGATAGCGTGACATGCAGGCAATCTCCGCCGCGCTTTTCCGCAGCGCTCACCCGTAGGTGATCGAGCACCACCGATCGCAACACCTTGCCCACATAGGCAAAAAACTGCGCGCGCGATTCGCCGCATAAGCCCTCGCGGTCGGCCATGCGCAAAAAGCCTTCGTTGACGAGAGCCGTGGTATTTAAGCTGGTCACGCCACCCGCAGCGTACAGACGCGTGCGCGCAAGGCGCTTAATTTCAGGATAGAGCATGGCGTAAAGCTGGCCGGTGGCGTCTGCGCTGCCTTCGCGTACGGCGCTGAGTAGCACGGTAACGCTGGCAGGTAGTGCGGCTGAGTGAGATTTTAAAGACATGTTGAGATCGCCGTTTTAGAAGATGTTTCTGAAACGTAATATTATGACCGTTAGTGTATCTCAAGCGCCGTGGCAAGTGTATCAGCTGAAACGGGAGGGGTAGCGTTAATGGTTTTAAATGCTCGGTATTTTGTAGCTAAATTTTATATTTTGGCGTACATTATGAGGGTATAAGTATCGTATGTTGGTTATTCAATGCCCTGAAGAAGCACGTATTTAGGGTGTCTTCAGGGTATTTTAGCAACACTATATTGTTGACGTAACTTTATATTTGGTACGGTCATGATGCGCGCCTGATAAAAAACGCAAACGCGGTATGGCGTTGGTATTGACAACTCTGCTTTAATGTAGCGATAACAAAAACAAGCTGGTGGCAGCTCTATTAACTGGCTAAAAAGTCTTAATTTGCATGACTGTGCGGTTTTGCATGACAACGGCGACTGTTGCGTTTGTAACATGTGAACATACGATTCGCGGCTGTTGGGCGCTATTTTTAGTGTTCGCAGTTTACAAGCTCGTGTGGGAAGCATATTATCATTCGTAGCGTGTTTGTAATTTGGCAATTTATTGTTTGTATTCAAGCATCAAGCGCTGTATTTAAATGTTTTTTCTGAATACGTAAGCAAGTAAGTTGCTGCACTAAAAATGATCGATTTCCCTATATTTATGGTCGATGCACCGCGTATAAATGCGGCGTCGCTGTTAAGTAAATCACGAAAAAGTGGGCGAGGACAATGATGACAATAAAGTTGAAGCGGAATGCACTCTCAAAATGCGACGCGACAAATATGCACAACGCACTCTCCATGAGCCCCCCCCAAAAAAAGCCATCGGGCAGGTGGATCGCCGCATTGTGCTTTGTCGGCGGTGTGATGTTGGCAGCGCCCACAATTAGCACTGCGCAGAGCATTGAAGCGGCACTCATGCAACGGGCGCAAAAACTCTTGGCTGAAGGTAATGCGAAGCAGGCGTTTGTCGAGCTAGCAGCCCAACAAGGGCGTTTGGCCGGTATGGTGGATTTCGACTATTTGCTTGGCGTGGCAGCCTTGGACAGCGGCAAAATTGATGATTCCATTATCGCGTTTGAACGCGTGCTAGCAGTAAACCCGCGCAATGCGGGTGCGCAGATGGATTTAGCCCGCGCCTACTTTACGGCAGGAGCACTCGACATCGCGAAATCGACGTTTGAAAACTTGCGCCAGAGCAATCCGCCCGGTGCGGCGTTAGTTACCATCGACCGTTATTTGGCAGCCATTGCAGACCGCCAGCGCACGAAGGTGCGTAGCGTGATGGCTTATGGTGAAGCCTCACTGGGCTATGACAGCAATATCACCGGTGTGCCGGGCGACTTTACGAAGGCCGTTGAATCTGCGTTCAACTTGACGGGCGTATCGCCAACCGGAAACTCGATTCAGCGCAAAGCCCCGTATTTTGGCGCGGCGCTCGGCGTTGATTTGTCTAAGCCAATTAGTGAAGGCTGGGCGCTGGTTGGCGCGGGCGAAATTAAGGGTCGTGCTTACAGCAAGTATTCTGATTTTAATTCGGCTCATATCGAAGCACGCGGTGGCGTGATGCGCAGTACTGACTCCAGCCAATTGCGCCTCACCGCTAACTTAGGACGGCTGAATCAAAAAGGCCTCGCTCCAGGTGAGCCACGGCCTTACAACGACCGCACTACCAAAGGTGCAAACGGTGAATATCGTTTTACGGTTAGTGATAAAACCATGCTGGGCGTTGGTTTGGGCTATAGCCAAATTCGCTTCCCAACTAACAATATTGAAGACATCAATAGCGCGACTGTTTCCGGCTCTCTCACCCGCACCTTTGCGGGCGCTGGGCAACCGATGATTAATATTGGCGCGTTTGTCAGCCGTGATACGGCAGTGCGACGCTTGGCTGACAATGAAGCGGATAAATCCAAGCGCATGACTGGCTTGCGCGCCTACGGACAATATTCGGTATCGCCAACAACCTATTTGTTTTCAGGTTTAGGCTACGTGGAAAGGCGCGATAAAACCGCCTTTGCCCGCGCGACGCAAGTTGAGTTTGGACGCGATAAATCTACCGATATAAGCTTGGGCGCAAACTGGCGCTTTCAATCCAAATGCGCATTAAAGGCGCAGTGGAATTACGTGCGTAATAGCTCGAATATCGCAATTTATGAATATGGTCGAAACGAAATTAGCTCCAATATCCGCTGTGATTTTGAGTAAGGTTTAATTCCCGCTGTCGCAAAAATAGTTGTAATCACCCAGAACAAAGGTGCCCCATGAAAACTGCAAACTCTACTGCAAAAACCAACCTCATCAATGCCTTGGAGATGCCCGTAAATAGGG